>BLLV01000215.1 GCA_011959205.1 Bacteroidaceae bacterium
CTTTGTGAACTTTTATCAATGAAATATTTTTAATGCGTCTGCCCTGCTAGGTGAAACACCAGATATTTTCGCCCTCTTTGCAAGGATTCTAACGGACTCTCATTCTGCATCATGGCACTTTCCGACGAACCCCCTCCGGCTGGAAAAACGGATAAACCGTTTGGAGGGGATAGAGGAGGATTCGTCACCACATATTATTGATTTACAAGCATATATAGTGACAAAACAAAAAAGGTTTGCCATGTAGAAATATATCCGATTCCAATTTATTAATAAAGATACATAATATGCACTGTGTCGGTCGTTGACGGCGACCATGCTTTTCAGTGAGTCGCCAAAACGGTTCTCGAGGACTTACATAGCCGCCCGACTCATCAAAACCGACTACTCCTGTCCGACTTTTTTCTTAGAGATCTGGTTCGGCGTTCGGCCTCTGATTTTATGGGCTCTTTAGATGATGGCGTGCTGCTGTTACCGGAGTCCTTCGGTGGCTTCTCATATTTCTCCAGACGTTTGCGCAACTTCTGGTTTTCTTTCAGCAGCCTGTTGACATTGCGATTAAGCGAGCATATTTCAGAGTGCTGGGAATCGATGGTCCTTTGCATCAATTCTAGCTGGGAAGTAAGGCTGCGAAGGGCTGTCGCTATGTCGTTAACCCGCTGTTTCACAAATACAAAGATAGCGATTTTATCTGACATACGCAAAATAAGATTGCCACTAATTGTATGGTAATCAGATAATTATCCCAAGATAATTATCACGTACTCTCGTTTACACGATTCACTGAACAGTTACAAGCAATCTTCGTGTTTGCCATAAAGAAGTAAAACAAAATCATCATTAAAAAAGAGCAACGGATGAGTTAAGAATGAATATTAATAAAACCTTGCCAAACTCTATTTTGGGCTATGACAAGGTTCTTTTCTAAACTAGTACAATACTATCTTTGCTTTTTGCCGTTTTTCATAAATTATGAATCAAACTATCTCTTTCCCAAAGGGAGTAAGTGCCAAACCAGCCAACTTAAAATGTTGGAAACCAAAGGGAATACCTATAATAGTAATGCAAAGCAACACTCCAAATGCCAAATGTGAAAGACTGATCCATATTCCCCCTACCAATATCCAGATGATATTCATCAACACACTGAGACACCCACCATCATCAGGACAACTGCGTATCTGACGCCCAAAAGGACAGAAAGCCAGAAGTGCCAGTTTCAATGTCTGAAAGCCGAACGGAATGCCCACAATGGTCACCATCAGCAACAAGCTAGCTATGATATACTCCACACAGGTGACAAAGCCACCCAAAATAATCCACAGAATGTTCATTAATAAATTCATGGCAACAAATATAAGAATTTATTCGTCTTTCAAGGCTGTTACAGGCGAAATTTTACTAATATTATGAGCTGGTATCCACACACCAATCCAAGTAACAACAAGCATAATGACATACACTATGCCCGAAACGACCAAAAAATGAGTCCAAAACTGATGGGTGATGTAACGCGAATCGTCACTGGGAGCCATACCTGCCAGCACATAAAATCCTTCTCTTACTATCCACTGAAAATAAATAAGACAGCCCATTATAACCGAAAACGTGGTCAATACAGAAGCCTCGGACAAAAGCATCAGACGAATTTTCCATGCAGATGCACCGTATGACAAACGTACCCCCATCTCTTCACGTCGAGTACGGGTGCTCAACCAGAATGTGCCACTTATGCCCAGAAATAGGTTGACCAAGAAGAAATAACACAATGCCTTTTTGATACGGATCTCGCTGGTAGCTCCTTCCTTTAGGTCACTTTGCTCGCTGACTTTATGAAATGGCTCTATCTTGCTGACAAAGAAACGCCCCACAACAAGATGTTCCTCCATCCAAGGAATAAATTCCTCTATAAAACGACTCTCGGATACTCCCGGACGGGTACGGGCAAACAGAGTGGTTCCGGACTCCAATACCCAATGGGGCACTGTGTCCTGCCAAGCTATAAAACGGAGATAAAAAGGCTGCATACAGTTTTTCATCTTGACGGGCTGTGCTACTGCTGCAACCCTAACGGCTGTATTGCTGCCTGCATATACCTCTCCTCCTGTCAAATCCTTGCCGGGAGAAAGACAATCAGCCGCATCCGAAGTCAGCACTATGTCGTTCGACAGATAGGTAGTGTTCTCTAATGTTTCCCAAGTACCATCCTTTACCGAGCGAATACGCCAAGTTTTAAAGAAATCAGTGTGTGGCACAAAATACATAAACGCTACCCTCACACTCATAGTATCCCGGCTCAAGTTATTGAAACTATTTCCCCTTGCACAAGGATAATTCCCATTAACCAGATAAGTGGCAGACTCTATTTGCGCATGACTGCGCAAGCGTTCCAGTAATTGAAAAAAATCAGCCTGCTTGCCTTGTTCTTTTGAAGGAACGGTAGACAACTGAAGCCGGTAAAGTCCTTCTGATTCATATCCATCGGGAATAGACCGATTGTAATAGATAACAAACAACGGATCAACCACCATCCAACATACTACAGCAATCACTATTAGTTCAAGCATGATCCACCCGTTCCGCTTACGCGTATTCCAAAGATTTCTAAAAATATGACGCAACATAAGTACCTACTTTTATTTATTTATAACATAGACAATATCTTTTCTCAATGCCAAACAGGCCGGAACAACCGCTGACAACAAATTAACAATCACACAAATCAAGAATGCACCCAAAAATAAAGAGGGATTCAAAAGCATTTGTGGAGTAATGCTCATTTCCACCCCATCGGGCATGGCCTTCACATTGTTGTCAAGCAAAGTAAGTAGCCAATTTTTGGAAAAAAGTACCATGATATACGTAACAAACAATCCCAACAATCCTCCCATAACAGTCAAAACCAAATTCTCCCAAATTATCTGTGAGAATAACACCCAGGAAGTAGCACCAAATGCTTTCCTTACTCCTATCTCAGGCAAACGTTTCTCTATACGACTGGATATCATACCTGACAAATTAAGTGCAGGAACCAGCAACAGCATCAACAAAATCCACCCTATCTGTCGGCTAATCTTCATAAAATCCAGATCAGTCATATCGTCCACCTTAAACAGATTCTTCCAATAAGCATAAGGCTGACCATGCCATAACAACTGATATCCATCATGTGAAACAGCATTGAATTTGCGGGTAAAATCATCTACCTGAACCTTAATAGCTTCAAAATCATCCGTCAAACGAGCTAATACCACCACTTGGTAACCTCCAATAGCCCCTATATAGTTACCTTTGTCATAGTTAGGAACACAAGTATAAGGTATCCATATCTGGGCATAGCTCAGTTCAGTAGCATAGCTGGGCGTCTTTACCACTCCACATATTTTATACTCTAAAAAATCGAGTGTGATATATTTTCCCACCACTTTCGACGAGTGGAATACACGCTGTGCAAGTTCTTCCGACACAACGGCTTTCCGGATGCCGCTGGCAAAATCAGAATCGGTAAATGGTGTCCCGTCTACAAACCGAAAGTCAAAGACCTTCCAAAAAGCCACATCCACTGCTTTTGGGAAGGTTGGAATACGGTGTTTACTATCCGGCATTTTTACATACCCTTCTCCCGTTAGCCCAACACCAATAGCCGAAACCGCTTCCACCTTTTCCAACCCATAAAAACAATCTTTAACCAAATTATAACTTATCGAACCAGTGCTATTAGACCCGGGATCATCTATATTCTGCATATGAACCGATGAAGCGACCATCATTCGCGAACGATTCGCTTCAGGATAAATGCCAGCCACCTTTATATAATATATAACGGCCAACAACATCACCATAGATATAGCCAATCCGGTACCTACGATATAAAAACCACTAAACAATAAATTCTGTTTGATTAGATTTAAAGCTTGAATAAAGTATTTTTTTATCATACATCTATCATATTTATTATTTCCTCAATAAATACAAAATATATGCCAAAACACTATTCAACTGGTTATCAAACCAATAACAAGCACCTAACTGTCCGATAACGGACAACTCACTATAAAAACGAACAAATTATTCTTGTAGAGTCATAGAGCGAAGTTCATCCAAAGAACCGTTGAAGACATTCAAATCCACCTTTTCACCGATTCCCGGCAACGTACCTACATCCGTGTGCTGCCAGAATTTCCAACTGCCTTGATATTTCACCGAATCCACATAATAGTGAGCTATCCAATAAGGATAAGAATTGAAGACTGAATCATTCAGATAGCGGGTCTTGAATTTGTAAGAAGTATAAAGAATAGGTTTCACTTTGTAGTGCTGCTCTATTTTGTCGAGCCACAATTTAAGGTCACGACGAAGCTGATTTTCATCCTTACTCCTTTTCTCAATATCGAGTACGGGAGGAAGGTCGCCCGAATCCAGCTTTACGGATTTGATAAAGAAATCGGCCTGACGGATGGGATCTGTTTTCGGATTATAGAAATGATAAGCCCCACGAATAAAGCCATGCGTTTTCGCCGAGTCAAAATTGGAGATAAAAGCCCTATCTCCATAATCTCCTCCTTCCGAAGCCTTCATAAAGACAAAATGAACAGGAAATTTCCCTTGCCGGGTTTGAGCCAACATTTTCCAGTCTATATTTCCCTGATAATGGGAAATATCAATACCATGCACATCATAACCTGACGGCATACACACTCCGTATGCCTTGAAGCCATAGCAAGGCTTCCAACGGTAAGAATAAGGACGGATAAAGAAATAATAGAAAGCAATGAGAAACAAACAAGCAACGAGTCCCACAACGATATACCAACCCCATGACGGCATCTCTCTTTGCGGCTTGTTTTTCACTTTCCGCTGTGTAATCCGGCGAACAGGTTTTGCAACTCTCTTTTTTTTAGTCGAAGCAGGACGTATGTTCTTTGCTTTTACCATTCTGTTTTATTAGCCTTATTATCGCTCTTACCCATTTTTGCAATAAAACCCATCGGGAGAATGGTTTCACAATCAGCCCCGATGGGTTCTCTTTATGCCTTATTAAGAATGAGAAAAAAAATTATCTTCCCTGTTCCAACTGTAATGTCTTGGTTGCCTGGTCACAAACTTCCGTAGGACCAAAGTACTGGATAGGACCCGGATATACGTAATCTGTTTCAATAGCCCAACGTTCACGCTGTGCAGCGAATGCTTTGAAAGGAGCACCGTCCAGTTTTACCAACGCTTTCTGGATAACCGGTTTCATCTCACCGTGACGACGTTCCATATTCATCATCATAGTGATAGGAACACCACCTGCAATCCATTCTTCAGCCGGAGCAGTAGTATTGCGTACAGAAGACATATAACCGGTTTTACCGTTGGCAATCAACATAGAAGCAGTGTAACCCAACGAGTAGCAATAGTCAGCATCGAAATTAGACGGAGCAGCGCAACGTCCTTCGTAACCGAAGAAGTGATGCTGAGCAGCGAATTTACCAACATATTTGCCTTCTTCTTTCCATTGAGCCAATTTAACAGCTACCATGTCGGACAACAGCTTTTCTGTTTCAATCAGTGAAACCTGTACGTTTCCATGCGGGTCACGATCCAAAGTAAGTTGACGTGCAACGCCTTCGGGTAGAGAAGCATAGATTTCCGAATTTTCCTTAGAAAGTTTGGAGATGATATATTCACGTTGGTGAGATTTCTTGATCAATGCGAACTCTGATGCGTTAGCAGCCAAGAAGTCGTTCAATTCAGCGATCAATCTCTTCATTGCGGGGATGAATTCAATCAAACCTTCAGGTATCAACACTGTACCGAAGTTATTACCTTGCGCAGCACGATCAGCCACTACCTGAGCAATATAAGTCACGACATCATCCAAAGACATGTTCTTCTCTTCTACTTCTTCTGAAACGATGCATACGTTAGGTTGAACCTGCAAAGCACATTCCAAAGCAATATGAGAAGCCGAGCGCCCCATCAGTTTGATAAAGTGCCAGTATTTACGAGCCGAGTTACAGTCACGCTGAATATTACCGATTACTTCAGAGTAAGTCTTACAAGCAGTATCAAAACCGAAAGAAGTTTCAATCATCTCATTCTTCAAGTCACCGTCAATAGTCTTTGGACAACCGATTACCTGAACACCACAGTTCTTTGCAGCATAGTATTCAGCCAATACACAAGCGTTAGTGTTTGAGTCGTCACCACCTATGATCACCAGTGCCTTAATGTCTAATTCTTTAATGATCTCCAGACCTTTATCAAACTGTTCTTCCTTTTCCAGTTTGGTACGTCCCGAACCAATGATATCAAAACCACCGGTATTACGGTATTCATCAATAATGTCAGAAGTCAGTTCTATGTAATTATGATCCACCAAACCACCAGGTCCCAAAATGAAACCATACAATTTACTGTCCTTATTCAATGTTTTGATACCATCGAACAAACCGGAAATAACATTATGTCCACCTGGAGCCTGTCCACCAGACAAGATGACACCTACATTGATAGCAGGCATATTAACAGCTTCGCCTTCAACGAACTGAATCAATGGCATGCCGTAGGTATTAGGGAACAAGGCTTTGATAGCTTCCTGGTCAGCAACAGACTGTGTAGGTTCACCTTCCTTTACTTTTACCGCGCCTTTCAACGCTTTAGGAAGTTTGGGCTGATAAGCAGCTCTGGCAATTTGTAATGCACTTTTAGTCATATTCTATTATTCTATTTAAAGGTATATAATTTCATTTATAATTCACGTGCAAATTTCGCTCTTTTTTCGCAAATATGAAAACGTATCCAAATAAAAATGTTACCTTTACCGCGAATTTAGAATTATGTATTAACTTAAAACTTTACATTTATGGCAAGCAGAAGAGATTTAAAGAAAAAAATAACCAATATAGCAGGTGATTTGTTTTTAGTCAGTTTAATGGAAAATGTGAATCGTGAAGTAGTTTGCGATTCGGTACACAATGTACTCAAGCTGATCATACGCATCAGTCACACCGAACCGGGTAACGTAAAAGGTTTCTACAAAAAACTGAATGAGGATTTAAACAAAGAAATTAAAATAGTTGCAGACGAACTGGCTAAAACGGCAAAAGCATAAGATTTTAGAAAATGAAAAAAGCTATTTGTGGTTTTATCTACTACAAACTATTGGGGTGGAAGAGTAAAGTATCCGCCCCCGATTATGACAAATATATTATTTGCGCCGCGCCGCATACCACAAATTGGGATTTGATTATTGGCAAGTTGTTTTATGGAGCGATTGGCCGTGAAACCGGTTTCATGATGAAAAAAGACTGGTTCTTCTGGCCGCTAGGTCCCATCTTCCGTTGGATGGGAGGCATCCCTGTAGACCGTAGTCGCAAGACTTCATTGGTGGATCAGATGATCAAGATTGCCAAATCAAGCCAAAAATTTCATCTGGCTATCACTCCAGAAGGAACACGCAAAGCCAATCCCAATTGGAAGAAAGGGTTTTATTATATTGCCCAAGGGGCGAGTATGCCTATCCTCCTGATAGCTATCGATTATGAAAAGAAATGCATTACAGCCGAAAAGGTGATACATCCCAGCGGTGATTTGGACAAGGATATGCGTGAAATCAAATTGTATTATAAGAATTTTAAAGGCAAATATCCTGAGAAATTCAGCATCGGAGAAATAAAATAAACCTTTGCCTACTAAAATTACAGACGTACCACCTATTGCATAAATGGCTTTTTTCATTGCAATTGTGGTACGTCTTTCATTACAATACCCCCCAAGCAACGCACCTGCATTTCCGAAACAACAACTTTTGTTATACTTGTTTTACCACAATACTTTAACCAACAAGAAAATAAAAGCAATTCGTTTCATTTAGTTTCATTATAGATTCGTTAGTACGACCACATTGACAAATTCCCTATCTTCGCACAATAAATGAATATATTCCAGCCATATGAAAAAAACAATAATATCTCTTCTGTTCCTAATAACAGGCATTTTCTGTACTTGGGCACAAGAACTTGATAGCAATGTAGAAGAGCGTTTAAAAAACTTTTTTGCCAACTACGAAACGTATCATGTCAATATAGGTGTGTGCAAATTAGAACATTATGAGGTCAATCATAGCAAAAAGAAGTTAGATGTATACGCCAGTCCCAGCTTCGGCTACCAGCCGTTTACCCCCGAGAATACAGAAGCCATCTACCGATTACTCAAACAAAGCCTTCCCGGCCCTGTAAATTATTACGACATAACCATCTATGCCGATGGAAAATCTATTGAAGAACTGATTCCCAACTATCTGAAGAAGAAACAGGACAAAAGCCGCCTATGGCAGCGGATAAATTACAAAGGCAATCCATGGGTAAAAAACATTTCCCGCCCTTTTACTGCCGATAAAGGATTGGAAGGTAGCCACATTGCCCTTTGGCAAAGCCATGGGAAATATTATAAAAATGACAAAGGATGTTGGGAATGGCAACGTCCCCGCTTGTTCTGCACCACAGAGGACTTGTTCACCCAGTCATTCGTCATACCTTATATTATACCCATGCTGGAAAATGCGGGAGCTATAATTTATACTCCTCGTGAACGTGACTGGCAACGCAATGAGGTTATTGTGGATAATGACACTCATCCCCAAGGTTGCATCTATCAGGAAATAAAAAGCCGGAAAGGCAAATGGAAAACCACCCCCACCCCGGCATTCGCTCAAAAACGATTGGTTTACCAAAACGGACAAAATCCTTTTGAAGAAGGTACAGCCCGCTTTGCCTCCACCGAGAAAAAACCGGAAAAAGCTTTTGTACAATGGATTCCCCATATTCCCGAAACAGGGAAATATGCCGTCTATGTAACTTATCAGACTTTACCCGGAAGTGTGAATGACGCTAAATATCTGGTTTTCCACAAAGGGGGTGTAACTGAATTTCTAGTCAACCAACAAATAGGCGGGGGCACCTGGGTTTATCTGGGCACTTTTGAATTTGACAAAGGAACCAACGATTACGGCATGGTGGTGCTAAGTAATGAGAGCAGACAAAAAGGAGTGGTATGCGCCGATGCCGTCCGTTTTGGCGGAGGAATGGGAAATATATCGCGCGGTGGAAAAACCAGCGGCTTGCCCCGCTACTTGGAAGGGGCACGCTATGCCGCACAATGGTCGGGCTTTCCCTATCCGGTGTACAGTCCCAGTGAAGGTAAGAATGATTATACCGATGATATTAATACCCGCAGCCGGATCATAAACTACCTCAGCGGAAATTCTGTGTACAACCCAAAGGAGAAAGGACTGGGTGTTCCTTTTGAAATGACCTTGGGAGTGCACAGCGATGCAGGTTTTTCCAAAGAAGATGATTTAATAGGTACACTGGGGATCTATACCACCGATTATAACAATGGTGAACTGAACGCCGGTATCTCCCGTTATGCTTCCCGCGACTTGGCTGACATGGTACTGACCGGTCTGCAACGGGACATCTCCGCTCAATTCGGTATCCGATGGCAACGTCGCAGCCTGTGGAACCGCAACTACAGCGAAACACGTCTGCCTGCTGTTCCTTCAATGATCCTGGAACTTCTCTCTCACCAGAACTTCGCCGATTTGAAATTAGGACACGACCCGCATTTCAAATTTACCGTAGGACGTTCTGTTTACAAATCCGTACTAAAATACCTGAATACCATGCACGGTACAGATTATGTAGTCCAACCTTTACCGGTAAGTAACTTTGCCATTCATGCCGGAAACAGAAAAAATACCTTTCAACTAACCTGGCAAGCGGTAGACGACCCATTAGAACCGACTGCCAAAGCGCAACAATACATAGTCTATACCCGTCTGGGACATGGTGGATTTGATAATGGAACGTTAGTACGTGGCACCGAGTACACCTTCGAAGCCGAACCGGGGCTGGTATATAGTTTCAAAGTAACTGCTGTCAACAAGGGTGGAGAAAGCTTTCCTTCCGAAATACTGTCAGCCTATCAAGCCCCCAAAAGCAAAGGAACCATTTTAATTGTCAACGGTTTCGATCGTTTAAGCGGACCTGCTACCATAGAATCTCCTTTCTTGCAAGGTTTTGACTTAAATACAGATCCGGGAATACCTTATATAAACACGCCCTCCTTCTGCGGAGCGCAACAAAGCTTCGACCGTAGCCGCATAGGACGCGAAACCAAAGATGGACTGGGATATAGCGGCAGTGAACTGGAAGGAATATTGATAGCCGGAAATACTTTCGATTATCCGTTCATTCATGGAAAAGCCATTCAGGCAGCCGGAGGCTACTCTTTTGTATCGTGCAGTGATGAAGCTGTTGAAAATGGTTTTGTCCGGTTGGCAGATTACCCCATTACAGACCTGATATTCGGAGCCGACAGACGTCCTTTCTCCCACACCCTGCAACAGCTAATCACCTCTTATTGCCAAAAAGGTGGCAACCTGATGATAAGCGGCTCGTATATAGGAAGTAACATGAACAGTCCTACAGCACTGAATTTTACCGAAAGTATACTGAAATATAGTTTCGGAGGCAGCATGAGCAACTCCACTTCGGGAGAGATATACGGAGCCGACACCCGTTTTAGGATCCCCCGTACCGTCAACGAACAGACATACGCCGTACCCGCCCCCGACTGTCTGACCCCGATAACTCCTGCTTACTCTGCTTTTGTATATAATCCGGGCAGTTACAGTGCCGGCATTGCCTACAAAGGCCCTTATCGCACTTTTATTCTGGGCTTCCCATTTGAAAGCATTCAGGGAGCAGAGGAAAGGGCACGAGTTATGAGTGCCATCCTAGGATTTTTTGGAAAAGAAAAAAAGTAATACATAAGCATGGGAGCCTGCATACAGATTACACTATATCTTCGCCTTAAGCAATTCCAAGATTGCATTGCGATAAACCTTGTGATGGGGCATGCCACCAAAAAGTCCGGCAAAAGGAGGAAGTAATATTTTGATGAAGTCACCAGTATCGAACTCTATTTTGCACACATACGCGCCCACCCAGTTTTTCTCTATCTCGCACTTTTCAATCTGAGAAATACGATAAACCGGCAAAATATCAGCCAAACAGAACGGTGACTGCACCTCCATGGCCAACTGTGTACACACAGCCAAGAATTCCGGATTTGTTACCTCCGTATGCTTATAGTGCCAACTCTCCTTTTCGCAAGGAACAATAACAAGATAATCCTCCGAAAAACCTATATAGACATCAAATGTAGCTACTTTGCTCTTAGATATATAAAACAGCGGCGCACCGCATTCGGGTTTCAGCAAATTATCGGACGAATCATAGACTGCATTGGAAAAAAAGCGTTGCAATACCACCTTCTTTACAATCGCATGAATACCCGCCTTCAAATTTTGACCATGCGGAAGATACTTCTCTATACTGGCAATCATATTTGCCTCATTAAAAATCGACATACTCTTAAGAATAATAGTGTAAAATTTATAATTACGTTTATGTTCTTCACTAAAAGTTTCCGAGAACACCTTTCTATTTCCCTGCAAAAATAATAAATTGTAAGAACATAATTTGAGAATCTACTAAAAACAAAATAACTACTTCAAGTTTTATGCAACATTTCCGAAGATTTTATTAACTTTGTCCATATAAACCATTTAAATAAAACAATTATGTACACCATACAGACCAACGCCTCCGGCACACGCAGCATGGAAATCTCAGAAGAGAACCTGCAAACCATTGAAAAATATGCTTTATTCCAGCATCTGATAGACAGCAACGGTATCGTGGACGAGTCGGTGCTGGACAAACTGAAGTTGAATATCCGCTCATTGATTACCAGTGAGGAAGGAAATAATAAAAAACTGCTCGATCTTTGTATCGACGTGATTTATCATAATAACATGAAAGCTTTCGGGCTTCATCAACTCATTCTGCTTTATATCCAATGGGAGAAGGAGAAAAACAAAGATGAAGAAGAGATAGAATAAAAAAACAGTATTTATCATTGAAAGAATATAAACTTACAGACTGGCTGCCGACAACTAAGAAAGAAGTAGAAATACGTGGGTGGGATGAACTGGACGTAATCCTGTTCAGTGGCGATGCTTATGTAGATCATCCTTCCTTCGGCCCGGCAGTGATTGGAAGATTATTAGAGGCACAAGGCTTGAAAGTAGCCATTGTGCCTCAACCGAACTGGCGTGATGACCTGCGCGATTTTAAAAAGCTGGGACGTCCACGCCTCTTTTTCGGTGTGTCTGCCGGATGCATGGACAGCATGGTAAACAAATACACTGCCAACAAGCGTTTGCGCAGCGAGGATGCTTATACTCCCGATGGCCGCCACGACATGCGTCCCGAATATCCCAGCATCGTTTATACACAGATTTTAAAGAAAATCTATCCCGATGTACCTGTCATCCTGGGAGGTATAGAAGCATCTTTGCGTCGTGTCACCCATTATGACTATTGGCAGGACTGCCTTCGTAAATCGATCCTGATAGATTCCGGAGCCGATTTATTGATCTATGGAATGGGAGAGAAACCGATTACGGAACTTTGCAAGAGAATGAAAGAAAGCAAAGACAATCAGGACGGAGTCAATCTACCCTTACAAAAGGATATTCCCCACGATATTCCACAAACGGCTTACACCATCTGTAAAAACGGATCAATCCCGTCCGAGCACTCTGTAATTGAATGTGCGAATGAAAAGCCAGATATCATCCTCTACTCTCATGAAGCATGCCTAAAAGATAAAAAGAAACAGGCCGAAAACTTCCGCTTCATTGAAGAGGAAAGTAATAAGTACGAAGCCTCCCGCATCTTGCAAGATACAGGCAACAAAACAGTAGTAGTCAATCCGCCTTATCCTCCGATGAGCCAAGGCGAACTGGACCATTCTTTTGATTTGCCCTATACACGTATGCCTCATCCTAAATATAAAGGAAAACGCATTCCTGCATTCGACATGATTAAATTCTCGGTCAATCTGCACCGTGGTTGTTTTGGCGGATGTGCCTTTTGTACCATTTCTGCCCATCAAGGGAAATTTATTGTAAGCCGAAGTAAAGAGAGTATCTTAAGAGAAGTGAAAGCCATAACAGAAATGCCCGATTTCAAAGGCTATCTGAGCGACTTGGGAGGGCCTAGTGCCAACATGTATGCCATGCGTGGAAAGGATGAAAAGGTGTGCCGCAAATGCAAACGCCCATCATGTATTCATCCCAAAGTATGCCCAAACCTGAACACTGACCATCGCCCTTTACTGGATATTTATCATTCGGTAGATGCACTTCCCGGCATCAAGAAAAGCTTTATCGGTAGCGGTGTGCGTTATGATCTGTTACAATATCAAAGCAAAGATTCGGCTGTAAACCGCAGTACGGCCGAATATACCCGCGAACTGATAGCCAATCATGTCAGCGGGCGTTTGAAAGTGGCTCCGGAACATACCAGCGACCCAGTACTGCAAATCATGCGAAAACCTTCGTTCTCACAATTTTATGACTTCAAAAGGACTTTCGACAAAATAAATAAGGAGTTGAATCTGCGGCAGCAGATTATACCTTATTTTATAAGCAGTCATCCCGGATGTACAGAAGAAGATATGGCAGAACTGGCCATGATAACCAAGAAGCTGGATTTCCATCTGGAGCAAGTGCAGGATTTTA
Source organism: Bacteroidaceae bacterium (assembly GCA_011959205.1). GTDB lineage: Bacteria > Bacteroidota > Bacteroidia > Bacteroidales > Bacteroidaceae > Phocaeicola. The sequence goes on from BLLV01000215.1 coordinate 13,643, forward strand.
CCCCCACCCCGATGACCGTAGCTACCGAGACCTGGTACACCGGATACCATCCATACACGCTACAACCGGTATTCTCCGCCAAATCACAAAAAGAGAAGCTGGCGCAACGGATGTTCTTCTTTTGGTACAAGCCCGAAGAGCGACGTGCCATTATCAATGAATTGCGTAAAATAGGACGTACCGATTTGATAGACAAGCTATATGGGAAATAGATTGTAGAAAGAATATTCTCATGGATGGATTATAATAGAAAACTCTGCCGAAACTATGAATTAACGTTTCGGCAGAGGACTACAACAAATCGTATCTTATTTTTTGAAATATCTGTTGTACAAACCTTCAAAACCTTTACCGTGACGAGCTTCGTCCTTAGCCATTTCATGAACAGTATCGTGAATAGCATCCAAATTCAAAGCTTTTGCACGAGTAGCGATGCGTTTCTTGTCAGCACAAGCACCTGACTCAGCATTCATTCTCTTTTCCAAGTTAGTCTTTGTATCCCATACACAGTCACCCAGCAACTCAGCAAACTTAGCAGCATGTTCTGCTTCTTCCCAAGCATAACGCTTGAAAGCTTCAGCAACTTCAGGATAGCCTTCACGGTCTGCCTGACGGCTCATAGCCAAATACATACCCACTTCTGTACATTCACCCATGAAATGGTTGTTCAAATCCTTAATCATTTCTTCGTCGCAACCTTTTGCTACGCCGATAACGTGTTCGTCAACAAATTCCAAACCACCTTCAGTTTCTACCATTTCGTTGAACTTAGAAGCAGGTGCTTTACACAACGGACATTTTTCAGGAGCTGCATCACCTTCATGAATATAACCACAAACTGTACAAATAAACTTTTTCATAATTTCTTTTTTTTATTAGTTAGTCAATTTTTATTTATTAGTTAGTCATTTCCTCTCTATCCCTCCATTTTTTTCTTAGTCTTCTTTAGATTTAGAACAAGCAGGGCATATACCTTTATAATATTGGTGAATTTCATCCACCTTGAATCCATTCATAATCTGCTCTATTTGCTTCACTTCGTTACTGTATGGCAAATCGAATATCTTACCGCATTTCTTGCAAAGGAAATGAGCATGCAGGGAAGTATCGCCGTCGAAACACGCATTCTTTTCATCAATTGTAAGCATTAAAGCTGCTCCATGTTCGACAAAGAGCTTCAGTGTATTATACACTGTAGTCTTGGACAAAGTTGGAATTTCCTTACATAGTGCCAAATAAATCTCATCAATAGAAGGATGAGTTTTATGCGACAATAAATAATCCATAATGGCTATACGCTGTACGGATGGCTTAATGTTATAACTGATTAGATAATCATAACTCTTCATACATTCCCTTTTTGTAACTATTACAATTTTATTTCATGTGCAAAGATAGATAGTTCTTTGAAACAAACAAATAATTCACGCACTTTTTTTTATTTTTTTTATTTAGGAGCACAAATCAGGAAAGAATGATTAATTTTGCAACTATATATAATAATGGAAGGTATAATATGAAATACGGTTTTGTAAGAGTGGCGGCTGCCATTCCGGTAGTGAAAGTGGCCGACTGCAAATTTAACGCACAACAGATTGAAACCCAAATTGCCATAGCAGACGGGAAAGGGGTACAAATCATCATTTTTCCCGAACTAAGTATCACAGGATATACTTGTGCTGATTTGTTCGGTCAGTCTTTGCTGCTGGAAGAAGCAGAAATGGCTTTAATGCAGATAATGAATAATACCCGCCAAATGGATATCATCTCTATTGTAGGGATGCCCGTTGTTATGAATTCCACATTGCTGAACAGTGCCGTTATTTTCCAAAAAGGAAAAATACTGGGCATTGTTCCCAAAACATATTTACCTAATTATAAAGAGTTCTATGAACAACGCTGGTTTACCTCTGCTCTAAACCACCCGGATGGCAATGTACGTCTCTGCGGACAAAATGTACCGGTCAGTGCCAACCTGCTTTTCGACACTCCGGAAACTTGCTTTGGCATTGAAATCTGCGAAGATATGTGGGCACCCATTCCGCCCAGCTCCGCATTAGCACTGAAAGGAGCGGAAATCATCTTCAACATGTCTGCCGACAATGAAGGAATAGGCAAGCATAATTATGTCCGTTCATTAGTCAGCCAACAATCTGCACGCTGTCTGGCTGGATATGTATTCAGCTCATCCGGTTTCGGTGAATCGACCACAGACGTTGTTTTTGCAGGCAACGGACTGATATATGAAAACGGCACATTACTTGCCGAATCAGAACGTTTCTCACTCAAGGAACAATTGGTCATCAGTGAAATAGACGTGGAGCGTCTTCGTGGCGAACGGTTGACCAACACCACTTTTGCCGCCAATATCGGCAACTGCCCGGGACGTCCAGCCATCCATATCAGCACAGAATTTGTCAACACACGCGATCTTAGTCTGACGCGCAGTATAGAAGCCCATCCTTTTGTTCCCCAGGGCAAAGAATTGGATGAACGTTGTGAAGAAATCTTCGCTATCCAAATAGCAGGACTTGCCAAACGTCTGGTGCACACCCACTGCCAAACTGTAGTAGTAGGTATTTCCGGTGGTCTGGATTCCACCTTGGCACTTTTGGTCTGTGCCAAGACTTTCGACAAATTAGACTTGCCACGAAAAGGCATCATCGGCATCACCATGCCTGGTTTTGGCACTACCGACCGTACTTATAACAATGCTCTCCATCTGATGGCTTCACTAGGTGTCACCATTAAAGAAATCAGCATAAAGGAATCTTGCATCCAACACTTTAATGATATTGACCACGACATGACCGTACACGATGTGACTTACGAAAACAGTCAGGCACGCGAACGGACTCAAATTCTGATGGATGTCGCCAACCAACTGGGCGGTCTTGTCATTGGTACGGGAGACCTTTCAGAACTTGCCCTAGGCTGGGCTACCTACAATGGAGACCACATGTCCATGTACGGAGTCAATGGAAGTATTCCCAAGACACTGGTCAAATATCTGGTAAACTGGGTGGCTTTGAATGACATGGATAATGAATCACGTATCACTCTGCTCGATATTGTAGACACCCCTATCAGCCCCGAACTGATTCCTGCTGATGAAAACGGCAACATCAAACAAAAGACTGAAGATTTGGTAGGGCCATACGAACTGCATGACTTCTTCCTGTATCAATTCCTGCGTTTCGGCTTTCGTCCCGCCAAGATATTCTTCCTGGCAAGTATCGCTTTTCGTGATATCTATGATGAGGAAACAATCAAAAAATGGCTTACTACATTCTGCCGCCGTTTCTTTCAACAACAATTCAAACGCTCCTGCCTGCCCGATGGCCCCAAAGTGGGGTCTGTATCACTCAGTCCCCGAGGCGACTGGCGTATGCCGAGCGATGCCAGTGCAGCTTCATGGCTGAAAGAATGCGAGGAGCTATAAGCCATAAAAAAGTAACTTAACTTCAAAGGCAAAGTAACTTAACTTACTTGCCCAACTAAGTTAAGTTACTTTGCCTTTGAAGCTAACTTAAATACACCCCTTGCTTGAAGGCACCTCAAAATGATAAATATCCCTTCGGACAGCCATTTTCATAGCACGAGCCAAAGCTTTGAATATTCCCTCTATCTTATGATGCTCATTCTGTCCTTCTGCCTTGATATTTAAGTTCATACGAGCAGCATCGCTCATTGATTTAAAGAAATGAAGAAACATCTCGGTAGGCATCTCCCCTATTTTCTCCCGATGAAACTCAGCATCCCATACCAGCCATGCACGACCACCAAAGTCCAAAGCTACCTGACAAAGGCAATCATCCATGGGCAGACAATATCCATAACGCTCAATGCCACGCTTGCTGCCCAATGCCTGATAAATACATTCACCTAAAGCGATAGCTGTATCTTCAATCGTATGATGTTCGTCCACTTCCAGATCCCCCTTTACTTGGATGGTAAGATCAATACCTCCATGTTTTCCTATCTGCTCCAACATGTGGTCAAAAAAGCCAAGCCCTGTAGAGATATCACATTTCCCACTTCCATCCAAATTCAGGCTTACATAAATATCTGTCTCTTTAGTGGTGCGACGGACTTCTGCCATACGTTCTCCAGCAAAAAGGAATTCGGCTACCTTATCCCAATCTGTAGTTGCCAGTACACAATAGGATTCCAGCTTCTTTTCTTTCAGGATATCCATATTATCTTGCAGCAAGATAGCCTTACAGCCCATATTCTTAGCCAGTTCCACATCTGTAGCACGGTCACCAATAACAAAACTGTTAGCCAAATCATAATCACCGGTAAGATATTTTCCCATCATTCCTGTTCCAGGCTTACGGGTAGGCACATGGTCTTCCGGAAAACTGCGGTCTATCAAGATATCATCAAAAGTGATGCCTTCCCCCTCCAATGTCTTCAACACCAGGTTGTGCACCGGCCAAAAGGTATCCTCAGGAAAAGAAGAAGTACCGAGGCCGTCTTGATTGGTAACCATCACAAATTCAAAGTCGAGTTTGCTACGGATAAATCCCAGATTACGGAATACCTTAGGATAAAACTCCAATTTATGGAAAGAATCCAATTGATAATCCATCGGTGGCTCGATGACCAACGTACCGTCACGATCTATAAATAACGCCTTCTTCATACTTCAACATTCATAATTTTTCAATGCCTCCAACAACATGTCATTCTCCGGACGTGTGCCAATAGTCACACGCAAGCAATCACGGCATAAAGAAATATTGGTACGGTTACGCACTATGATACCTTTGCCTACCAGATAATTATATATTTTCTTGGCATCTGTCACTTTAGCTAGAAAGAAATTAGCATCCGTAGGATAGATTTTCTCACAACAAGGCAGTTCTACAAATTCATTGACCAAACGCGTCCGTTCTTCCAATAACGACTTTACCCAACGTTCCACCTCATAATGCCGGTGCAACATCGTAACCGCCTCTTTCTGTGTCAGCAGATTCACATTATACGGATATTTAATCTTACTGAAAATAGAGATGATTTCTTTAGACGCAAAGGCCATGCCCAAACGGATGGCAGCACATCCCCATGCCTTAGAAAAAGTCTGAAAGACAATCAAGTTAGGATATTTATCCAAATCGGCAAGGAAAGACGGCGCATCAGAAAAATCGGAATAAGCCTCGTCTATAATCACCAGTCCCTGGAAAGCATCCAGCAATTTTTCCATTTCCCTACGCTCCAGGTTATTACCGGTAGGATTATTGGGCGAACAAAGAAAAATCAGTTTGGTGTGATCGTCTGTTGCCGCCAATAGTTTATCGGCACTGAACTGATAGTTTTCATCCAATAACACCTTGCGATATTCTACATCATTGACATCGGCACATACCTGATACATACCGTATGTAGGGTCAATAGCCACTACATTATCCACTCCCGGAATACAGAACGCGCGATATACCAAATCAATAGCCTCATCACTGCCGTTCCCCAAAAAGATCGTATCGGGATCTACCTTTTTGATAGGAGCAATCATATTCTTCAGTTCCCGCTGCATAGGATCAGGATAACGGTTATTAGGCGTATTGTACGGATTCTCGTTGGCATCCAGAAAGACAACTGCCTCCGCTCCATTATATTCGTCACGTGCCGATGAATAAGGTTTCAAGGCCCAAATATTCGGTCGTGTCAATTCTTTCAAATCTTTCATCTTTATACTGTTTTTAATCTTACGGTTACTGCATTTTTATGCGCACCCAGTTGTTCATTAGCCGCCATCACCTCAATAGCAGGGCCGATATTCTGAATCCCCTCGCCGTTAATCTCCTGAAAAGTGATTTTACGAATAAAACTATCCAGACTCACCCCACTATACGCTTTGGCGTAACCATTGGTAGGTAAAGTATGATTGGTTCCGGATGCATAATCACCGGCACTCTCCGGAGTAAGTGAACCTAGAAATACAGATCCGGCACTGACAATACGCTCCGCCTGTTCCATATAATCCTTGGTCTCGATAATCAAATGCTCGGGAGCATATTCATTCGTCAAGTCAATTGCCTCATCCATATCCTTCACTAGAATCAATTTGCTGTTTGCCAACGACTTTTCAGCTGTTTCCCATCTGGGAAGCAAAGCCAACTGGCGTTGCACCTCATACTCCACCTCCTTCATTAATTTCTCAGAAGTAGTTATCAGCATGGCCTGACTATCGACTCCGTGTTCCGCCTGTGAAAGCAAATCGGCTGCCACAAACACAGGATTAGCCGTCTCATCGGCCAGCACTTCGACTTCGGAAGGACCGGCAGGCATATCTATCGCAACATCACGCAAAGAAACTTGCTGTTTGGCAGCCGTTACATATTGGTTACCCGGACCGAAAATTTTATAAACTTTAGGCACACTTTCCGTTCCGTATGCCATGGCAGCGATAGCTTGCACCCCTCCTGCTTTGAATATTTTATTTACCCCGGCCAATTTTGCCGCATACAAGATAGCAGGATGAACCTTTCCTTCTTTATCAGGAGGAGTGCAAAGTACAATTTCCTTGCATCCGGCAATCTGTGCCGGAGTAGCCAACATCAATACGGTAGAAAATAAAGGCGCCGTGCCTCCGGGAATATACAAGCCCACCTTTTCAATAGCAACCGCCTTCTGCCAACAAGTTACCCCGGGTACGGTCTGCACCTTTTTCCCTTCAAACCGCTGAGAACGATGAAAAGTATGAATATTTTTCTGTGCCAGCATGATAGCTGCCTTCAATTCAATAGGCACCCCCTTTTCAGCTTCGGCAATCTCCGCTTCAGTAACTCTCAGTGAATCCAGTTTCACCTTGTCAAAACGCTCTTCATACTCCATCACCGCCTTATCCCCTTCTGTTTTCACCCTATCCAGCACTTCTTTTACTGTTTCGCGCAACATGTCCGTATTCAAAGCCGGACGACGGAGAATTTCCGGCCAGTCTTTCTTTTCGGGATATATTATTTTCTTCATACATGTATTCTTTTATAAATGAACAAATCTCGTCCGACGTATGAGCCGGCTATAATATCATTTTCTCAATGGGCAATACCAAAATACCTTCCGCGCCCAATGCCTTCAGTTTTCCGATGATCTCCCAAAAACGTTTCTCGTCAAGCACTGTATGTACCGAACTCCATCCCTCTTGTGCCAATGGCATCACCGTAGGACTCTTCATGCCCGGCAGCACTTCAATAATTTCTTTCAGGCGTTCTGTCGGCGCATTCATCAAGACATATTTCTTGTCTTCGGCAGCCTTCACCGCCTCAATACGGAACAAGAGTTCGTTCAGAATCTCCTTCTTCTCCCCGGACATATTCTTATTGCCTATCAGCAACGCCTCACTTTTCATCACCACTTCCACTTCCTTCAAGCTATTGCTTACCAAAGTAGATCCCGAACTGACAATATCAAAAATAGCATCAGCCAGACTGATTCCCGGAGCAATCTCCACCGAACCGGTAATGACATGAATATCCGAATGAATACCATTCCGATCCATAAAATCTTTCAGAATGCCGGGATAAGAAGTCGCAATCTTGCGTCCTTCAAACCAAGACAAACCCGGATAGTCCACATCTTTAGGTATAGCCAATGACAAACGGCACTTGCTGAATCCCAAGCGTTTAATCACCTCGGCATCCTCTTTTCTCTCTACAAACTCATTCTCGCCTACGATCCCCAAATCAGCCACTCCACCGGCCACCGACTGAGGAATGTCATCATCGCGAAGGAAAAGGACCTCGATAGGGAAATTGGATGACTGGACTAAAAGGATTCTTTTGGAGGTGGAGATTTTAATATCCGCCTCTTGTAATAATGCCATTGTCTCTTCAAACAAACGGCCTTTTGACTGTACTGCAATTCTAAGCATGATTCTATCTGTTTCTAATTATTAATCGGCAATAAAAAAGGGCTTACCGTTTTCGGCAAGCCCTATATCATTATACTACAATATCACCTTAGCCCACCGAGTTATTCGTTAGGAAAATGATGATGATGTGTAGCTGTTCTAACCATAGTCTTTTCTTTTTATTTGCGACAAAAGTAAAGTTTATATTTGATATTAGCAAATAATTATCGCAAAAACTTTATTTTTCCTTTCAAATTAAAGGAATTATCTCTTCCGGTTCTACCTCGCAGCTCAAGAAATGCATTTCTTCCTTCGCCTTCTCCTGCGGAAAAGTGAAATAAGTGCACAGCGCCTTGGTGCAAAGTTCCTCCTTATTATTATAAATAGCCGCTTCTATAAATACGATATTGCGCTTACTCTCCTTTATGGAAGCCTTCAGTACAATATGCGAATCGTTAGTATTCACAGGCTTCATATAGCGGGTTTCCATTTTGGAGGTAACCCCGGTAGTCTGTAGTTTACGCAAAACGACCCATGCACAAATCTCATCCAGCAGCACCGCCTGAATCCCTCCATGCAACGTATCAATCCACCCCTGAAACTGTGGCTGAGGTTTCCATATACTGATTACCTCATCCCCGTCTTCATAAAATTCCATCTTCACCCCGGCTTCATTGTTGGGAGCACAGCCGAAGCAATTATATCCTTCCATCCCCTTCCAGGGATTGATTATCTTTTTCATAGGCTATCTTTTAAAATTCATAATCCACGCAGGCCCGATCTGCCTTGACTTCCTTTAAAAGGCCGGCAGCCGCTACATGATCCGGATGAACAGCATAGGCACCGACATCTGCCAGCGTATCGAATTCACTATCCAGGCAAATATCCCATTTTTCAGCAGGATTGGCATTCAGTCCCACAAATATATGACGGATAAAACCTATCTTGGCCGGCAAAGCTTCAATAGCCGCCTTAAAATCATTCATCACTTTCCATTTTTCTTCCTGTGAAAGAGTTTCTTTCAATTTAAACAAAACAATGTGCTTAACCATACTTGATATTTTAATTAATTATCCTACTTTTGTAATTGACACAAGGCTAAGGTATTTAGCCTGATGCAAAAGTAACAGTTTTGTTTTAAAATACAGTCTATTATTATGATAATTATTGGCATAGCTGGCGGAACCGGTTCAGGAAAAACCACTGTAGTTAGAAAAATCATAGAGAGCCTGCCCTCAGGTTCCGTTGCAGTCATTCCACAAGACTCCTATTATAATGATCAGTCATCCATTCCCTTGGAAGTACGTAAACAAACCAATTTCGACCATCCCGACGCTTTTGACTGGCAGCTCTTTGAAGAACAGATTGCCGATCTGCGCAAAGGGCATCCCATTGAGCAACCCACCTATTCTTATCTAGTATGCACACGCCTGCCGGAGACCATTCATGTAGAGCCCAAGGAAGTCATCATTGTGGAAGGTATCATGAGTCTCTATGACAAAGAGTTACGAGACCTGATGGACTTGAAGATTTTTGTGGATGCCGAACCGGACGAGCGTTTGCTGCGTGTAATTACCCGCGACATGGTGGAACGCGGCCACCCCTTGGAAATGCTGATAGACAAATACCGGAACATTCTGAAACCGATGCATGACGAATTCATAGAGCCTACCAAGCAATATGCCGACATTATCATTCCCAATGGAGGCAACAACCAAAAGGCCATTGAAATCCTTAAACTATATATTGAAAAAATTTTAGGAAGATGAAAAATGTCTGGCTATTAGTCCTTGCCTGTATATGCATGATAGCGTGCCGCAACCGGCAACAATCTGCCGAAGTGACAAATTATGATTTGCCGCAGATAAAAGACAGCGGAGAATTAGTAGTCCTGACCTTGAACAGTTCCACTTCTTATTTCGATTATCGGGGCGAACCTATGGGATTCCAGTATGAGCTGGCCGATCAGTTCGCCCGTTCACTGGGCGTAAAACTGAAAGTAAAAGTAGCACAGAATGCCCGTGATCTGGTTCATAAGCTATTGCAAGGAGAAGGAGACCTGATAGCCTATAACCTGCCTGTCACCAAAGAGTTTAAAGACAGTGTAGAGTTTTGCGGAGAAGATATCATCACCCATCAGGTATTGGTACAACGTAATACTCAAAAAAAGAAAAAAGCACTGAACAATGTGACAGAATTAATCGGGAAAGAAGTCTATGTAAAACCGGGGAAGTATCTGGAACGTCTCATCAATCTGGATAAAGAACTGGGTGGCGGCATATTGATACACAAAGTCGATAATGACAGCATCACCACCGAAGATTTAATCATGCAGGTTTCCAATGGTGAGATAGATTATGCCATCTGCGACAACGACCTGGCCAAATTAAACAAGACTTATTACCCCAATCTGAATATTGACCTGGCTGTCAGTTTTGACCAACGTGCCTCATGGGCCGTACGTAAGACCTCACCGCTACTAGGTGAAGCGGCCACTAAATGGCATCAGGAAAATATGACTTCTCCTGCCTATCAGGCCAGTAGCAAACGTTATTTTGAAATAAGCAAACGGACACCTCACGGTTCCATCTTGTCCGTCAAGGACGGAAAGATTTCACACTTCGATGCTCTGTTCAAGAAATATGCCAAAGAAATAGACTGGGACTGGCGTATTTTAGCCTCCCTGGCCTATACGGAATCAAACTTTGATACGACAGCCGTATCATGGGCAGGCGCGAAAGGGTTAATGCAGCTCATGCCCCGGACAGCACGCGCTATGGGAGTTCCTCCCGGTAAAGAACAGAATCCGGAAGAGAGTATAAAGGCCGCCGTGAAATATATCGCTGCCACGTCCCGTTCTTTCCATGCGATAAAAGATGAAAACGAACGGATGAAATTTGTCTTGGCGGCTTATAACGCCGGAATAGGACATGTTCTGGATGCCATGGCGCTGGCTGAAAAATATGGCAAGAATAAATATGTATGGAGCAACAGCGTAGATGACTATATCCTGCTTAAAAGTAATGAAGAATATTTCAATGATCCGGTTTGTAAGAACGGATATTTCCGAGGGGTAGAGACTTACAATTTCGTTAAGGAAGTAATGAGCAGAGGGGAAGTGTACAAAAAGAAAATCAAAGACTGACAGCCACTCCTTTTATTATTTCAGGTGGATTTTTAAAACCAGTCCGCCGGAGAAGTAACGGCAGCGGTTGAACTCTATCACGGCATTGATATAATCTTTCCAAAAGCTGTATTCAGCACCTATATTCATTGTACGGGCGTCATATTCAGCCATAAGGTTGAGTTTATTAACGGCTTTCATCAAAGGCTGATTGCCAAGTAATTGAAAGCGGAAATTAGCACCTATGGCAGGACCATTCAAATGATAATCTGTCCGTTTGTTATAGACGTATGCCAAATGGATACCCAACTCTCCTGTATTTCTAATAGACAGATGTTTTGTAACAGCCAGATAATACCGCTGCCAATGACCGTTTCCGGATGCACTACCAGTCATACCGATACCATAATCCTTTTCAGAAGTCCTGTCATTGGTACCAGGATCATTCGCTCCCAACACAATCTGAGGAGTCCATTCCTTCCACCAGCCTTCTTTCCAAAGGCGCAACCTGCCCGAGAACTGACGATCCTGATTGCAATATTTGCCCCAGACTGATTCCGGATAATATGTACTGCCATAAAGAGCCTTATGCAAAGTACAGGCATATCCTACTTCCAACCAAGGAAAAATGGTTATATTAATAAAATAATTACCCGTATCATAACTCCAATGTTCCGGTGTTGCTTCCGTATCCAGAAAAGCGCCGCCAAACATAAAAGTCTTGTCACGCTGCATCTCCCCTGTCGGCATGTGAAGCAAACCTGTCGTTCCATACACAAACTGGGCTCTCAAAACAGACGGACACAACAGGAGCACCATCAGCCCGACCCATGAAAGTGTTCTCATTTTTTCAAATTTTCATAAACATCAGCCACCCGGAGAGCTATTCCATCCCATCCATACTTTTCCATATCGTAATGTACCTGTTCAAAATCCCCATCTATTATTTCCTGTAATTTACCAGCCAACCGCTCTATATTACCGGTTTCAAAATAACAGCCGGCGTCCAGCCCCATTTCTTTATTGGCGGGAATATCACTCACAATGACAGGCAACTGGTAACTCATGGCTTCCAACAGAGCGATAGGAAGCCCCTCATGCGATGAAGGCAATACATAACAACGGGCGTTTGTCAAAAGCGAATGCAATTTTTTCCCTTTCACGAATCCGGTCAGTATCACACCGTTTTCCTTCGCTTCCCTTTTCAATGCACGCGAATATTCATCCTCAAAATCCGTATCTCCGGCTAACACCAGCCGACATCCTTTTTTATCTACCCTCCGGAAAGCCTCCACCAAATGATGAAGATTCTTTTCGGGTACAAAACGGCACATACCCAATATGTAGTTTCTTTCAGTTATTCCCAATTCCCTAAAATACTCAGGGCAGTTCGTATAATCGGGACAAGGCACACCATTATAAATCAGATGAACCTGCTCGGTTCTACCATATTTCCGCTTGATCAGATTGCGGATCACCTCACTGATAACTATAACCTCATCTGCAAACATGCATCCCATGCGCTCTCCCCATTTCAAAACCATTTTGGCCATAGTCCCCCATTTGTCACGATCATAATCCGGACCATGGTGGGTAAACACCACTTTCAGTCCCAATATTTTAGCATACGGTACAAGCAATGCCGGTCCGATGGCATGAATATGCAATACATCCGCCCCCAACAGTTTTGCCTTATTCACCGCCTTGAACGTATGAATAATCGCTTCAAACGATTTCTGTTTAGGAGATTCTATATCTATCAGTTTCACACCGTTCCATTCCGTCAACCCGTCATGCACATAATTCTTCCGGCGGATAACCGTCACATCCTCCCCCCTCCTTGCGATACGCGGAAAAAGCTCCTCACAATGCGTTTCCACACCACCCATCACATCGGGAATGCCACGGGTACCAGTCACAATAATCTTCATAAAGAATAAAGCAGTTTAAAATAAAAACAGTAGATTTGCGACATTAAATGTCAATCAGCCAATGAAAAGATTCAATGTCATAAAAGAAGTACTGCAATATGCCGGAATCATCATTCTGTCATGCCTTTCGGCACTTTGGCTGATGATTACAGGAAAAAAGAAAAAGTAAGTTAGAATAACTAGAACTTTTCCCTTAAATCTCCCTGGCAGGGATCCTGCCCTACATCGCACCATTTTTTATCCAGACAGGCTGTTTTTCCCTGCATGGAACGAAGTTTATTCTGCAACGCCCACTTCAATGGATATTTTATATATTTATGCATCACCGGAGAGGCTGTGCCCACCATCCAGCAGTTTTTCGGGCATTTACGCACCATGGCACGCACTTCCTCCGCCTGTTTACTTGTCCAAATAGTCATAAAGTCCGGAGTTTCATGAATATTCCCCATCGACTTCTTCCAAAATTTCTCTTCCAGACCGTTACAGGGAAACACATCACCAAACGGATCTATAAAGAAATTAGCACTTCCCGCCTCACAAGGCAACATACGTCTTCCCCCTTCAATATAATTTATCAGTCCCATATTGAACCAGGCACGAAACCAACTCTTCGGCTGATTTTCCTTCAACTGCCATTCTATCAGTTGCTCAAAGTCACCGCACACCTCGTTTTTGTTGGTAATGACATTATCGTCCTTATGAAAGTAGTACGAGTTATGAAAGGCGGCTGTAGCAAATTCCATTCCCAGTGACTTGCTGAGCTGATACAATGAAAGCATATCCTTTGAATTATTATTCGACACGGTACAGCCGAAACCGATATCCTTCAATCCCATCTCTTTCAATGCCAACAATGTACGTAGCCCTTTATCAAACCCTCCGGCATGTCCGCGTAGTTCGTCGTTTTTACAACTCAAACCCTCAATACTGATTCGAATTCCGATGGTAGGGAACTGTTTCGCCAAGGCAATCACCCTGTCCTCAAACCATCCGCTTGTAGAAATCACAATCCGGTCTGTATGTTTGTAGCATTCCGCCACTATTTCCGGCAAATCTTCACGAATGAAAGGCTCACCTCCCGTCAGATTGATGAATTTCAACTTAGGCAGTGACTTCAGGTCACTTGCTTTTATTTCTTCACTCTTGTTAGTGGGGTTAAACCATATATTACACATCTTGCACTTCATAGGGCAACGATATGTAAGGATTATGCTTGCATCGGTGGGATGCAAGGAACATTTGTTAGCCATAAGTTTTTTGATTTAATTATTCACTATTCCAATTTTTCTTTCATGTTTTCCATGAAAGAGTTAAAAGAAACCTTTATATCTTCCAATTGAGGATTGGAATTTTTAACGAGAACAGATGCATAGTAATCAGTAGATTCGACTTCTACTTTGGTGGACAAAAAAGTAAAACTTTCCCGTTGTCCATATTCATAATACCACATGGAAAACAAACGGTTACGAATAGCCTGTTTTCCATCCAACATATCACAAATATATAATATAACAGGATTGTTTTCTAAAAAGAATGTTTCAAGAATTACCCAAATAGTTTCCCTGACCAACGGATCTTTTACAGAATGCTTACCTTGTGGTTCCTAAACTACCATTATTATTTATATAAACTTTATAGGGAGATAAAGCATTGACACGTTCTATTGACAAATCTATCACATCAAGCAAATTTTACCATTTTAAATCCCATTTTTTCCAATTCTTCTAAGGAATACCCCTTTTTGAGATATTCTATCAACGTGCGTTTGCGGTCTGTCGCCTTCTTCATAGCAGCCAACGCCTCTTCCTTGGTTTTAAATTTCTTAATGGCCATCCGATATTTTCTTGATGATACAAAAGTACTAATAATAAATTAATTATCCAATATTTCCCAGCCTTTTCTTTCCATTATATACTATAAAGCAGCAAATCAGGTAAGCACTCAATTTAGGGCATCCCCCTTCGAAAGGGCACTTTTCAGTGCCCTAAACCGAGTTTTGTTAATTAATTAGTTTTGAAATTAACATTGGCTGGTAGCCAAAGTGATTTTGTCAGGAACCATGTTAACATAATCCCTGCATCCGTTAAAGATATTTTTGAAAAAAGTTCCGATGAAGTTCCAGATAGAACTGCCATGAAGCTTTACCGTTCCTATTACACTATGATAAGTTGCAGCCATCTCAGCACCGGCATCACTGCCATAATGGAGTGAATTGTTGCGTTGGGTAGTCAGCTTTCGAATGGTTCGCTCGGCAAGATTATTGTCTATCAGGAGTTCTTTCGTTTCCAGGCTTTGCCTTTCCCGTAACCTCTCTTCAGAGGTAAATCCGGCATCATCACATTTACGCTCCCCCATAAAGAATTCCTTTAAAATAGTGGAAAAGCGTTCAGCTACCGGTTCACCACCTTGGTTAGAAGCCTTGACAAACTTGTGTTTGGCATGAGACATACAAACCTGATGCACGGTATCTTTAAACCGGGCTGATTTCAACTCATCACCGATAAATACATAAGCATTATATCCGTCAGACATGATACTCTTCAATTCAGCATCACCCAAGAAGCCTGTAAGCACCTCACGACCGCAGGAACTGTCAATCCAAATGCAAACGGAATTTTCACTGTTTTTTAATATAGGTTGAGGTTGAACACTGGTCTTGTCTTTTTTCTCATGAGTAAGCACAGGAGCACCATCAATTGGAACTTCGACTACTTTTTTTCGAGTATCCTTAAACCATTTTTGAAAGATGTTATAAGGAACTTTGTTCTTAAAACAGAACGATTGGAGAGATTCTCTATGAGGCAAAGCCTCAGTCTGGTACTGAAAGTAAAACCTTTCTAGATCTTCACTGCTATACATAATTCTATAAATTGGGGTGGCAGCGAAGTTATCACTTTCAATTAATAGCCTGTTTTTGACTGCTTACGGTTTTCATCCAAGAATAATACTAAATATTTTTTAAAATCATAAATTCCTTTACCATGTTTACAATCATATTTTTCTTAAAAATTATAGTTGCAAAAAACAGCCCTATTAAACAAAACCTTATAAAAGGATATTCATACGTTGCAAACAAAATAGATCCCGCTATCAAAAATATTATCGTAATACCTACAATTTTCTTCAAATTATAAGGTTCAATTCCATCACAATATCGGCTACATACTTTTTTCATAAAAAAATAATGACATATACTATACAATATATAACAAACCAAAGTTGTATATCCAGCAGCTAAATATCCATACATATTTATAAATACATAATTCATAATTATATTCAAGACAGCACCTATAACACTAGCCGTCATGATAAAGTTTGTTTTTTCATAATAAAAAGCAAACTTCGCAAATAAGTCATAGCAATACATAAAATACACACTCATAGCCACAGGAGGTATAACAAAAACCGCATCATAATAGGCTATTGGAGCAAAAATAACTACAGCTTCTGGTGCAAAGGCAATCAATAGCAAATTCACTATTGCTATCGCAGCTAATGTTGGATATACTATCGATGCAATATCTCCTACTCTGTTCTCTTTAATCTTTCTGTATATCCACGGACTTATTGTTCGCATCAAGGATGTATTGAAAAGGGTCATTATTAATGCTATTGAATATGCAAGGCTGTATAAACCAGCTTCACTTGTTCCTGTCATCCTCTCTATCATTATTCTATCGGCATTGTTTAATATTGTTTGGGAAAGATAATGTGGTATAAGCGGTAGATTAAATCCCAACGCATACATCCAATATTTCTTCGAAAACAATTTACTTCCTTTTTTTATCTGAATAAAAAAAAGGCCCGTATATATTACAAGTTCGACTAAAAGCAATCCTAAAATTCTAGCTGTCACTTTATCATCTGCTAACATTACAAATACAATACCTACAACCGGTTTAAGAAAAGACACTACTAATGTTACAACAATTAATGCTTTGTACTTAAACAATGCCTGCTGTTCTGCCGCCCAAAATCCAAAAACCGAAGATGTCCAAATCAGTAACAGCATAGACATCATCTGTATTGTGGTAAGTCCAAACATTCTGTTCCACATATCATGAAATAATACGTAAACAACAATCCACATCAACACCAAACAGACTGAAAGCCCTTGCATCGTGGATGAATATACCAAACGATTATTTTCATATTTGATAATTCCTTGTGTATATACACCTCCTGCAAGACTAAGACTTACAAATATTGTGACAATACTCAAAAACGAATTAAAAACATTATACCGCCCATATTCTTCAGTCGTAAATAACCTTGTAAATATCGGTGTAGATATTACAGAAATACCTTTCTGCAAGAAAGAACAAATCAAAAACCAAAATGAAGCTTTCACCTGAATAGGCATTCTAATGTATTTATCTTTTATATCTCTTATCATCGTTTTTCTTTTTATTTTTCTAACTGTCAGCATCAATAAATAACGAAACTCAATATAAAATCAAAAAAAAAATCTAATTGCCTATCATTGATAAAGTTTGTATTAATGGCAGCTTTTTCCCAAAGAAGCAATATGCGGAAACCGCCTTCAATTCGTTTGCAACTTCTTTATTTTCGTTCATATATCACTGAAGACCAAAACAATACAACATCAAAGCATCCAATACCTCCTCGAAATAATTCGTCCGCTTTTTCATTCATTCCAAAGACGGTTAAGTGATCTTTTTCATCTTAAAACAACTCCAATATATGAAATATTTACAGCAGCAGGATCCGTATTTCCACCAAAGTGAACACACCTACTTACCTGAGAGCCCTTATCACGCACTTCACCTAGGTGAAATAATAAGAGGTTCCAGAAGTTTACACGACAATATCCTATTCAATAAAAAGTTCATCCGTCAGACGAATAGATGGTATGCCCTAAAAATTAGCAACAATATTTTATCTCTTATACCGAATTCCATTAATATATATGGAAGAACTCATACAAGACTTTTTCTCTACCAAAATAGAATATGGATTTAATTATTATTAACATTCTATTTTAAGACTAATCCATGACTATTTCTAAGAGACTCAGTAATCTTAGTTGAAGAAATACCTTTTGTATAAGGAAAATAAACAATATGAATCCCTTCTCTAACAAATTCCTCTTCATACTTTTTCCACTTGTCTGTTCCAAACCAATCATCACCAACAAACAGATATGTGGCTCCCAACTTTTTGCATGCAGCCAATTTATCCATATCATATTGTGGTACAGCAGCATCCACATATTTACAACTGCGTACAAGTTCAATACGATCTTCAAAAGGAATCAATGCTTTCTTCCCTTTGTATTGAACCAATTCATCTACTGTAACACCTACCACCAATCTGTCACACATCCCTCTCGCATTCTTAAAAAGATTCAAATGACCTACATGAAATAGATCATAAACCCCTGTCGTATATCCAATAATCATATTATTACCCTCCTTTATCATTCATTTTTAAATGCCCACATCCTAGCATTTAAGTCAGCCTTACTTTCATCAAATAAATATAAATATTTTGATAATGATTTTTCAATTTTCTCAATATCACTTTTTAATTCAGGATATCTTAAAATCATTTGTGTATTTGCTATAGAAACAGCCGGATCAAAATATTTTTTAGCATGTTGTATTCCTGACAAACCAAGGAATTTTTTAATTCGTTGTGTTTCCACTTCATAATTATAAATTAAATCTTCAAACTGTACACACAAAACATTTTCACCATATTCTTTAATTAAATCCATCTGGTCTTTATAATATTCAATAAATTCCTCCACATTGTGAGTCGGAGTAAAACGTCTTTCCCAACCAAATGATAGTTTCTTTGAAATTAGATATAAATCCCTTGGATCACGCTTTACAATAATGGCTTTACATTCCTGTTCAAAAAATTTAAAACAACATGCTGGATTATTTGAAGGAAATGGTTGGTCTATTGCTATTATCTTTTTACTGGTATCACACATCTCTTTCAATAATCTTGTTGTATACTTCCTTGTTGCAATATAGAACCTGTCATCATGTACCGGAATATACATTCTATGATTTAAAAATTTTTTTGGTTGCTCCAAATGCAATTTATCAAATATTCTAAGTATCTTTCCACCTAACAAATACTTTATCCAATAATCAAATTTACTTACTTGACGCCTATCAAAATGCCAAAGTCCTCCTTCCCATTGCATCTGTATCAAATCTTCTATATAATCATTTGATATCTCTTTAAATTTTTGTACTGACATAAATCTATTTACATATCGCACCAAATCATAGGAATATATTATTCTTTTAAAACGCTTGATTGCTGCATCACCACTATAAAACCTTATAGGATTAAGTATCAAATGATATTCCATATCCAACACACCATCCGGATCATATAAAAAAGCGAGTTCCATACTTCTTCCTGCCCCCACTTCATCAAATTCTCTCAAATAATCCATCACAGCTCCTGAACCAGTACTTCCAAAACCACTAACTCCTACTAACATTTATGAGCCTCCTCCATTTTTAATTTAACAGCTTTATTCCTTTTTAAATAATAAATTTTACAAAAAATCGACTCGGGTAGAATCCTAAACATCCACCTATAAATAATACCACTAATACTCATTTTCTTAGGTGCAAATTCAACACGAAAAGATTTTGGTAATATTGCATAATATTTTAGCCATTGCTTTGCGTATGGATTTATATTATTACTTTGCCAAGGCCTACCTATTATTGTATCAACATAGTGTATGATAACAGGATTTTTTCTCGCCTCATCCAAGTCTTTTAAAGAGTAATAAGAAGTTTCATCACCACCATACCCTTTTATTTGCCTTCTACTATCCCATCCATTTTCAGGATAAAAAACACAATATTGAGGATGTAGTGTTGTAATTCGATCTTTTAAAAGAATATTAATAGCATCTTGATCTGGAAATACATCCTCTTGATGATTATTACAATAATCAAAAAACAGATCTGTCAAATTCTCTTTTCTCCAAGCTACAGCATTAAATAACAAAACACCTGAATTATAATAATCGCCATCAACAAATCCCATACACTGTTTATAAGCATAGGGAAGAACATCCTTTATACCCGCAAGAACATTTCTGCCTAAATCAACTTGGAAAATTTCCTTTAAACTCCCAATTATCAATGTATCACAATCCAAATAGAGAAACTTTTTTACTGTTTCCGGCAAAATATCCGACATATATATCCTTGCGTATGCTACGTATGAATTATTTTCCGCCCACACATTTCTAATTTTTCTCTTTAAACAATCAATACAATTATTTATATTGTAAAAAACTACATCACGACCATAACTTCCCGTAATACTTTGAATCTTTATTTTCATATCAGAAGATATCCCGTACTCAAATATATGAAATACTATTTCTTCAATCTGTTTGTTATTCTCCATAACAGACAGCATAACAACCTGCAAATGCGTAACATATTTCTCATCTGCTGCAATGCATATATTCATTTTAATCTCCTTTTCCATCTTTTTATTTTAAAAGTTTTCTATAGACATCATTCAGATCCATCATCAATACATCCAAATTAAATACGCTTTGTAATATTTCAGTTTCCGGATATTTCCTAGATGCCAAAAAATTATCCGCATTATCCCTCACAATATATCCATTATCTACATCCTTCAAAATAACATTCGCCCATTCCACTGGCGATTCAATAGAAAGGTATTTTATTTTATCTGTCAATTTCGTAGCTCTTGGTATTTTATCCGAAGCATAACAAGGCAAGCCTGCACACAAAGCTTCTATCAGTACCAAACCCAAACCTTCATATTTTGATGGAAGCAAAAATGCATCCATTGCAGACATTATGCCTGGAATATCATCAGAGAATCTCATAAAAATTATCTTTTCTGCAAATGCTTCACCTTTGACTTTACACATAATTGACTCTCGCTCATCTCCATCCCCAACCCATAAGAAAGAAAAATCCATTCCTGCGTCATATAATCTCCGGATAACTTCCAAGATAAATTCAGGATTTTTTTGATAACAGAAACGCCCCACTGTTCCTAATAAATATTTTGATTCAATATTCAATGTCATTCGAATCTCATTTCTTGAGGTTTCATTTATACAATATATCTTCGTATCAAAGGCATTATGAAAGGTTTTATACCGCTGACTATTATAAGCCGCTTCAGAAAACAACCATTTTCCTGCATTTTCTGAACAAGCAGCATAAAAATCCGGTATATTTTGATATATCTTTCTTATAACTGCATTGAAAAGCCTTTTCATTTTCACAAAAGGAGCCTCTGCATCATCCCCATGTGAATGCAATATAACTTTTGTTTTGGGACAACATCGTTTTATTGCATTTATATATATATATGATACAGCATTAGAATTATGATAATGTATAATATCATACTGAGTATTTCTTACCACATCTAAAATAATTTCCTGCCTTATCCTATACTTACAAATAAAATTACCTTTTACTTTTTGGGATGGTATTATCATGTGAATTCCCAATTGGTTCACTTTCTCTGTGAACACAGACTCTCGCATCTCTATAGGCAAGATGGAAATTTCATATTCGGTTTTGTCCAATCTCTCACAATAAGTGGAAATCACTTTTTCGATTCCACCATTTCCCCAAATACCAAGTATATATAATATTTTCTTCATCAATAACCCCCATTTCTAATAATTTGATGTTTCTCTTTTCTTCCACCAAGTCCACAAATGAGCAAATAACAAAATATAGCAAAAAAGCAATGAACACTCTGAATGTAAGCCTCAACAAATGAAGATGCCAAAAGTGTAACCCAAACAGATAGCATACAAGTTTTATAATTCCAATCCTCTATTTGTAATATATTTTTTAGATATCTAATATAAAGCAAGAAGTATGCAACTATACCCAATAACCCACTTTTTATCAATATATTAAGCCACGCCATTTCCAATGATCCATCCCAGCCTGTAATGCTTCTCACCGTAACAACATACTCTTCTTCTTGATCATACATCAAATCAGCACTACCCAAAATAATTCGATACCAATCACTTTCAAAATAACCAATATAATTAATTAACCCTCTATATCTATACCCATAAGTAGAAACATTCAAAATAATAGCACTGTAAATATTTATTATTACTATACAAAAAATTATGGATATAAAAAAAACAAATATCTTCCTTTGCTTCCTCGGTATTTTTTTCAAAATCGAATAATTCATTGATACTAAAAAAATAACGAGCAGCAAAATACCTCCTTTCGAATTAGAAGCTAAAATCATTATAGAGAGCAAAACAAGAACAAATAAATCTTTTGACTTTTTCTTTTCACATTTATAATAAAAATATATTCCCATAAAAATAGCAAGCATATCTGCTGCAAAATAATTCTTGTATGTCATTCCTCCATTAAATCCCATTTGTATTCCTAACACACCTGTTGTAGATGGATCTACATGATCAACAATACTATCTCCACCGATAATGGCTAACATTGCAGCTATCAATATTGAAAAAAACGCACAATATGAAATTGACCTCAGCAAATCTAAAGAAGTAATATAATTTTTGGACAGGACTGCCGAAATAGATATTCCTAATACAGTAAAGAACAATACTATTTTTCTTATCAAAGCCAAATCTAATACCCAAAAACCTAAACTCATAAGAGTAACAATAACAACAAAAAAAGAAAAATATTTTTTTTGATAATTATTTTCAACATGATAAAAAGAAATCAGAATCTGTCCTAACAACATTAAATATCCTACATATTCAAGAATATGCCCCAAATTTCTATGCATAAAAAATAGAGATTCAGATAATACAATAATAAACACTGCAATATATATCAAAACAAATTTTCTTTTTATCTTCACTTTCATAACCAATATCACAGATGAATTTCACTTCCTATATTTTTGAATTATTTTTATAAAAGATAATACAAAAATATACATTCGAAGTTTTAAAAAAAGAAGAAACACTTTTGCCGATATAGGCAATCCAGCAAACTGGATATATTTTAATGGTTCATGCTGTTTCATCTGTTCCTTCACATGAGATGCTGCTTGTAAAATTGAATTATTACTTTTTATTTCATGAAAAATAGCCATTATCAACCAATATGCTTTAAATGCGTTTAATTGATTATCCAAAATCTTATTTTGCCCACTTAGCATATTATCCATATAATTATACAGATACTTGTTATTAATAAATCTATTTGGATCATACGTATGATTCATAGCTCCTGGATTTAACTGATTATAGTAATACATAATTTCATTACATATATATATATCATTCGAAAACCATGCACATTCATAGACAAAAGCATTATCTTCCCCCATTCGTATTCTCTCTTCTTTACAATAATGTTCCTTCAACAGTTTTGTTTTATAAATTTTATTACAGGCAGCAGGAAAAATCAATCCTTTACAAAAAATCTTTCGTGAATCATACATCATATATGGATATATATACTTAATCAAAACTTCTTTTCCATATAACCCCTCTGGCATATCATTTAGAATTTCCTCATCTTTATCCAAGAATTTCTTCACAATACCAAATATAATCATGTCTGGATAATAATCCTTTATTGCTCTTTTGTAAATAGTTTCTAATAAATCCTCACGAATCCAATCATCTCCATCCACATAACATATATAATCCCCCCTAGCCACAGCTATTCCTGCATTTCTTGCACTTACAAGTCCACCATTCTTTTTATGAACTACTTTTATTCTTTCATCTTTCTCTGCGTATTCATCACAAATATCAGGACAATTATCTGGCGAACCATCATCTACCAATACTAATTCAAAATTTTTAAATGACTGTGCCAAAATACTATCTATACATTTCCGTATATATTTTTCAACCTTATAAATTGGTACTATAACTGTGTATTCAATTCCCATAACGACTATTTTACCTACTATCCTTTTAATTTTATAGAATATACTTAATCATAACTCTCCATAAATCAATCACATCCAATTTTTAGTGGCACAATCTATTGCGTTTACTTCATAAAAAGCAACAGTACCCAATAAGCAAAGCAAATGCGTTTAGCTTTTTTATCGCACTATCGTCCTTACCGCCATATCATGCCACCTATAATAATCCCTTGCCGCCAATAAATTATCAGACAACATTTTATGATAAACGCCGTCACACAAAACAACATGTTTGCGAAAACATCCCTCAGCCTCATCAACAGGCACAGAAGCCATCACCACATACTCCGGACAACCTGGAACACAAAACAAAGAAAGTTCACTTTTCGGAAACAGACCGCACAATCTACAGGCAGAACGCTCAAATGCCACCCAATACGTACCTATATGATATAGGTGCATAAACCGGTCATTATTCTTTTCCCTATTCAGTATATCAGCGTGGCTGTTTTGGATAAGCCGTTGAAGGAGTACACCGGAAGGAACCACTTCATTCATAGTTATATAAAGTAAATGTTATCAGATGAATTACTTTGTACAGCATGACAAAGGATTTAAATAAGAAAAGTGATTCAAGCAAGACAAATACCATCATTTCTTTTTAGGTTCTTTAATCACTTCAATCAAATCCGGCGAAATAGTTGCCATAGCCATGGCAATGATTCCCTGAATGCAAATGACCACCCTACGGTCTCTTGCCCCTTTCACCTTTATAAAGATGCCTTCATACCCCGCGAAGTCTCCCCCGATGATGCGCACCCGTGTTCCTTTAGCCGGATTGATTTCCTCCGGTTTGAAAAAAAGCAGATGCTCGTCATACGTGCCTGCCACGGCTATGAAGTCCCTCATTTGCTCATCGGGCACAATGATTTTCTCACCGCTACGCGAGTCAGTCATATACTGAAGATAAGGAATATCTTTTTTCAATTCCTTCATATCAGTCTGTGTGATATGGATAAAGATAAGATTATGAACTACTGGGACCAGCTCGCGCACCTTACGTTTCTTTGCCATGCGGATAACATAATGCATGGGAATGAAACTGGATACTCCTTGTTGGTCCAGCAGATTCTTCACATCCAGTTCGCGACGGTAAGTGACCCGCATGGCAAACCATTGTGTTTTTTCACAACAAAACATACTCTTGGGGCTTTGAAGTACGTATATCTTTCTGTACTTCAATTAGTTACATTACCATTTCAGATAATACAAGAAGTTTTTGACTTCTTTTTATGAAGGTCGGCCGGACAGCTATTTCATGATAGGAGATATGGAATCTACATGATTAATGGATGCAGCATATCGGGCCAACTTTGACCTTCCGCAGATTCCCGAACCGGATGGTTCATATATGTTAAATCAGAAATGTGATACGTATATAAAGAAAAAGCGCGGGAATCTGTACCTGTTACCCGTCCCGCTTTCTGAGGCTCTCGCATTGCCCATCACAGTCTGAACGAGCAACGCAGAAGCCCACGCCGATATGTATAATTTGAATACATCTTTGACCCACAAAGACGAAACAAGAGATATAAAAACATATCGCGTAGACACCCACTGTTGCTTTGCTTTGACTGTGATTGAAATTTGCGAGATTTCAGAAAGCCAAGAACAAAACGCCAAGTAAACGTCTTTTCTATATATATGTATTTTCCACTCTCCCATACCCCCTTACGAAAGTATCAGCATGGAAAACACGGCAAAGATACGGAATTATAAATAGAATAGAAAAATAATTTCCATTTTTTATACCTATGAATTTCTTTTTTTGCAATCCACCACATCTATTTTTCCCCCTCAAGAGTTTTGCAAAAGTGCTGCCACTGCTACCACCCTTACCACTGAAACCACCATGGACAGGGCGTTTCATTGGGTGGTGGCAGCACATCTTTTTATGCACCGAAAAGGGCTACTGCCACCACTTTTTTTTGTTCTTTCCGGAAGTACGATACTTTCCAACTATTTTTCCGGAGCTGGCGGAAGCGCCTGTTGATGCGTATGATCTGTCTCGTTCATCCGTATGAACGCGTACACGGACTAGGAGTTTCAACCGGTTTCATCAGGTTGAAACTTTAGTTCCATCAGGGAGAAACTGAAGTTCCACCGTATTGTAACTGTGGCTTTGTCGGGATGTAACCGTAGTTCTGGCGGGTCGCAATCAGACTCCCATCAGGCTGTAGCCAATATCTTGTTCGTTGGTGGGCGACGTCCTGCCGGTCCGGTTTCCGGGTTCTGTGTACCTGTATTCTCTTCCTTTTTCGGCATTGGGTCATCCTTCGCCTCTTGTTTCTTCCTCCTCATACGGGATTTTTGGGGTAAAAAAGAGGTAAAAGTGGTGGTAGCAACCCTTTTTCCCATATAAAAAAAGGTGCTGCCACCACCCTATGAAACGCCCTGTTCATGGTGGTTTCAGTGGTAAGGGTGGTAGCAGTGGCAGCAGTTTTACAAAACTCTGTGGTAGATATTTCGCGTAAGATCCGGGGGTTCACCTCAAAAGACAAGGACGTTTTTTAAAAAGATCAAGAGCTTTTTTTGAAAGATAATGAGCTTTTTTAAAAACGTCTTGATCTTTTTATCGCTGCCTGAAATGCCGGGGACTTTGCAATCACATTCCATAGAAGTACAAACCCGTTACGCACACTTTTATAACGTTACTTGCTTATTCCAAACCACAGGAGATTTTCAGGCTTGTCCGGATATTACCTCACCTCTTTCCACTCGGAGATGGTTCGCGTCTGTGAAGAAAATACGACTCCCGTACAAACTGTTTTTCGCTTGTCCGCCAGATAAGGCCGGGCATATCCCTTTTCTTCTATCTGCCGCAAGGCCTCATCGGCACTGCCGTCCAGTTTGAATTCAAAAATATAGATATATTGCGGAGTCTCAAGGATACAGTCCACCCGTCCCCGGCTTTGTGTCTGCTCGATGCGGAGGCAATATACGCCTATAAGACGGAGAATGAGATAGAAAGTGTACTGGAAATGTTTCTCGGTCAGCTCCGGAGTCTTGGTACTGTCATGCGAATCGTAGGGAATGCCGGACAAAAAAGCGGTGAAAGAATCACGGAAGGCATCTGTCTTACCCGCATTCAGCAGACGGATAGAACTGATCAGCCAGCTGGAAACGGAAACTCCCTGTACTTTGAAATAATCACTGGCCAACAAGCTGAGAAAACCTCTACGTACTTCATCATTGGGGAAATCAAGCAGATAGGAATGAGTATATTTATCATAATCCTTGATGGTAAGATATCCACTCTGGTAAATCATGGGAAGAGGACGTTCCACATCAGCTTTGTAATCGGCAAACAGGGATGCGTCATAATATTGCCCCACCAATTCGTTGATCTGCTCGTTGCTATGCTGCAACAGCCGGACTAGATAGGTAGGCGTGCCCGAGGCAAACCAGTAGTCACGGATTTGTAATTTATTAAAAGCGTTCAGAATACTGAAAGGATTGTAAATATCAAGCAAACTTTCACTGAAATGATAACCGTCATATTGTGCTCTCAGACGTTCTTTCATTTCCTCATACGTGCATTCGTCTTTGTCGGCCAGCTTGGAAATAGGTTCATGGAAATAATGCTCCATTTCCTCCCCGGTGATTCCGCACAGTGCTTCATAACGGGAGTCCATACTGATATCATCAGGCTGGTTGAAACCACTGAAGACACTGACTTGCGAAAATTTGGTGACTCCCGTCAGCATCACGAACTGCAAGTATTTATCAGCTCCCTTGAAGGTAGAATAAAAAGCTTTCAACGTATTCCGGTTCTCCTCTTCCAAGGGGGTATCAAGCACATCGAGAATGGGTTTGTCATATTCGTCGACGAGCACCACGGCACGCCTTCCTGTCTTTTCGCTGGCACGACGCAGCAATTCGATAAAACGGGTTCCCGGAGTCGTGTAATTGGGATTCTTGCCATACATATCCTCCCAATTTCCCAAATAGCCCTCAATGGCAGCTTCCAGCACTCCTTCTTTGGCAAAATTATCTCCGTTGAAGTCTATATGAAATACCGGATATTGGAACCAGTCTTTTTCCAGTCCGGCAATGGCAAGTCCTTCAAACAACTCTTTCCGCCCTTTATAATAGGCTTCGAGGGTACTGATCATCAAACTTTTTCCGAAACGGCGCGGACGGCTGAGAAAATAGATACTTCCTCTGCTCACTAACTGATGGATGAGGGCAGTCTTGTCTACATAAACATAACCATTTTCGCGGATGCGGTTGAAAGTTTGTATGCCGATAGGGTATTTCATAATTTAATGTATTTAGTACATGATATTGCAAAGATAAACAAAACGAACCGATTTCATCCAATCCTGATTGAACATTTTTCATCGCGGACAGCTTAGCATAATAAAAAGGGTGTTTCATTTTGAACTCGAGATTCCGAAGGAACCAACAGCACAAAACAAAACACCCCGAAAGACGTTTACTATAAACCCTCCCTCCCTTTTCACTTCCTTTCGGAAGTATCGGCGTGGTAAAGTGGTGAAGATACACATTTTATTGATAACATTCCAAATATTCGTCCTCCAATTATCAGAAACGGATACGGAAACGGGTCAGTTTATCCGGATAAGTACGAAGAGAGAAAGTACACCCATGTTTCATCAAGACTTCGCGAATAAAAATAAGACCGATGCCCTGTCCGTTAGGCTTGGTGGAGAAGAAAGGACTGAACAGTTTGGTTTCCACCTCCTTGCTGATACCGGCACCGGTATCAGCAATTTCCAGCATCGTAGGCGATACGGAAGTACGGATAAAGATATCTCCTGTCTCCCCGATACTTTCAGCCGCATTCTTGATAATGTTGACCAGTACTTGCTCAAACAGGGAAGTATCCATCATCACTTCGGGGTTCTCTTTACATAAATCAAGATGCAGCGTAATCTTACGGTTACGGCAAACCGTTTCCATAAATGTCTTGCAAGCGGCCACGCGGTCATTCAAGTCCACTGATTGTAATTGGGGCTCGGGGATTTTCACCACATTGGCGAAATTTGTGATAAAACGGCTCATGCCGTAGCAACGCTCTATGCAGACTTTCATCACTTCGCGCAAGTCTTCCGTGTCCTCCATACATTCCAAAGCACCATCCACCGTATCAAGCGTAGAGGTGATGCCCGCAGTCGTATTATTCACCTCATGCGCTATCATACGGATCACTTTTTCGTATGCCTTCTTCTCTGCTTTCACTACCTCGGAAGTCAGACTTTCCACCAGAATAAACGGATGGGAGAAGCCTCTGTCAACAAAAGAAAGCCGGGAACAACGGTAAATCATGGAGTCGCTCAGGCGAATTGTTTCCGTAGTATCTTTGGGAATACGTTCTATTTCTTCGGCCAAAGGGGAAGCCAACTCGCACAGCAATCGGCCTCTGACTTCTTCTGCCGAAGAATAATCCAAAAAACGAAGAGCTGCCGCATTCAGCATGGAAATATGTCCGTCCAGCGTCAGTATGACAACTCCCATGGGAGAAGCGCTGACCAGCAGGTCAAGAAAATGATTCTGCTCACGCAGCCGAAGGCGCTCGTCTTTCAACTGCTCCATCATACGGTTGAAAACCAACACTATGCGGTCGGCTTCCTTTTGTCCGACAGGAGTCAGCCTACTGCTGAAATCCTGCTCACGAAGAAGTTCCATACCGTTGCCGATGATATCAAGCGGTTTCACGACTTTGCGGTAGAAATAAACCAGAAACACAAGACTGAATGTGATGACTCCCTCTCCTATATAAAACAGCGCACCACGTTCCTTCAAGGTCAGAACGAGCAGGATAATCCATACTGCTGTCAACAGTAATGCTAAAAAGAAGAACAAGAATTTCAGTTTCATATTTTATCCGGTTCCGGCGTTGCTAATCATTCACTTGTATGTTGTATTTCTCCAAACGGCGATAAAGAGCGGCCCGGCTGATTCCTAAGGCTACGGCAACCTGTGACATATTATTGTTATACTTCTCAAGCGTTTGCAGAATCGTCTGCTTTTCTATCTCCTCCAAGGTCATGCCTTGCAGATTCGTTGTCACCTTCTGTTCTATAGGATGCTGGTATTGTGATTTAAAATCATCCGCAGTCAATATTTCCTTTCCACTGACCAGCAAGGTACGTTCCACCAAATTCTTTAATTCACGGATATTGCCCGGATAAGGCAAACAGCTCAAATAATCCATCGCTTCAGAAGTAAATTCCACTTTGGGAAGACCGTTCGATTCACATTGTTTGTCGGCGAAATGACGGACCAATAACGGAATATCCTCCCGGCGTTCGCGTAATGCCGGAAGATGCACCGTAATTAAATTAATACGATAGAACAAGTCTTCGCGGAAGGTGTGTTCCTGCACCATCTGTCGTAAATCGGCATTCGTCGCACTGACCACACGGATATCGACTTTACGGGGACGGCTGTCGCCCAAGACTTCGAAAGTCTGCTCTTGTAACACGCGAAGCAGTTTCACCTGACAGCTTAAATCCAAATCGCCAATCTCATCCAAGAAAATCGTACCCTTGTCAGCCAGTTCAAAACGTCCCACCCTGTCGGCTGTGGCATCCGTAAACGCACCTTTCTTATGACCAAACATTTCACTCTCGAACAAAGTATGAGAAATACCTCCCAAATTCACTTTCACAAAAGGTTTCTTGCTACGGGGACTGTTCAAATGCACCGCTTCGGCTATCAACTCCTTGCCTGTACCACTTTCACCGGTAATCAAGACCGATGCGTTGGTACGTGCTATCCGCTTGATCGTGGCCAGCACATCCATCAGCGCTTTACTCTTTCCAATGATATGGCTACGGTTGAAACCGTCATTATCTTCCACCGGAACCTCTGCTTTCTTATCTTGTGAATTCAGTTCCAGGGCCGTTTCTATCCGTTGCATCAACGCTACGTTGTTCCAAGGCTTGGTAATAAAGTCGAATGCACCTGCCTGCATCCCTTGCACGGCAAGCTGGATACTTCCCCATGCCGTCATCAATATAACGGGAACATCGGGCCGGAACACTTTGACCTGTTTCAGAAGAGTCAATCCTTCCTCGCCACTGGTGGACAGGGTGAAGTTCATATCCATCAAGATTAACTGGGGTGCAACCGAACGGACTATTTCAATAGCCTCTTTGGGACCCGGTACGGCCTGCACATCATATTTCGCCCTTTTCAGCATAAAGCTCAGAGAAGAACGAATGGCACTGTCATCGTCTATAATTAATATCATAATGCTGCAAATGTAGAAATTATTATTTTAATAAGCACAAAGACAACCCCATTTTATATTCAAACAGAATGGAATGGTGAAAATCCTATTGTTTGATAATCTTCTCAAAATCGGCATCAATATTGGTGTTGGTATTGAAATCCCACAATGTCAAGCTGCGCAACTGGTAATAATAGTACCAATAATAGAACAACTCATTGATATGCTTCTGACGGGCTTCATCTTTCTTTGTCTGGGAATCATTCAAATCCAATGTCGATATTTTACCGACCATGAAGGTCTCCACATTGGTGCTGTAACGTTTCTGGGCAATCTTGTCCGCATCGCCTGCTATCTGCAACTGCGCCTGCTGGTTATTGAACTGTTCTACAAGGATAAACAGGTTCTGATTGAAATTCATGGTTTCCTGACGTAGCTTGCTTTCAGTCACATCGCGGTTACTTTGGGCAATCTTTACCTGACCACGACGTTTTCCCCAGTCAAGAATAGGAATCTTAAAACCAACTTCTACAATCTGGTTGTCTTTCAAACGGCGGTATGCACTATTCAATTCATGGTCTGTCCCCGTAAAACCTACCTGTGCATAGAGCTTGATCTCACGCAGATTGCCCTTCGCTTTAGCCACTTCAAAATCGGCTTCCAACTGGCGGCGGCGGATGTTGTGCGCAAATGAATTATTGGCAAGAGCCTTGTCCAAAACATCCGGATAGTTCAGCAATACAGCCGGAATCGTCTCGGGAACTACGGGTTCCAATTCCTCATCCTCTCCCAATGCCAGAAATGAACGGAGTTTGAACATATTACTTTTCAAATTGCTTTCATTATCCGTCAGTGTGGAGCGGGCGTTCAATACATTCAGTTCCAATTGCAACAAATCATTTTCACTGATCTGGCCCATGCTACGCTTTGCCTTGGCCACTTCATACAGTTTGTCCGCATTCTTCAGATTCTGCCGGGCGATGCCTACGTTTTCCTTGGCCAGCAACAGATTGAAGAAATAATTGATAGTAGTCATAGTCACCTCTTCGGTTGCAGTAAGAAATGCGGCTTTGGCTTCGGCATATCTCACCGGTTCGATGCGGCGGTTCCATTTAATTGTATTCACTCCGAAAACAGGTTGTTCCAATGTCAATGCTACCGGAACAGACATATATCGTTTGGACTTATCTCCATCCAGTTGCTTCAAGAAATCAAGAGAGGTATTCAATGAGAGTTTACCACCGGTCAGCCAAATATTCTGATCGATAGAGACTTCACCATTCATTTCCATATAATTATTACGTACAAATGTATAAGAACCGTTATCCTGCTGATAAGAATTATACTTCTTATTATAGCTGGGAATAGTGGCTTCAAAATTCATTTCCGGAAGCAAATCCGCACGGAAAGTACGATATTCCCAATAAGCGGTTTTCAGCTCGTTTAAGGCTACGGCCGCATCCACACTTTGCACACGGGCAATAGTGATGGCTTCCTCCAAAGTGATGGCACGTCGCTTTTCTTGTGGCTGCGCTCCGGCAACCAACGATATGCCAAAAGCTAAAAATAGAGATATTACTTGTTTTTTCATTGTGTTATGATTCTTTTTGTCAAAGGTAAGGCAAATGGTATGCCAAAAAACTATTTCACTGTTTTATAACAACTTACAATAAAAATGGAGTGTCCGAAATCGGACACTCCATTCATATACGAACACTGCTGATCCTGTGACAATGAAATAACACTATTCATTATGCAACGCGTCTGCCGGCTCAATCTCCATCGCTTTCCGGGCGGGGAAATAAATGCCGAACAGAATGATTATCCCCAGCAACAGTATGGCCGACACAAAACAAAACAGAAAACGTCCCCAAGCAGGTTCCATCAATGTATGCACGGTAAGATCCGCCATCTGCATATTCGCACAAACAAAAACAGCGGGAATAGCAGCCGAAACCAAGAGAAGAACGCCCTCAAGTACATAATAACCGAATACATTCATCCTACTGCAACCTAATGCCATGCGCAATGCTATCTCGCTCCGGTTTTTACGAGTCCGGAACCAGAAAGTCCCCAGCATCCCCAAAAATATATTGAAAACAAAGAAAAGGATAACGGCATAGGTCGTATTCAGATAATTCACCGTTCCTTGCTCTATATCAAAAGCTTCCTTCATATCGCCATACGAATTTATATCGTATAAGTAATAAGGGCCGATAGATAATTTCCCTTGCATATCCTGCATAAAACGTTCGGTAAATCCCGGTATGGAATTGGAAGCCACACGCACCGCAATGTGATGCCAATGAGTCAGTGGCGGACTGGGAAGATAAATAAAAGGTTCGTAACGCTCGTACTCATCTGTCTTATGAGCAGGAAGCACCGCCATTACCTTATAATTAGTTTCCGGTTGCGCACTATTCAGGAAATAAGGATTGAAACAAGTCTCCCCTACTCCATTGCGTCCGCTAAACAAAGAATCACTTAATGTTTCACTCATCAACACCGGCATGGGATATTCATTCTTGTCCCAACGCTCCGCCTCAAACGAGCCTGATAATGGCCGCAAACGAAATACCTTGAAATAAGCGGGGCTGACATAACGGATGAAACAGCCTACCACATGAGTCGAATCCGAATGCGGAGCATACCCCTCATACATATTATTTCCCGTATAAGGTATTGTCCCATAATAAAAACAAGCTTCCTCCACCCCTTGATATTGTCGGATCAACTGATAGATTTGTTCCAGATATTCGGCAGAATGACTCATTAATACAGAATCATTTTGCAAAGTCGGTTTAATATTCAGTTGAATATCAAAAACATTCTCCGTGTCATATCCTTTAGACTGACGGGCAGCCGCCTCATAATTATAAACCAGATCGATGCTGTACCATAGCAAAACAAGAACAACAACCAATTCAACCCACACCCATACATTGGCATGCCTCTGGTTCCACATTTGTCTGAATAAACTCTTTATCATTTTTCTTTCCTCCTATTCTCCTTTGATGGTAGTTGCAATATTTCGATGTGTGACCATCCATACCGGAATCAATACCGACAATAAATTAAAGACAACACATACGCCGAAAACCAACACAAATAAAGCAGGATGCAACAACAAACCTCCATCCAGACTGATACCTGACAATTCTACCTCGCCGCTACCAAACAACCATACACGTCCCAGCCAAACCAACACACACGAAAGCAGATATCCTAAGATTCCACCCAAAAAGACTGTGAGCAGATTCTCGGAAAACAACCTCGCCATGATGGAAATGCGTGATGCGCCATACGCCTTGCGAACTGCAATCTCTGTCACCCGCTCCTGCATCCAGGCATTGGTCATACCTGAGATATTAATAGCAGGAACAATCAGCAAGACCATCAATAACATACTGTAAACCAACGGTGCACTAATATCCTTTCCACGGAAAAAAGTGTATTCCGTATGAGTATAGAGTTCGTTCATCTCGAAAGCATATTCCGCCGTCGAACTATTCAAACGATCCTGCCGATGCTGTACTTCTGTCCGTATATCTGCAGGACGAGTATCCGGCAGCAGTTTGAGCAATCCCATGCGGATTCCCCCCAAGCCCCCTGTCCAAGTAGCATAATAGTCTTCATTTTCCAATGAGAAAGGAACAAAAGCATCAGCGTATGCTGTTTGGAAAATAGCATTGACATCTTTCACCACGCCTACCACTTTAGTCGGGAAAAAATTACTTTGATATTCTTTTCCTACCACATCCGTCGTGCCGAAAAGCTGCAAGGCCATACGCTCGGTTATCACACTGACCCACCGACGGGCATCATACTCCTCTTGTGTGAAAGGACGTCCCGCTATAAATTCATAATCAAAGAACTTAAACCAGTTATCAGCCACAGGCCGCACAAAATAGTTGAAAATTTCATTCGAAGCAGACAAGTTACAAGGTGTCTTGGCAACACCACGATACCAAGTAACTTCTTTCACGCCGGGAAGCTCTGAAAATAACGCTTCGAAAGCCTTACGTCCCATACCACTGTTTCGGTTGGTTTGGTCTTGCTTACGATAGGTCATCCCCGGACCTGTATACATCATATTACTCCGATCACTCTCCGGAGCCATGTCCATGGTCCGGAAGTCGTAAATCATCACTACCACCATGACAAAAGCGATAGTGACAGCTGTTCCTATCATACTGATTGTAGAATAGAAAGGGTTCTGCCGTATCAGATTGAATGCTTGTGATAATAACTGTTTCATTCGTCTTATATCTCCATTTTATTTATTCTTCATGTAACGCCTCAGCCGGTTTGATGCTCATGGCACGACGGGCAGGGTATCCTATTCCAATGACAATCATTCCAGCAATCAGAATGAAAGTGCCCAGAACCGTAATCGCAAAACGACCTGCCGTAAAAGGCATACGTGTAACTTCCACCAGTTCGGCATATCCCAAGTTCCACGCTACGACCCATGCAGGAATAGCAGATATCAGCAATAACAAGACCCCTTCCCCCATCAGACGACCGCAGATTCCCCAACGGGTAGAGCCTAAAGCCATACGCAACGCTATTTCGGCACGCCGATGCTGTGTCCGGAACCAGAAAGTTCCGATAATGCCTAAAAAGATATTCAGCAATAAGAAAAATATGATACAAAATTGCGTATTCAACTCATTCACCGAATCCGTTTCATAAGCAGCGCGTATATCACTCAACGGGGTTATATCCAAAAGATATAGATTGCCCACCTGATATTGACGGTCGGCCTCCACTATCAAACGGTCTATGAATCCATCATTCTGTCCCTCACGAACACGCAGGCAAACTTCTATATAAACCGTTTCGCCCAAGGACTCCATTTCCTCATCTGTCAGGTACACAGCAGCATAACGGGATCCGTAATCATCCGGAGCTGTAAAATGGTCATAACGGACCGGCTCGGTAAGAGCAGCTATAGAAAGATGCTCCGCCTCCGGCTCATTCCGCCAAACAGGTACCCTACGCCCTAAAAGTTCCTTACCGTGCCAAGGTGCATCCTGATAAACATCGGCAATATTCACAGATAAAACCATGCCGGACGGTGTCAGTGCCTCAGCAAGGCTTTCACTGCCCGAACCGTCTATATTGCGGTAACGGAATACATTAAAATATCCCGGAGTTATCCATCGTTTCAAACTACGTACTGGGACTGTATCCAGATAAAATGAAAAACTGTTCGCACCATCATTATAAGGTATACAGTTTTGCGAGAGGCTGACTGCTTCCACATCCGGACGATGAGCAAGTCTGTTTACAATTTCATGCAAATCGGCAACATCCTCTTTCATAGTACGGCCAGGCTGATAAGCAGCCGCTTTCGAAGTCATCCGCTCAAAACGAAGAATATACGTATTTTCTATATCAAAGCCCATCGGCAAATTATAGATGCTCAATGTGACATATACCACATCCACAATATACCATAATATGACAAACACCACAAAAAGTTCCATCCACAGAAACGCATTGCTGCGGCGCTCGTTCCATATCTGTTTCAATAAATTCCTGTTCATGATCTAGCGTTGGTTTAAAGCGTCCGTAATATTCATGCGCGATGCCCTCCAGGCAGGAATGCATGCCGACAGCAAATTCAAAAGCAGGCAGAAAATGAATGCAGCCAAGAATATCCAGGGACTGAACAACATATCTGCCGAAAGACTGGTTTCTCCTATTTGGGTACGGTTCTCGCTATTGGAAAATAAGAAATCATTCAATAAAAAAGTACATGCATAACTGAAAAGCATTCCTACAGCTCCGGCTATGAGCGTCAATAACAAGTTTTCATAAAACACTTGCCTCAACAAGACATTGGCAGTAGCACCGAATGCCTTCCTCACTCCTATTTCCGACATGCGCTTCCGCATACGGGACAAAGTCATGCTACTCAGATTTATAGCCGGTACCAGCAATAAAATAACAATCACCAGCAGGTAGTGCAAATAAGCTTCCTTCGCCTGTAACTCTCTTCCCCAGTGACGAAAGATAAAAGAGAAACGATCATCGGGTTGTCCACGATAAAAGATTTCGGAATCCTGCAATCCATCATTAAATTTCTGACGCAGGCGTTCCGCCTCTTCTCTGATGGCAGGAAAATCTTTCTCCGAATGTGCCAGAATGACCACACGAAAAGTTCCCATCGCATTGTCATACCAACACTTTCCGGCTATTTCTGTTGAATTA
Source organism: Bacteroidaceae bacterium (assembly GCA_011959205.1). GTDB lineage: Bacteria > Bacteroidota > Bacteroidia > Bacteroidales > Bacteroidaceae > Phocaeicola. The sequence continues at coordinate 50,944 of BLLV01000215.1, forward strand.
AAAGGTATCCAAATTTGCGCATACGAAGAGGCAGCCAGTTTGGATACATCTTTCACAACACCCACTACCGTATAATCGGCCAAGTTGAGTTGGACTGTACGTCCCACCGCTTCTACCGTACCAAACAAATTCCGGGCCACAGAAGCGCTAAGTACAACTTTAGGAAGTCCGCTTTCACTATCGGCAGCCGTAAACGGCTTTCCGGCAATAAAATCAAAAGAGAAGACTTTCCAAAAGGCATCGTCAGTTTCAAGGTTATCCACCGTCATTGTTTTTCCTGCAGGTACAGAAATACGCATCCTGCCTCCTGTAGACACTATCGTTACCGCCTCAGGAACAGTAAGTGCCTTAAAACACTCTTTTGCCACCGTGAGTGACATACAGCCGTTGGATGACTTATCACTGGTATCCCCTTTCTGATGAATAGACATCGCTATCATATAAAGAGAACGTGAACGGTTCACCTCGGGCACACAATCTGTAATGCGCACTTCCAACACCAGGACAATGACCATGATCATACAAATAGCCAATGCCGTTCCTATGATAGAAACCAAGCTGATGAGCCTATTCTCACGAAGTTGGTAAAAAGCCTGTTTGAAATATAGTTTTATCATGTTTGTGTTCATACTCCCAAATTCTTTTATCAAAAAAAGAAATCATTCATCATGCAATGCTTCCGCCGGCTGAACTTTCATAGCCTTACGTGCAGGAATCCAGATACCTACTACAATCATCAATGCAATCAAGACAAAGGAAATAAGGACTGTCATGATGAAGCGCCCACCTTCAAGAGTAGTGCCATTCATCCAAACATTCAATTCACTATTTGCCAGATTCCAATCGATAAAAACGGCCGGAATAGTGGCTATAACCAACAACAGCAACCCTTCCACCAACTGGCGCACAAAGATACTATGATCTGTTCCACCCAATGATTTCATCAATGCAATCTCGCCACGTCGTTGCTGAGTACGGAACCAGAAAGTACCTAGCAATCCCAAGAATATATTCAACAACAAGAAACCCATTCCGAAAAGGTAACTATTCCAGGCATTCGTTTGTGACTGCTGAAAGTTACGACGGATATCGGTAAAAGAACGCACATCCGCAATAAACACATTGCCCACGCGATACAGTTTCTCACTATCCGCTTTCAAACGGGCTATAAAATCGCGATCCTGATCCTCTTTTACGCGTACACAAAGCTCCGCGCCCAAATCATACCGTCCTTCCGGCATAGGAGCCACCATGCAGTAACTGTCCCATGCCTCAAAATAATCCCCATACCGGACGACCTGCAAAGAAGCCGCTAAATTATATGTATTCGTTGTATCCCCGAACAAATAAAATTGTTTGTCCACCAATGAAGTCAAATCACATCCATAGCGCCGTTTATAAAGATTATCTGAAGCAAGAAAATTTTTCGGATGTTTCAGCATCTCAGCCAGTTGTTCAGGGGTCTCCCCACGGGTGCCACGATAACGGAACACACGGACAAAATCGGGAGACACCAATCTGCGTATAGTCCATCCCGGCGAACGTAATGTATCATACACCACTGACGTACCGCTGTTACTGCCATTATACGGGTAAGAACTTTGTCCTAATCCCGCTGCCTCTATATCCGATCTATGCTGAAGACGACTTAGAAGTTCCTTGACATCCTGCCGCTTTTCCTCGTCTGTCTGATTGGGAATAAAGTCTGGACTTTTGTCCGTAAGGCGTCCCATTTGCACCAAATAGCAATGAGAAATATCAAATCCCCGTGGTTCATTATAAATTGAGGTCTGCACATACATATAGTCCACAATATACCATAAAACGACACTTACCAACAATAATTCGGTGACAAGCCAAAGATTAGACCGCCATTCATTTTTTATCTGAGTAAATAGTTTCTTATTCATCTTGATTCTTTACTTTTAATTCGTTATCGACCTAGTGAATCTTTCCTCCCAACGCATTGACAATGCTAGTCCTTGAAGCCCTCCAAGCAGGAATGCCGCTACTCAGCAAATTCAAAACAAAGCAAAACAGCAATGCATAAAGGAAAGTGGAAGGGTGCAATAAAATACTGGAATCAACGGTAGGAGCATTCAGTGTCGCACTATAAGGCTGTGCAAACAGGATATCGGTACCTAAATAAGCCATAACAATACTGATAAACAAACCTACGGCACCAGCCAACAAAGTTACGACCAGGTTTTCCATGATGATTTGTCCAACCATTTCCATGCGGGTGCTTCCAAAAGCACGGCGTACTCCTATTTCCGCCACACGTTGGCGCAACCGGCTTTGCGTCATACTGCTCAGATTTATAGCAGGTACCAACAACAGAATGATAAAAATGATAGCACGTTCACGACGAGCCGACTTCAAATCCGGCTCCAAGTTAGCCGCATATGAAATAGACTGAGTTTCCTGATCGTATGGCCGATTACGGTCTATCAACGTATACCCCTGATCGGCAAGAATAGAATTATACTCACTCATACGCCGCTTGGCTTCAGCACGGATTTCTCCAAAATCATCATGACTACGAGCCAAAATAGTGACACTCATCATCCCCATGTGCTGGTCACTCCACGTATCATTAGGCAAATCCGTCGAAGTAAAGGGAATCCATACCTGGCCATAAGAAGCATCGGCAAGAGTAGATACATCTTTCACTACCCCTGCCACACGATAGGGAGCATGATCCAATAAAAACTCTTTGCCCGCAGATTCTGTGGAACCAAACAAAGCCCGCGATATGCTCTCAGTAATCACTGCCACAGGAGTGCCTGCATTGAAAGTAGCTTCATCGTATGGCTTTCCATTCACAAAACGAAAATCGAACACTTTAAAAAAAGTATCATCCGTTTCCCGCACATCTGCTCCAATAGCCGGCATCGCGGGTAATGAGACAGGAGTCGATATCGGCATACTGCAATAAATAGTGACAGCTTCAGGAGTTTTCAATGATTTATATACCTCACGCGCCGTCCGCACACTCATCGGTCCGTTACTTGTTCCGTCCCCCCAATCCTTATGATTTATACTCATATAATGCACATGCAGAAAACGATCCCGGTTTGACTCGGGAGAAAAAGGAGCAACCTTCACTTGTTGTAGCATCACTACCAACATAATAAGGAAAATGCTAAGAGCAGTTCCTGCGATGCTGATAACACTGATAAGCGGATGCTGGCGAAGTTGCGCCAAAGCTTGCTTAAAATACTGTTTAATCATCTCTGTTATTTCTTAATAAATACCTTTTCATAGTAATCAGTAGTTATTGCACCTGGCGACCATCAAAGAAACGGATCGTTCTGGAAGTCTGCTTGGCCTGTTCCTCATTATGGGTTACCATCACAATGGTCCGTCCATCCTCTTTATTTAATTTATGCAGCAATTCCATGACCTCAGCACCCATCTTTGAGTCCAAGTTACCCGTAGGCTCATCGGCAAGGATGATCTCAGGATTACCAACAATAGCACGAGCTATCGCCACACGCTGACACTGGCCTCCGGAAAGCTGTGTGGGCATGTGACGCATACGATGGCTCAAGCCGACACGCTCCAACACTTCTTTTGCCAGACGGGTACGCTCCTTGGCGGCCATCTTTCTATAAAGCAAAGGCAATTCCACATTATCAAGCACATTCAGTGAATTAATCAGGTGGAACGACTGGAACACAAAGCCCAAAGTCTTGTTACGGAAAGCAGCCAGTTCCTTATCTTTCATGCTTTCCACAGACGTGCCGTTGATTTCAATCTTTCCACTGCTGGGAGCATCCAGCAGCCCCATTATATTCAGCAATGTGGACTTACCGCAACCGGAAGGTCCCATAATGCTGACAAACTCACCTTTAGCCACATCCAGATTCACATTTTCCAATGCTAATGTCTCAATCTCATTTGTACGGTAGATCTTATTGATACCGGTTAATTTAATCATTGCCATAATCGTTTCGTATTTAAATTGTTAATCTTATCTCATACCATTTATCTCAAAATTCATACACCTATAAACAGACCGGTTTACAGCCGTTTATCATTTAAACAAGAGGTTCATGACCGGACATCTTGATCCTTTTTAAATCTTAATCCTACTCATCCCGCAATGCAATAGGTGCCACTCTTATATAATGTGCCACAAAAACAACCATAGTCATGGCAATAGCTAATCCCGCACCTGTTATATAAAGCACACTGAACAGTTTATGCTGTTTCAGCAGCTCCCAGGCCTGCTTCCAATCATATTTTATCATAATGAGAACGAATTATCATCAGTATCCGGGGCGAGCAGAAGGGAATATGCCTCCCTTCCACCCGGTTTCCCGCTACTTTAATTTAAGAGAGAAAGTTTTATCTTGTAGTTTATGTCATAGCTGCTCTCATTTCAACTTCAACTTATTCTTGTTTTTGTAGCTGCTCATATCACTGACAACTACCTTGTCACCCGGCTTCAGCCCCGATACGACTTCCACATATTCAAAGTTGCTGTCGCCCAACTGAACTTTACGCTTCACGATTTCATCCTTACTGTCCTGGACAAATAATTCGTATTCACCCCGGCCCACATAATAAGAAGCATTCGCTAATCTTAAGACTCCTTCCTTCACGGCATTCATGACATACACATCCGTCTTCAAGCCGGAACGCAAGCGTTTGTTATTGTCTTCATTCAGTTGTACGATAAACGAAATCACCCCATTCTTGCTCAGCGGTGTCACGCTGCTTACCGTTCCTTCCAGTTTCTCATTGCCAATCTTGACGACGGCACGTCCGCCTGCCGCCACACGGTCACCGTATGTATCGGCTATCTCACCTTCCACTTTAAAGTGACTCAAATCAGAGATGATAGCTACCTGGCTGCCTTCCGCCACCTGCGCACCTACCTGATTATTAATATAGGTGAGAATCGCTTTACGCGGTGAACGGATTTGTGCATCGTCCAATGTACGTTTCATTTCCGCCAGACTCTTTGAGAAGATATTGAATTCCAACTCCTTCACTTTCAAATCGGCGGCCTTCACCTCTTTCTCATTGGCGTATTGCTGACGAAGCTGTTCCAATTCCAATTTTCCGGTATTGAAGTTCAGTTCGGCCTGGCGGACCTTATCCGTTGTCCCTGATCCCAAACTGTCCAGATAGCGTTCATTACGTAGTTCCACCTCCATGCGGTTCAACTTCATGGCAGAGATTTTCACTTGCATAGCCAAGTCGCTCAGATAAGTACTGTTGTTCACTTTCAGCTGCTCCAACTGATAGCGTTTCATCTGTTCTTCATCCAGCAGCTTCTTGTATTCGGTTTCCGTACTCTGCAAATCGAGCTTCAAAATCGGTGTACCTATATCCACACTGTCTCCCCCTTTACGGTAAACTTCCACAATGCGAGTATTAATAGGTGAATTGATAATCTCTTCAAAAGCCGGAACTACCTTACCGGAAGCACTGACACTCACTTCGATGGTTCCATTATCCACTTCCGAAAATACCAGATCCTTTCGGTTGACACTGCTTCGCATAAACGAAATCAATACGGCTATACACACCACCGCCGCCACGCCTATTGCACCATATTTGATAAACTTCTTCTTGCGTTCCTTATCACGCACTTCTTTGGGGATTTCTCTGTCCATAACTTATTGTCATTTTATTATTTTCATTTTGTACCAAAGAATATGCAACATTCATGCCAAGAAATTAATCTTTTGATAATCAATAATAAACAAAACGTACAGGGTGTCCGATATCGGACACCCTGTACGTTTTTAAATGTCTGTCACCGCACAATAACGGTTAACGCAAACGCAATATATCACCTACTTTAGGAGAAGGATCCTCCGGTTTCATCTTATTCATCTTATATAAGTTCTTCAGACGAATACCGTATTTCTGAGAAATGGAATACATGGATTCTCCCCCACGAACCACATGAACAATATGTTCCTTATCCGCACGACGATGCTTTTTGTCCAAATACATAATATCGCCCGGCTTCAGCACATATCCTTTATATAGATCATTGTATTTCCTCAACTTACGTTGGCTGATATCAAACTCTTTAGAAAGTTTTTTTAATGTGTCCCCCGGACGTACCACAATATAAAGCAAATCATTAGCCAAATAAGGCTGATGCGGATTTGGAAATTCCTTCATCCACTTTATACCATCCTTAGTGTCGTATTTATGTAGTCCATACAGTTCAATGATATCAATCAAACGATACGCATAGCGAGGATCAGTAGCATATCCTGCTTTCTTCAGTCCATGTGCCCATCCTTTATAATCGGTGATTTTTAACTTAAAAAGAGATGCATAGCGCGAACGTCCTTTCAAGAATTTGGAATGATCTTCGTATGACTCGCGAGGATGCTTATAGGCACGGAAACATTCATTACGGGCATCATCGTCATGCCGTACAGTACGGCCCGTCCAGTCACCACCGCATTTTATACCAAAATGGTTATTGGATTTACGAGCCAAGGTACTTTTTCCCGCCCCTGACTCCAATAGTCCCTGGGCCAAAGTGATGCTGGCAGGAATACGATACCGTCTCATCTCATCGATAGCAAGATCTTTATACTTATGAATATATTCCTCATACTGCCGGTTACGGGTTTGCGCCTCCACGGTGAGATGACATAGACAACAAAACAACCCGACCCATATAAATTTCAACGTATGTTTCATCCTATAGAACTGTTTCAAAATCGCTACTATACTATTTCTTTCGTTATATAATATCACAAACTTAGCATTTTTATCCGGCAGTATGCAATCTTTTTAAATTAATTACGAATTTCATTCAAACTCCAAAAGCCCGAAGAAGTCCGGACGATGAAAATCCGGCTTCTCTATCTTGATCGGATTCCATGATAAGAAATGAGGCTTTTGCAATTCATCCCCACATTTATAAAAATTAGCCCGTATGCTCATTCCATCCAGCCCGGTAATGGCATGTTTAAAAAATACCTTATACGGAATCAGTAAAGCAACCTCCCAGGTACATTTTCCTATCTTTTCTTCAAAAGTTTCTCTACCCAAACTGGCCCAACGTTTCACCTGACCGGTTATTTCAAGAGGAGCCGCTTCACGATCACTACGTTCCGGTCCTGCAGCTAAAAGAACCGTACCGATGCAGTTACATTCCAAATTGTAGTAAATGCCATCTGCGGCAGGAATAGAAAAAAATTCCACACAAGAATCAGTCCATACACTGCCGTTATCTTCACCATATCTGGCACGGACACTATCTTCGGTCACTTTATAATGCAATAATATAGCATCATTTGTATAAGCTATACGAAAAGACACATGAGGCTGATAAGGATATGCTTCCCAGTTCACCCTATCAACAGGATGATACATAATGTTCTCATTATCAAACAAGGCCGGTATCTGTTGCGCATCTTGAACTTTGCCACTTAATTTCTTTACTTTCATCGTATTATTCTTATTGGTTGAATAGCCACTGTTAGCTTCACAAAAATACGCACTTCCCACGAGAAAACAAAATAGTGGCCGCCATAAACAGCAGCCACTTTCCTCATTTCATCCATATTTACTTCTTCACATCGCCCTGCGGCATACGTCTTCTTCCATCAGGTTGTTTTTTCATTCCTTGTCTTCTTTTCATCTCTTTACGGAATTTATCTCCATTGTGTTTCTCCAGATTGTACATTTTCTGAATTTGTTTGGGCGAAAGAAATTTCCGGAATTCATTATAATACTTCTCACGGATATCCAGCATCTTTCTGCTCTGCGCAAATCGTGCTTTAATAGCCTGCTCCACTTCAGCGTCTGTAGGGACCGGTTTGGGAGTCTGTTTATCGGCCGCCGTTCTATTTGCAGCATTCCGGCGAGCTCCCATGTTACGGGTAGCCTGCATTTCTTCCATATATTGTTTATACACCGGAGTAAACTTGGCAGCCGTTGCATCATCCAATGCCAATCCTTTTATAATCTGACTGCACTGCATTTCCTGCATCTGCTCTTTATTCAACTGTTTTCTTTCAGGTCTAGCCCCTTTCTTTTCTTGTGCAAAAAGTGTTACCTGACTTCCCATAAAAATGGCAACCAATACCATTAAAAACTTTTTTGTTCTCATCATTTCATTACTTTTTAGTGATTAATCAATTTATAAATATATCATTCTCAGATAATTCCACCCATTCTGCCAATTCCTCATCGGACATAGATTCTATATAATGATCCATAGCTTCTGAATAGGAAATGTTTATAGGTTAGAATCACCTGAGTACAAGAAGTTAAAATTGAGATCTCAGTTTTAATATTAATTATAGATGGCGTTAAAATAATCAATGGCATCTTTCCATGGGAGGATACAACTGAATTCTTCAGAATACAGGTCTGAAACAACCTGCTAATGAACGAATTACGGACTTTAGAAGATTTACTATATAAACAATAGGGAAATCCCTACAAATAAATAGGGGAAAAGATAGAGGAATATACTTTTTCCCGACTTACCTTTGTTGCAAATAGAAAACACAAAAAAGATGAGAAGATTAAATCAAGCATTAGTAGCTTTAGCCATTTGTGCATTGGTCAGCAGTTGCGGTTTGACTGCCAGTAACGCTATCATGAAAGTGCAGAGAGGAATGTCCCAAGAAGAAGTCAGCCAGTTGCTTGGAAGTCCCGATTTCCGTAGATTTGACAACGGTTCGGAACAATGGGAATATACCACAGCCGCAAACAAAGTAATCATTATCGATTTTATAGACGGAATGGTAACAAACATGGATTCTTTTAAAGCCATCGTCACTCCGCCTCCGGTCGCAGTGTGTCCGCCCAATGAAATTATTACGGTAGCCCCACCCAGCCAGCCCGATCATTCCGGCCCCCACAGACCGAGACACAAGGCCATGAATCCACTAGATTTTGAAAACCTTTATAAAAAAGTGAGAAGCAAAGCTTTTAAGGACGACCAGCTGGAATTACTGTCTGTAGGAGTCGTAAACAACTATTTCACCTGTAAACAAACCGCCCGGCTCATGTCCATATTTACATGGGATGATGAAAAGATGAAAGTATTAAGAATGGTTTCCGACCGTATTGTAGACCGTGAAAACGGAAACGAAATCGTCAAAACGCTGGATTCTTTATTTAAGCAAGATGACGCACGTAAAATACTGGGGATCAAGGACAGATGGTAATCCAACCTAAACAGATCATGGACTCACCTGTTGCAATAAGTCTTTAAAAAGAATACTGCAACAGGTATACCTTCTTTCCCTTAATCTTCTATTCTGACAGCCGTTCCGCTTGCGGTCACCATCAGCATACTACCGCTTTCTCCCACGGTTTCATAATCCAAATCCACTCCAACGACAGCATTAGCTCCCCATAAAGCAGCCTGATCCTGCATTTCGCGTAACGCGGTATCTTTGGCCTGACGCAGTACTTCTTCATAAGAACCGGAACGCCCGCCCACAATGTCGCGGATACTGGCGAAAAAATCACGGAACAGATTGGCACCAATAATGGTTTCACCTGTCACAATTCCATAATATTTGGTTATACGTTTTCCTTCAATAGTAGGTGTTGTTGTTGCTAACATAATCTTTCTCTTTTTTCAATTATATATCCATTAGACGCACAACTAAAAGAAAAAGTTGCAACTTTCCCCTTTTTTTGTCGATAACTATATTATTATTTTCACATTAGACTCTGATAAGCAATAAGAAAGAGAATAAATTAAAAACCAGATTTTAGAAAAGAAACATTGGGAGATTAAAAAACAAAACATTACATTTGCAAGAAAACGAACAAGGAGATACCATGAAACAAATCAAACTGGAAATAACGATAGAAGCACGCCATTATGACGAGCTGACGGAAGAAGACCGTAAACTGATAGACTCCGCATGTGACGCCACCCAAAGAAGCTACGCTCCTTACTCACATTTTTCCGTCGGAGCCGCCGCACTGTTGGAAAATGGCATGGTTATCACCGGAACCAACCAAGAAAACGCAGCCTATCCATCGGGGCTTTGCGCGGAACGCACGACTTTGTTTTATGCCAATTCACAATATCCGGATCAGGCAGTAAAGACACTTGCCATTGCAGCCCGCACAGAAAATGATTTTCTCGACACTCCCATTCCTCCATGCGGAGCCTGCCGGCAAGTATTATTAGAAACAGAAAAACGATACGGTAAGCCCATGCGGATACTGCTCTATAGCAAGACTGATATTTATATATTAGCAAACGTTGGCGGACTTTTACCTTTATCGTTTGACGGAGATTATCTGAAATAATACGTTTGTTTTGGCTAATTTCATTTTCCATACTCCCTACATAACA
>BLLV01000216.1 GCA_011959205.1 Bacteroidaceae bacterium
CGGGTGGTACACGTTTCAAATGCTACCCGGGTCCCTTTTCAAGTGTTAGCTACAGGCAGACTTGATCCAGTCCTTGAGATAGAGGGGAAGGATTGTCTTCGTCAGCCCCTTGAACACCTGCCCCTCGCCTCGCTCGCCGCACAGTGCGAGTGCTTCATCCGACAGCGGCAGCACGGCTTCTGTCTTGGTTTTCTTGGTGACGATGTGCATGCACCAGCCGCCGTCAGCTCCTCTTATGATGTTCTCCCATTGCAGACGGATGATGTCGCTGATGCGAAGTCCCGTAAGGCATGAGAACAGTGCGGCACTCCGTATAACAGGTTTCTCGCAGGGAGTGGCGGCAAGCATCCTGACCTCTTCAAGTGTCAGAAACTCGCGTTTCGTGCTTGACTCCTTGGCGTGCTTCAGCCGTGGGGCGATGTTCTCCTTGATGCGTTTCTCCTCGTATGCGATGCGGAGGACGCATTTCAGCTTGTTAAGGTTGTTGTTGGCGGTGGAAGCCATCATCTTGCCCTTGGTTGGCGTGGTGAGCGACAGCAGGTAGGTGAGAAATCCCTGGCAGAAGTCAAGCGTCAGATTGTCGAAGGTGCAGCTTCCGCCGCAATACTTCTCGAAGTGCTTGTAAGCGGTGTTCCAGTTGCGGTAATTATCATCATCCGCCATCTTGGAACGGAAATACTCAAGAAAACTCTCCTTGCCGCGGTTGCGGTCAAGGAATCCGTATTCCTCGTTGATGATGGCTTCGGTTCTGCGGCATTTGACAAGCTCGGCATTGCGGAGCATGGTCTTGTTGAACTCAGCCTCGAATTTGTCTTTCGGGTCGGCATAGATGTATATTCCCAGATACTCCCGTCTTGTCGGCTTTCCTGTCTTGGGATGCCGTATAGCCGGGTAGAAGTCAAGGTAAAGTGATACCTGACCGTTCTTGATGGGTCGTTTCCTGACCGTCACTTTCGTGCAGATGTTTGTCATATCGGTTGTGATTTTTAATTGTTGTCTGATTCATTGTCCGGCTCTCGCTTGGCTTTCGTGCTTGCACTCTTTCGCTCCGCCACCTTCCGTGCCTCGTCCCAATCGGCTTTGAGGTAGTAGAGGCGGTTGCCATGGATGCGCTTCGTCCTTACCCCGTGTGTGAGCGCGAACCTGCGGACTTGGGTCTTTCCCAGCCCGAACAGGCGCATGATGTCGAAACAGGAATACCAGTGTTCCGACAGGTTGCTTCCCAGCCGTTCCGCTTCCTGCGCCATAGCCTTGTCAACCTCGGCTTTCGGGAAGCACTTGGTGGCATTGGCTTTGACACAGGGTATCGAGTAGCGCATACGGAGATTGTAAAATCGCCCGTAGGTATAATTGTATTTCTGGCATATCTCAGCCATCGTATAAAGGTCGCCTCCGGCACTCTCTTTGTCCGTGAACGTGTCGCGCACGGACTGCTTGTAGTTAGCCGCCGGAATGAGCTGCCGTTTCGGGCTGCCCTTCGCTTTCTTCTTTCCCTCCTTTTGGGAAAGGTCTTTTTCGATGTTAGGTGTATCTTCGTTCATCTTCTTTTTTGTCTTTTTACCCTGCCTGGCGAAGATAGACACGCTCCGCTTGCAGTAGGTTGTCTCTCTAATCATCAGAAAGAAATCCTCCTTGGTGATGATTGTGATGTGGTATGTCAGTCTGCAAGCCCGGAGAGTGCCGTTGTATATGAGGTTATACACTGTCCGGCTGCTCACTTGCAGGATGTCCGCCACTTCCCCGATGGTGAGGAAAGGCTTGTCGGTCATGCCCCAGTCATTGCCGGGCTGACCTGTTAAATTGTGTTTAATTTTACGGTCCATTATCGAAGAAATTTTGTTGCACGCTCTTGAAAGCTGTTGCACGTTGCTGAAAGAAAGTCGTGCCATGTGACCCCTCTCGCGTGGTACAATCGCGGTACAAAAATACTCCGAAAAGAACGAATCGCCAACAGGCGAAAATCTCGTTTGTTAAAATCTATTAGCTGAAAATCAAGGTATTATAACACCGATTTTTGCAGCCGTTTGTCGCCGTTTTGCCCTCCGAAACTCCATGTGGAATTCATATAAAACTTATTTAATAAAGAATGGGGAGCTGTCATAAAAAAGACAGCCCCTCATTCTTATAGAACACAATTTGATATCACCATACATTAAATTACCTAGAATAAGAGCCTATTTAAATTTTCTTCCCTAATAATTTTATTGCTGAAATTTTGGCCATTTCCTCTCCCGAATAGAATGTCCATTCATAGTTCCTGCAGAGCCTCCTGTCATTTTCCATCCATGAATAACCACCTGAATTGCATAACCGAATTGAATTAAGCCCTATATACAATAATGTGTAGAACCACATCCATGCCGTCCGGCATCCGGCTCCGGCAGTTGATTCAGAATCAGCCT
>BLLV01000217.1 GCA_011959205.1 Bacteroidaceae bacterium
CGGGTGGTACACGTTTCAAATGCTACCCGGGTCCCTTTTCAAGTGTTAGCTACAGAAATTAGGGTCTTTGTCAAACTGTGCGCTATCGGTACATAACCGCAAATCTGCTTTTCCACGAACAAAATAATATTCATCATACACAGTGGAGTGTGAACGGTAGTATTGATAAAAGTCCAAATTGCGATTGAAGAAATAGGTCAGATTATCTAGTTCCCGATTGATATAATTCCTAATCACTTCATCGCTACCATTAGGATATTGTGTTTCAATCTTGTATATCTTATAGAAGAATAGCAACCGACCAAGTATTTCCGGTTTCTGTGTCTTGAAAAATAAGATTTCATCCTCTTTGGTTGGAAATATATAGGTTTGTATTTTAGTTCTCAAATCATCAAGAACTGTTTGCAGCTTATGTACCATTGATAGAGAGGTTTCGATAATATCATAGCCGTAGAGGTCGATTTCGTCAATCTCTATGTCTATTTCCTGCAATATATTACCTATATACCCCTTCATCTTACTTCATAGTGATATGTCGTTTCATGTATGCCTGTGTTTTCGGGCAATAAACCAAACATTTCAAGCACGTAACACAGTCATAAACATTTACTATCTCATCCCTTGAAACATTCATGTTCCATACAACTCCGTTTAACGCTTTTTGTGGGCATACATCCCTGCATATATTACAATTACCGCATTGCGACGACTTGATTTCGTGTTCCATTATTGATAAAGGGGCATTTGTCAGGACAGAGCCAAGACATTGTGCCGCTCCATATTCAGCCGTGATGAACAGGTTATTTTTGCCAATATAACCAGTACCACTAAGTACGGCAATGGTCTTGTGTGGTAAAATGGACGTTTTTGTTGCGAAGTCAAATGTATTCTCTGTTATCAAAGCATTATCGGACTGTGACAATGCTTTGTAACCTTTGCTGATAAGCCGCCCAGCCAGTTTGTCCGCAATCATTCCCACCCGTTTTTCTGCCTGTGCATATTCATCGCTGAGGGTATGCACATAATCGGGACTATCATGTACAGTTTTGATAAAATGTGGATTTATGGCAATTCCTATCAGTAGGGCATAGGGAAAACCCCGGTTTTGTCGTATATCCAGCATGGAAATATCCACGAAGTGAACAAAATCGGCATTTTCATTTCTTAGCTGTTGTTCGATTTCCTTATTTAAGCCATTCATTTGTTCTTTCGCACAATAGGAATATAAATATCCGTTCTCAACTCCGAAACAGGGGTCTTTTCGGGAGTGTTGAGATAGGTTTCAAATGTGTAAGGCTCCCGTAGCGCATATTCACTTGTCGGCAACCAATCAAGGTATATGTAACGATATACTCTGTTCAACTCGTGATATAGCCCCTTGAATTGAAACACTGCATATTCTCCGGCTTCTATTTCATGAACAGAAAAGCCATTGGGAACGTTAAATGATTCCGGAACGGTTATACCCATCATGAAACGGGTTTGTTCTTCTGAAGAAATTAGCGGACAATCCAATGTAAGGCTTATAAATTTACAGCCACTTGACTGTAAACCGCAATTTTCAGAAAGACGTAGAATCTGTTTCCATAATACCGTAAAATCATGGTTTATATGTTCCGTCCATTCCAGTTTCAAACAGGCAATACGAACAGGCGGAACTTTCTCAATGCAAGGAACAATTTGCACCGGATACATTCCTGCGGGGTTAGCATTGGAATGTAGTTTACGAAATTCCGGTATCGTACACTTAAAATAACTTTTGAATGCCCTTGAAAGTGTATGTTTATTTTGGTAGTTTATTTGACATAACAATTCAGTAACGCTTATATTGGTTGATATTAACTTGAATGCGATATATTCCAATCTTAACCGCTGAATGTAAAGCCCGATATTTTCACCACATACAGCTTTGAAGACACGCCGGAAATGGTATTTGGAAATACCTGCCGTTTGTGATAGTGCATCTAAACTAAGTTCCTCGAACAAATGGCGGTTAATGTATTCTTGTACCCTTACAATCAGCTCATATAACACGTGGGCTGTATTGATTTTTTGTTTCCACCTTTTTATTTCAGGAAGTCGTCTTGACATCACCTCTCTGATTTCCGGCGAAGTATAGGATATGCCTGCTTCTTTATAATACTCTTCGGGAAAAAGCCCCCAAAGATAAATCAGATAGTCCATCGAGAAATCGTAACCCTTGACACCATGCTTCAAACAATAATCACAATATTCCGCACTCGTATTTACCCCAAGATTATTATAGTCAATATCTAAGGGTATTCCGCACGTTTGGCAATATTTGGTTTCTATATCTGTTTCCATTGTCATTTCTATTATTGAGAGCAAAATTAATCAATCTGTTACGAAATCAGTTACCCTAAATAGTCATTTTTGAAATAAGCTGCAAAATCGTAACCTGTGTATATCAGATGTGCAAACTTACTTATACTGCAAATTGTCAATTGCTCTCTGAATCCCGTCCAAAAAGCGGGAAGCGTGCGCCCCGTCCATTTGCGTGTGGTGGAACTGGAAAGAAACGGTAAGTGTCGTTTTCAGCAGGCGGCGTTTGTATTTGCCCCAAATAAGAAACGGATTATTAAAAATGCCGCTATACATCCCGACAGCACCGTCTATTTCATATTGTGCCAATGCGGAAGTTCCGATAACCATGCTTTCCGTCAAGTCGTGATTGACGCAACTTTCAGCCACTTGTTTGGTAAGTTGCAGATAGTGTTGGTTAAACAAAGATACATCATCACAGAAAGGAATATCACACGAACTTACCTCGCCCTCTCTGTTGGCGACAATGGTGTTTACTGCAATGGTGTCGTACTGCATCAGTTTACCGTCAACGGGCAGCAGATAAAATTCTTTCACGCTCCTTGCGGCTTTGCCGATGCACCAGCACATCAACATATTAAACTTCATGCCTGATTTCCGGCTGATTTTCACAAGGCGTGACACATTGAGTGTCTTAAAGAACGTCACCATTGGCATAGGTGCGTTCATCCACATTTCAAAGGCGTATGCCCGGCTGGTTTCTTGGGGATTTACTTCTTTCATACTTAATGCTATTTTCATTTAATGAATCAGGTAGCAAAAGTAGGGGAAGCGTTTGAACCCGGATAGAACAAACGGGACATTTATACGGGATTGGTGAACAAATCGGAATATGGATTTGATATTTTCAGCAAAGACACGGGCGTATATCCGCAGAGTTTCTTGAACTCCCGAATAAAGTGCGACTGGTCAGCATAACCGCTGGTGTATGCTATTTGTGCCTGATTGATTTCTTTACCCGCTTGATGCTGCATCTGCGCCAAAGCCTTTTGGAAGCGGACGATACGGGTATATTCTTTGGGATTGATACCTACAAATGAATGAAACAACCGCTCAAACTGTTTTTTACTTAGGCAGGCAATGGAAGATAATTCGTTTACAGAGATTTGCGGAGTGATATATATTCGCTGTATGGCGGCATCTATTCTTTTAATTCTGTGTGTGGTATCAGCTAAATTATCGGCAATTTGTGACAACAGCCATTTTTCTATATAGCTTATGCAAATAGAATTATTCTCACAGTCGAATATTCGTGTAGCCAGTTCATTCAAACTTTTGTTTTCAAGGCTGTAACCGGACACTTCTCGATTATAAAAGAGTGAAGTCGGTATGTTCAGAAACATACTCATAGCGTGAGGGTGGAATACAACCACTATCATTTCTATATTTCCGTCTGCATATAGGTGTGACGAGAAATTAACTTGTCCGCTGACAGTCAGTTTGTCTTGTGTAACATTCAGTTCAGGGATATATAACGGTGCTTGCTTATGGAAAATGATTTGAGAGCAACCGATAGGATAAGTAAAGGCATCCAGCGGTCGATTGCTCTTGAATGCCCAATAATATCTTATATAAGGTTGCAGCAACTTACATGGCTTGTAAAATTTGAACT
>BLLV01000218.1 GCA_011959205.1 Bacteroidaceae bacterium
CCCACCTGTTGCAGGTATTTCGCCAACGAAAGCGTGGGACGTGCCAGCTGCACGAACTCCACATCGGGACAGTCAAAACCTTCGGAAAAAATATCCACATTGACCAACACGCTGATCTTTCCCCGCCTGAAATCCTCTACCAGTTCCTTGCGTTCCAGAGCGGGGGTCCTGCTGTCGATAGCAACAGACTCCACGCCATGCAGGCTGTAATAAGCTGCGATCTGCCGGGCGTGTGCAATGCTTACGGCATACACAATTCCTTTCTTCCCGGCGGCATATCTTCGGACACTCTCATACAATTGTCTAATGCCGGTTTCCCGATTTAACACTGCATTCATTTCCTTCACCTGGTAATCCCCGTCCGCACCCCGTTTCTTCAACGAGTCAATCAGCCGCTGTTCTTTGCTGTTCGCACGGATGGACACATAGTCAAAGGACGACAACCAGCCCTTCCCTATGAATTCCGCAATGCTCCATGAGGTAATCAGGGTATCAAACAAATCCGTGAATCCCTTGCGGTTCAGCCGGCAGGGAGTAGCAGTCATGCCCAGTTTCCTCGCCTCCGGATATCTCTTCCAAAGCTCCCGGTAGGTTTCCGCCAGGGCATGATGTGCCTCGTCAATGACAATCAGATCCGGCTGTCCGTCCATAATCTTCCGGTTTCGTGACAACCACTGGATGGACATCACCCTCACCCTTCCGTCCTCCCTCCCCATTCCATAGCGGGAAACCGTCTCCTCTATCTGCCCCACCAATTCCCGGCGGTGCGCCACAATCCATACTCGGATACCGGAACCACACAAGAACTCCCTCACTATGGCAGCCAGCAGATGCGTCTTTCCCGTGCCGGTGGGCATCTGTACCATCACACTCCGGTGAAGCTCCCACTCTTCAAAGAGGCGGAGCTTCATCTCCTGCTGGTAGTCACGGAGAGTGTCGTTCTTGCAATACATTATACGGATGCCGGCCGCTACCGGCAACAAAAATAAGGAAGGCCGCATGCGTTATCGCATACAGCCTATAGTAAATATTATATCTTTATAAAGAGCTTATAATATCGTGTCTATCCCTCTATGATCCAACCGCTCAAAGTGTGGCTTTCCGAGTCAAAGTTTATCCCCACCTTCACCACGGGAAGTCCGCAAAGAACAAAGCGTTCGGGATAGTTCTTCAGATTTATTTGGGCTAAAGCGGAATCAGCACTTTTGTCCAGCTTCAATTCAATGACATACAAAGTGTGGGTAGTACGCATCACCACGTCCACACGCCCCTTCGGGGTACGCACTTCCACATCCACGTACATTCCGAACAAAGAAAAGATGATGTAGAACAACTGCTGGTAATGCCCCTCGTAATTCGTGTTGTCGCAAT
>BLLV01000219.1 GCA_011959205.1 Bacteroidaceae bacterium
TTTTTAGAGAATCCTCCGGAACTGAAAAGTTCCGGAGGATTTTTTTTATGCCCGTCCGGAACCCACCCCCTGAAGCTGCTGGAGGATTAATCTATCCCTTTGGAATAGTCTCAAGTCTGCGTGAACAAAAAAAACAATGGAATTGTTTCAATAGTATAAACCGAGAATCTTATCTGTAGTCAATGAAGCTTATCGTCAAAATAGGATTAATTGCCCTGTTTTTAATGCTATACTATCAGGGAGCTGATGCGGATGCTGTTTCTTCCGCTATTGACAGATGTGCTATTACGGAGTCTCAAGAGAATAGGATATCTGAACATGGTACATTGGATACTATGTATTTTACTATTTCTTTGCTTACAGGGCAACAGCAGATATTAGTTAAATTGATGCCTGATGATCTCCGTATCCGTAGAGCAGAGGAGCTTCAACAGAACTTTTTAAAAAACCTCATAGATCGTTTTTCATTACGGGAAGAATTATTGGCTATTCACCGATCCAAAACCTTTCCATCTAATTCCATCCATTGTGTGTCTCCGGCATGTCATTATTTTGTGTTCATGTTGAGACGCATCTTGATTTAATTAATCGTTATAAATTTAGTTGTTTAACCTTCTCCGACGCCCTGTAGAGTGTCGGGGCTGGTATTGAATTCTATTTTTTAACTATAACGATTAATTAAAACATATCATGGAAGCTATTCAAAATAAAACTACTAATAAGAGTGTAGGCATTAAAAATGCAGGTTGGGTAATTATATGTTGCTTTATTATTGCAGTTTGCATATATAACTTTTTATTGGGAAACCCAGCCAATTTTATGAACAATGATCCCAATAATCATCCGTTGCCGGGCAATTTTCTGGGAACTATTTACAAAGGGGGGATTGTCGTTCCTATTATTCAAACACTGTTGCTCACTGTCATAGCATTGAGTATTGAACGTTATTTCGCTATCCGTTCGGCTTTTGGCAAAGGCTCGTTGGTGAAATTTGTCGCAAATATCAAATCGGCTTTGGCTGCCGGGGATATGAAGAAAGCACAGGAACTTTGTGATAAACAAGGCGGCTCTGTAGCCAATGTTGTTACTTCCACTTTAAGAAAGTATGCTGATGTGGAAAACGATGCAACGCTTTCTAAAGATCAGAAGGTATTGGCCATCCAAAAAGAATTGGAAGAAGCTACAGCGCTGGAACTTCCCATGATGGAGCAGAATCTGCCTGTTATCGGTACTATCACCACATTGGGTACCTTGATGGGATTACTCGGTACGGTAATTGGTATGATCCGTTCGTTTGCGGCTTTGTCTGCCGGTGGCGGTACAGATTCCATGGCATTATCTCAAGGTATTTCCGAAGCGCTGATCAATACAGCATTTGGTATCTTGACAGGTGCATTGGCTGTTATTGCTTATAATTACTACACCAATAAGATTGATAAATTGACTTACAGCCTCGATGAAGTAGGTTTCTCTATTATACAGACCTTTGCGGCTTCTCATAAATAATCGTGCCATTTCTTTAAAATGAATTGATATGGGTAGAGCAAAGATTAAAAAGAAAAGTACGTTCATAGATATGACAGCCATGAGTGATGTCACTGTATTGCTGCTTACTTTCTTTATGTTGACTTCAACATTTGTAAAGAAGGAACCGGTACAGGTATTTACTCCGGCTTCCGTTTCGGAAATCAAGATTCCGGAAACGAATATCCTCCAGATTCTGGTGGATCCGCAAGGGAAAATATTTATGAGCCTCGACAAACAGCCAGACATGAAGGCTGTATTGGAGAAAATGGGTGAGGAGTATGGAGTAAGTTTTACTCCCGAACAGGAGAAGAAATTTGTGACTGCTTCTACATTTGGTGTTCCAATGAGAAGCATGCAGAAATATCTGGATCTGCCTTCCGAACAGCAGGATAAACAGTTGAAAAACGAAGGTATCCCCTGTGACAGTACGGACAATCAGTTTAAATCATGGGTACGTAATGCCCGTCAGGTCAATCCGGATCTGCGCATTGCCATCAAAGCTGACGCGTCAACTCCCTATGCTGTGATTAAAAACGTAATGAGTTCACTTCAAGACCTCAGAGAGAATCGGTACAATCTGATTACTTCTCTGAAGACTGCTTCTGATAAATAAAACTGAATAATTATGAGCGCTGAAGTACAAGAAAGCGGCAAAAAAGGAAAAGGATCAAAACAAAAGAAGATGACTGTCCGTGTGGATTTTACGCCTATGGTGGATATGAACATGTTGTTGATTACTTTTTTTATGCTGTGTACCACGCTGAGTAAACCTCAGACGATGGAAATAAGTATGCCGAGCAATGACAAGAATATCACTGAAGAGCAGCAGAGCAAGGTGAAGGCTTCACAGGCAATAACTTTGCTGCTGGCAGGAGGAGATAAATTGTATTACTATGAAGGAGAACCTAACTATAAAGACTATACCTCGTTGAAGGAAACTTCGTATCAGGCGGATGGTCTGCGTTCTATTCTTCTTAAAAAAAACTCGGCGGCAGTTCGTGAAGTAAACGAACTGAAAAAACGGAAAGCTGACCTAAGAATATCAGAGGAAGATTACACGAAGAAACTTTCTGAAATAAAACGCGGAAAGGGTACTCCGACTGTCATTATAAAGGCAACGGATGATTCTTCCTACAAGAATCTGATTGATGCTCTGGATGAAATGCAAATATGCAATATAGGTAAGTATGTGATAACGGATATCGCTGACGCGGATCAGTTCCTGATCAAGAATTATGATACGAAGGGCGATTTGAGTAAAGACATTGCGGAATAGTAACACACTTTTAAAAGGAGGAAAAGAAAATGGCAAAAATAGATTTGACCTCACCCGAATGGTGTGAACTGATATTCCAAGGTAAGAACAAGGCATACGGTGCCTATAAGATGCGTGCCAATTCACTGAAACGCCACACGTGGGCGATGGTGATTGTAGTGATCATTGCCGCCGTAGGTTTCAGCATACCGACATTGGTAAAGCTGGCAACCCCGAAACAGAAAGAGGTGATGACGGAAGTGACTACCTTGTCGCAATTGGAAGAACCCGAAGTGAAACAGGAAGAGTTTAAGAAAGTGGAACCGGTAGCTCCGCCTCCCGCTCTGAAAAGTTCTATTAAATTTACCGCTCCTGTCATTAAAAAGGATGAAGAGGTGCGTGATGACGAAGAGATAAAGAGCCAGGAAGAACTGACTCAGACCAAAGTGGCTATCTCCATTGCCGATGTGAAAGGTAATGATGAACTGAACGGTAAAGATATTGCTGAACTGAAAGAAGTGATAACCAAAGCCCCCGAAGCAGAAGAGAAACCATATACTATGGTAGAGCAGATGCCTCAGTTCCCGGGTGGTGACAGGGAATTGCTCTCTTTTATAGCAAAGAATCTGCATTATCCTACCGTTGCGCAGGAAAATGGGATACAGGGTAAAGTG
Organism: Bacteroidaceae bacterium; assembly: GCA_011959205.1. Taxonomy (GTDB): domain Bacteria; phylum Bacteroidota; class Bacteroidia; order Bacteroidales; family Bacteroidaceae; genus Phocaeicola. Next base: position 3,457 of record BLLV01000219.1, read on the forward strand.
TTTGTCCGCTTTGTGGTTTCGGCTACAGGAGATGTGAAGGATGTAAAAGTGATGCGTTCATTGGATCCGTACTGTGACAAGGAAGCAATCCGTGTAATCCAGTCATTGCCGAAATGGATTCCGGGAAAACAGAACGGACGTAATGTTCCCGTGTACTATACCGTTCCTATAACTTTTAAGCTAAAATAATATCTATATATGATGAAGTTGTATATTGCATTATTGTCCGCTTTGTTGCTGTTGCTTTCAGGTTGCGGTAACAAACCTAAGCCGGGAGAAAATGATACGCTGACCTCAGGCACTATCACGATAGCGGTGGACGAAACTTTCCGTCCCATTATGGAAGAGGAGTTACAGGTGTTTCACGCATTGACACCGGATGCCACCGTGCATCCGGTTTATTGCAGTGAAGTGGAAGCCATGAAACTTTTGCTGGCGGACAGTGTGCGTCTGGCTGTCACCACGAGGCAGCTGACCCGGGAGGAAACGGCGTATTTCAACGGCAAGAAATTCTTTCCCGTATCGGTGAAGATGGCGACAGACGGTTTGGCTTTGATCGTGAACAAGCAAAATACGGATTCATTCATCACAGTTGACCAGTTTAAGAAGATATTGACGGGGGAAGTTACTGACTGGAGACAGCTGAATCCCGCTTCCCGTTTGGGTAAACTCCAACTGGTATTTGATAATCCCAATTCGAGCACCGTACATTATGTGCTCGACTCGATCTGCGGCGGTATGCCTTTGTCGAAGGACCTGAAGGCACAGAAAACAAATCCGGAGGTGGTTTCGTATGTGGCCAAGACCCCCGCAGCTTTAGGGGTTATCGGTGTCAACTGGATAGGAAATCCTGCGGATAGTACACGACTCTCTTTCAATGACGCCATTCGGATAATGGCTGTCAGTCGTGCGGATTCGGCTACAGTGGAAAATAGCTTCAAGCCTTATCAGGCTTATCTGGCTTTGAACCAGTATCCGCTAACCCGTAATGTGTATATTTTACTCAATGATCCTAAAAGCGGCCTGCCTAGTGGTCTGACTTCATTTCTGACAGATTTCCGGGGGCAGCGTATCATCTTGAAGTCAGGACTGGTGCCTGCAACGGCTGCCGTAAGGATTGTGGATGTAAAAGAGGAATAATAAATGAATTAAAAAAGAAGAACCATGAAGAAATTAGTATTAACCGTGATGAGCCTGTGCCTGGCCGTAACGATGTGGGGGCAGACATCGGCGGGCAGTGAATGGTCACCGCAGGTGAAGCAGGTTGCCGCGATGATCAAAGAGAATCCGGCAAAAGCTTCTGAGGCTTTTGAGGCATTGTTGAAAGGTAAAAATAAGAAGAATACTTCCTTGTTGGTAGAGATAGGTCAGGCCTATCTGGACCAAGGGAAAACGGCAGAAGCCGCCGAATATGCACAGCGCGCTAAAGATGTGAACAGCAAATGTGCTGTAGCCTATCTGCTGAGTGGGGATGTGGCACTGGAACTGAATGATGTGAACAAAGCCAGCAGTGATTATAACCAGGCTATTTATCTGGACGAGGATTGCAGCGAAGCTTATTTTAAATATGCACAGGTATATAAAGGGGTAGACCCTCAACTGTCACTGGATATGCTGATGCGTTTACAGTCCAAGACTCCGGAGGATAACCGCATCAGCAAGGAGATGGCAGACGTCTATTATACGATGGGGCAGTATGGCAAGGCAAAAGAAGCATACGAGAGTTATCTGAAAGCAGGTACTTCCACTGAGCAGGACTATACCCGCTACGCCATGCTGTTATATCTGAATAAGGATTATGCGCAATCTTTGAATATGGCGAAAAAAGGCTTGGAACTTGCTCCGGAAAATCATGTGCTGAAACGTCTGGCAATGTATGACAATTTGGAATTGAAAGAGTATCAAGCAGGATTGGAAGCGGCTGCCACCTTCTTTGCCAATCCCGCTAATCCGGATTATGTGTACTTGGACTATATCTATTTTGCCCGTTTGCTGGAAGCGGACAAGCAATATGAAGAAGCGGTGGCACAGTTTGACAAAGCATTGTCCATGGATCAATTGCATACGGAAATTTATAAAGAGATCTCAGATGTGTACGAGAAGGAACGTGATTTCCCGAAAGCGATAGAAGCTTATAAGAATTATCTGGACGGAATGAAAAACTCTCCGGATATCAGTGACCTTTTCTTGTATGGCCGTCTGAACTATTATGCGGCTGCCGATTCGGCTTGTCAAGACAAGCAACCGGTCTATTTGGCAGAAGCTGATACGATCTTTGCACAAGTGGCTACTAAAGTTCCCGATAACTATTTAGGAAATTTCTGGCGTGCCCGTGTTAATTCGTTGCGTGATCCTGAGACGGCTCAGGGACTGGCAAAGCCCTATTATGAGGCAGCACTGGATATTCTGGAACAGAAGCCGGATGCCACTAAGTCGGTGTTGGTGGAATGTAACAGCTATTTGGGATATTATTATTTTGTAAAAGAAGACTATGACCAGTCCAAACTGTATTGGAGTAAGATATTGGAAATTGATCCTGAAAACGAGATTGCCACCAAGGCACTGCAAGGAATTAAATAGTCCTTTTTTTCATTTATCATTTTGAGTTGAGCGGACAGTACTAGGTTGCTGCCCGCTTAATTTGTTTAATGGTTAATGAATATTAAATATTCATTGTTCTTCTTCTTTATTCAAATAAACTATATACATTTGCAGTGTACTAATCAACTAATACACTAAATAACTAATAAAACCATAAACACAATGATGATTGAAGTAAAGAACTTGTCTTTCAGTTATGGAAAGAAAAAGCAGAAAGTCTTTGATGACTTCTCGCTGGCATTGGATAAAGGTTCAGTTTACGGTCTTCTGGGAAAGAACGGTACAGGCAAATCTACTTTGCTCTATTTAATGACAGGTTTGCTTCGTCCTCAGTCCGGACGGGTGCTTTACAAAGGGGTGGATGTTTCCATGCGCTATCCACTGACTTTGCAGGACATGTTTCTAGTGCCTGAGGAATTTGCTTTGCCGGCAGTCAGTTTGAAACAATATTTAAAACTGAATACTCCGTTTTATCCGAATTTCAGTAGAGAACTGTTGAACGCCTGTCTCCGTGATTTTGATATGAATGAAGATATTCATCTGGGTGAGCTTTCGATGGGGCAGAAAAAGAAAGCATTTATGTGCTTTGCATTAGCTACCAATACTTCCTTATTGGTCATGGACGAACCCAGCAACGGATTGGATATTCCTTCTAAAAGTCAGTTCCGCAAAGTCATCGCTTCGGGCATGACCGATGAAAAATCAGTCATCATTTCTACGCATCAGGTGAGAGATATTGACAGCCTGCTGGATCATGTGGTTATTATTGACGGAACCCGTGTATTGTTGGATGCATCGGTAAAGACCATCTGTGACAACGTTTATTTTGCAGAGCAAGGCATGAATGAGCCGACAGACACCGCACTGTATGTTCAGCCGTCCGTCCAGGGAAACAGCGTCATCTTTCCGAATACACATAATGAGGAGACGAATCTGAATCTGGAAGTGCTGTTTAACGCTATGCTGGCAGAGAGAGAAAAAATGCAGTCAATGTTTAATAAGTAACATACACAAACACTATGGATACGAATAAATTCTTTAGCTTTCCGCGTATTGCAATGGTCATGAAACGCGAGATTATGGAAAATTGGAAAACAAATCTTTATCGCCTGATTGGGATTTATGCCGGGTTTTTATTGGTGATGGTGTTCACAATGTCGAAACAGGCGGCGTATAGTGATCCTCAGGTAGCTTTTCAGCGTTACTGCTCTAATGTGCTGGGGGCGTTTGCTCTTATCATCGGTATTTTCGGCTTTGTCTATGCTGCCAACATAATGGAGAACATGATTACCAAAGAAAAACGCATCGCTTTTCTGATGCTTCCGGCAACTATGATAGAGAAATTTTTGGCACGGTTCTTAATTGTTACGGTAGGACTGGCGGCGGCTGTCTTTGTTGCGGCGTCATTGGCGGAAATTACCCGTTATCTGTTACTTCCTTTATTTAATGTGCCTGAAACATTCCATCAATCTGTTCTGTATAACCTTCTTTCTATGGTTTCGGCAGATGGTGAGCAGTCATACGGAGGCTATGTCATGAATATGTCCTACCAGAAGTGGCTGGGCGAACTGTGCGGATGGGCTTTCCTGGTATGGTCGCACTCACTGTATATTCTAGGGGGTAGTTATTGGTACAAGAAACCTTTTTTCAAGACATTGGGTACATTGATGCTTATTTTTATTCTGTGTTCGGTTTTATCAGTGCATATTGTATCATGGGTAGGCAATGACGTTATGCGTAGTTTCGCGGAATGGCTGGAAGCTAATTTCCAATGGATGACTTTGAACAAATTACTTTCGTTAGGAGTGGCATTTTTCAGTGCGTTCACCCTGTTTAACTGGTGGCTGAGTTACCGGCTCTTTACCCGTTCGCAAGTTGTTAAACCCAAATTCCGTTTGCTATGATTTTTAAAGAAAGCAAATCCATTTACTTGCAGATAGCCGACCGGATATGTGATGAAATCCTGCAAGGGCAATATGCCGAAGAAGAGCGTATTCCATCGGTCAGGGAATATGCCGCCACAGTGGAGGTGAATGCCAATACGGTAGTTCGTACGTATGATTACCTTCAGGGACAAGAGATTATTTTCAATAAACGTGGTATCGGTTATTTTGTTTCGGAAAGGGCTAAAGAACGGATCATTGCTTTACGTAAAGATACATTTCTACATGAAGATTTGCCGGAGTTTTTCAGGCAAGTGAGGACATTGGGTGTTCCCATGAAGGAAATAGAGAAAATGTACAAGGAATATCTGACTCAGCAATAACACAACACATATATGGAACAATGCAGACATGGCATCGGTTGAATAAAGAAATCCCGGCAGAGCAATATTTGTTGGGATTTCTTGTATTCGTCCACTTGTTTGTTATCATACTGGTAATTCGCTCCTAAATCTGGTCTACACCTGCTTGCTCCAGGTTCGGGATTGTTATCATTTTATCTTTTGCTATAAGAGGAATTAGCATGGTTCGTTTTTCTTGATATAAATCAAACCGTTGCATCGTGAAAAGTCCGTACCTTTGCACCCCGAAAGTTAAAGGTGACAAGTGGACGTAATTCAAGAACCGAGGAGTGTACGAAAGAACCTTGCCAGGCTGGCGGTTCCTATTTTCATAGAGACATTGCTGATTATGATGTTGGGTGCGGTGGATACCGTGATGCTGAGTCAGTATTCAGACAATGGTGTGGCTGCCGTGGGGGTGGTCAACCAGCTCATTATGTTTGCTTTCCTGATATTTGAAGTGATTAACATAGGAACCTCTGTGCTTTGTTCGCAATATTTGGGGGCAAAGATGCGGGAGAATATGGTACAAGTAGTAGGAGTGTCGTTACTGCTTAATTTAGTGTTTGGCTTATTTGTCAGCACTGTTTTATATTATGGAGCCGCTTTCCTGTTGACCATGATGGGACTTCGTTCTGAACTGATGGAGTATGGAGTAAACTATATGGAGATAGTAGGAGCATTCGCCTTTTTCCAAGCTGTGTCGTTGACTATTTCCGCTTCTTTGCGAAGTGCCAATAAAGCGGTTTATCCCATGATGGTGACAGTGGTTGTGAATATCCTGAATATCATCGGTAACTATTCGTTGATATTCGGTAAGTTCGGTATGCCGGCTTTGGGCGTGGAAGGTGCGGCCATTTCTACGGCATTTGCCCGAGGGATATCTATGGTGATACTTTTTGTGATTCTTTTCCGGAAACATATTCCCAAGTTTCCGTTGTCCTATTTTCGTCCCTTCCCGTTTGCCGAGCTGAAAAAACTGTTGAAAATCGGGATCCCTTCGGCAGGAGAGAATATGTCCTATAGTTTTTCTCAGGTAATTTTGACCTATTTTATTAATATGTTAGGGAATGAAGCGCTGACTACCCGTACATACGTGGTGAATATAGTGATGTTCGTCTATCTGTTTGCCATCGCCATGGCGCAGGGGGGAGCCATCTGCATCGGACATCTGGTGGGCGAGAAGAAAATTCGTGCCGCCTATCTGCTGGGCAAATATGTGATGCGTATTTCTGTTTTGGTCTCTTTGGTTTTATCCTGTATCTGGGCTTTGATGGGGAATTCCTTGCTTGGCTGGCTGACGGATAATCCGGAAATCATCCGTATGGGTACTATTGTTTTGTTTATTGATGTGGTTTTGGAAGTGGGCCGGGCGATTAATATTTATGCGACGAATGCTTTACGTGCAACGGGTGATGTGAATTATCCGTTTTATGTAGGACTTGTTGTCCAGTGGAGTGTTGCCGTAGGTTGTGGTTATTTGTTTGGCATTCATTGGGGATGGGGACTGGCAGGTATGTGGTGCGCGTTCGTGCTGGATGAAAACCTACGTGGCATTATCTTTGTACGGCGTTGGAATAGTCTGAAATGGGCTAAAAAGGGATTTGTGAAATAAATTTTTATTTTCGCAAACTTTATGCATCTTCAGACCGTTAAACTCAAGAAAAAGAATTAATTTTGCAATCTGATAATTATCAAAAAATATAATATGGAGCTCGATTTACTCACGGCAATATCACCTATTGACGGTCGATACAGAGGAAAAGCGGGAGCTTTGGCCTCTTATTTTTCTGAATTTGCACTCATCAAGTACCGTGTGCAGGTAGAAATTGAATATTTTATCACTTTGTGTGAACTACCGTTGCCACAGTTGAAAAGCTTTGATCATGCACGTTTTGATGCGTTGCGCGCTATTTATAAAAACTTTACCGAGGTTGAGGCACAGCGTATCAAAGAGATAGAAAGTGTGACAAACCACGATGTGAAGGCTGTAGAATATTTCATCAAAGAAGAATTCGATAAGTTGGGCGGAATGGAGGAATACAAGGAATTCATTCATTTCGGACTGACATCACAGGATATAAACAACACTTCCGTTCCTCTGTCCGTCAAGGAAGCATTGGAGCAAGTGTACTATCCACAAATAGAAGAACTGATTGCCCAGCTGACTACATACGCTGAGGAATGGGCAAACATCCCGATGTTGGCAAAAACTCACGGACAGCCTGCCTCTCCGACCCGTCTGGGTAAAGAAATCATGGTTTTCGTTTATCGTCTGAACCGTCAGCTGGCTGCATTGAAGGCTTGTCCTATCACGGCCAAATTCGGTGGTGCGACGGGTAACTACAATGCGCATCATGTAGCTTATCCCGAGTATGACTGGAAAGCATTCGGCAATAAGTTCGTAGCTGAAAAATTAGGATTGGAACGTGAGGAATACACTACTCAGATTTCTAACTATGACAATCTGGGAGCCATCTTTGATGCCATGAAGCGCATCAATACCATCATGATTGACATGAACCGCGACTTCTGGCAGTATATCTCTATGGAATACTTCAAGCAGAAGATTAAAGCGGGCGAAGTAGGTTCCAGTGCCATGCCGCACAAGGTGAACCCTATTGACTTCGAAAATGCCGAGGGCAATCTGGGCATGGCAAACGCCATTTTGGAACACCTTTCCTCTAAGTTGCCTGTTTCCCGCTTGCAACGTGACTTGACTGATTCTACTGTGTTGCGTAACGTCGGTGTGCCTTTCGGTCACATTGTCATTGCTATCCAAAGTTCTCTGAAGGGGCTGCGCAAACTGTTGCTGAATGAAAAAGCAATCTATGCCGATCTGGATAATTGCTGGAGTGTGGTGGCGGAAGCTGTTCAGACCATTCTGCGCCGTGAGGCTTACCCCCATCCGTATGAGGCGTTGAAAGCTTTGACCCGTACAAACCAGGCCATCACAGAAGAATCTATTAAAGAATTCATTGAGACACTCAATGTAAGCGAAGACATTAAAAAAGAATTGCGGGTGATTACACCGCATAACTATACAGGTATTTAAAAAATAGTTAGTTAGATTTTAATCCAAAAGCCCGAGAGGGCGTTATACATTAATTAAAAAATTGAAGGAGACCATGAGTACAGAAAATGAAAGCAGACAAGAAGGTGCTGCAAATGAGGAAAATCAGAATGTAAGCCGTGATGGTGGTTATAAGTCTTATAACAGAGACAGTAATTACAACAGATACAACAACGATGGCGAACGGCGTTCTTATCGTCCTCGTATGAACAGCTATAATCGCGAAGGTGGTGACCGTTCCTACCGTTCTTCTTATAACAACGGTGACCGTCCTTCCTATAATCGCTATAACAATAACGGAGACCGTCCGCAACGCTCCCGCTTTAACTCTAACGGCGAGGAAGGTGGTGAGCGCCAGTATCGTTCCCGCACAAATTATAACCGTGAAGGCGGCGATCAGCGTCCCTATACTCCGCGTCCCCGCTTTAATCCTAATGGTGAGGAAGGTGGCGAGCGTCAGTATCGTTCCCGCACAAATTATAACCGCGAAGGCGGCGATCAGCGTCCTTACACTCCGCGTCCCCGTACCGGAGGTTACAATCGTGAAGGCGGCGATCAGCGTCCTTATTCTCCGCGTTCCCGTTTCAACAGTGGTGAAGGGGGCGATCAGCGTTCTTACACACCGCGTTCCCGTACCGGAGGTTACAATCAGGGTGGCGACCGTCCTTATCGTCCTCGTACCGGTGGCTATAACCAAGGTGGCGGTTACAATCAAGGCGGTGGATACAATCGTCCTTACCGTACCCGTACGGCTGATTATAATCCGAATGCGAAATATAGTCTGAAGAAGCAGATTGAATACAAAGATATATTGACAGATCCGAACGAGCCGATCCGTCTGAACAAGTTCCTGGCTAATGCCGGTATATGTTCCCGTCGTGAGGCTGATGAATTTATCACAGCAGGTGTGGTCAGTGTGAATGGTGAGGTGGTGACCGAACTGGGTACTAAGATCAAGCGTACCGATGAAGTGAAGTTCCATGACGAACCGGTAAGCATTGAGCGCAAGACTTATATTTTGTTGAACAAGCCGAAGGATTGTGTGACAACTTCTGACGATCCTCAGGAACGTAAGACGGTCATGGACTTTGTGAAAGGTGCTTGCAAGGAGCGTATTTATCCTGTGGGCCGTCTGGACCGTAACACGACTGGTGTATTGCTGCTGACTAACGATGGTGATTTGGCTTCCAAGCTGACTCATCCTAAATACTTGAAGAAGAAGATTTATCATGTATATTGTGATAAGAATGTAACCAAGGCGGATCTCGATCAGATAGCAGCAGGTGTGACATTGGATGATGGAGAAATCCATGCAGATGCCATCAGCTATGCGTCAGAAACAGACAAGTCACAAGTCGGTATTGAAATCCATTCCGGAAAGAACCGTATTGTGCGTCGTATCTTTGAATCCTTGGGATATAAGGTGATCAAGCTGGACCGTGTTTATTTTGCCGGTCTGACTAAAAAAGGTTTGCGCCGTGGTGACTGGCGTTACCTGACTGAACAAGAAGTGAACATGCTCCGCATGGGCTCATTTGAATAATAAATAATAAAGAGACAAAACAATGGAAAAAATTAGTAGAACAAAGATTGTTGACCTGCTGAAGCGCCGTGACTTTGGTGTGATGGTCAATGTAAAAGGTTGGGTCCGTACCCGCCGTGGTAGCAAACAGGTAAACTTTATCGCCCTGAATGACGGTTCTACAATAAATAATGTACAGATTGTGGTTGATTTGGCAAATTTCGACGAAGAAATGTTGAAGCAGATCACTACCGGTGCATGTATCAGTGTAAATGGTGAGCTGACCGAATCCATTGGCTCTGGTCAGGCTGCCGAAGTTCAGGCGCGCGAAATCGAGGTGCTGGGCACTTGCGATAACACTTATCCGTTGCAGAAGAAAGGCCACACGATGGAATTCCTTCGTGAGATCGCTCACTTGCGTCCCCGTACCAATACATTCGGCGCTGTGTTCCGTATCCGCCATAACATGGCTATTGCTATCCATAAGTTCTTCCATGAACGTGGTTTCTTCTATTTCCATACACCTATTATCACAGCGTCCGATTGTGAAGGTGCGGGACAGATGTTTCAGGTTACTACCAAGAACCTCTATGATTTGAAGAAGGATGAAAACGGAGCGATTATTTATGAGGATGATTTCTTTGGCAAACAAGCCAGCCTGACGGTATCCGGTCAGTTGGAAGGTGAATTGGCGGCTACTGCCTTGGGAGCTATTTATACCTTTGGTCCTACATTTCGTGCGGAAAATTCCAATACGCCGCGTCACTTGGCCGAGTTCTGGATGATTGAGCCTGAGGTTGCTTTCAATGATATTACTGATAATATGGATTTGGCCGAAGACTTCATCAAATACTGTGTACAGTGGGCGCTTGACAACTGTTATGATGACGTGAAGTTCCTGAACGACATGTTCGATAAGGGGTTGATAGAACGTTTGCAAGGCGTGCTGAAAGAAGATTTTGTTCGTTTGCCTTATACGGAAGGCATCAAGGTCTTGGAAGAAGCAGTTGCCAATGGCCGTAAGTTTGAGTTCCCGGTATACTGGGGGGTAGACTTGGCTTCTGAGCATGAACGTTATTTGGTAGAAGAACATTTCAAATGCCCCGTCATTCTGACTGATTATCCGAAAGAAATCAAGGCATTCTATATGAAGCAGAATGAGGATGGCAAGACTGTCCGTGCCATGGATGTATTGTTCCCGAAGATTGGTGAGATTATCGGTGGTTCTGAACGTGAGGCGGATTATGGCAAACTGATGACCCGTATTCAGGAATTGGAGATTCCGATGAAGGATATGTGGTGGTATTTGGATACCCGTAAGTTCGGTTCATGTCCTCACTCCGGTTTCGGACTTGGTTTTGAACGTCTGTTGTTGTTCGTTACCGGTATGACCAACATTCGTGATGTGATACCTTTCCCACGTACTCCGCGTAATGCTGAATTCTAATTGCTGGAAATAATTCAAGAAATCCTGCTCTATAACATAGGGCGGGATTTTTTTTCATTTTCTTGTAAAAAAGTCGTTTAAAAAGAAGGAAGTTTGAAAAAATTTTCTAATTTTGTGTATCCGCATTACGCAATTTGTTAACTAAATATATATAACTATGAAACGGAGAAATTTATTCTTACTGGTGATAGCATTCTTGCTTATCGGTACTTCGCGTGTAGCGGGACAGGGAAAAACGGACGCTGCTCCTGTCAATTTGAAAGGCATCTGGCAGATGTGTTTTTATGTGTCGGGAACCCCTCAGGTTCCGGGCGAGTTGAAACCAAGCAATTCTTTTAAAATCTTGTCTGATGACGGCAGGTTTACTAATATGACGATGATTCCAAATCATGGAGCCATTATCATTGGTTACGGTACTTACCGGCAGACTGCCCCAAATGCTTATACGGAACATGTGGAGAAAAATCTGCATCTTCCGCAATTGGTAGGTGTGGATAATATTTTGGAATTTGAGATGAAGGGGGGCGATGTCATGGTACTGAAGTTTTTTGTGAAAACGGATAAGGATGGAAATGAAATTAATTCCTGGTATTATGAGACTTGGAAACGGGTTAAAATGCCTCCTGCCTATCCTAAGGATTTGGTTAGATAGGACTGAATATTTGTTTATAAACGAAAGATAGTCATTTTTCGGGCTGCGTTTTCTTTTTTGAAAGTGCAGCCCGATTTATTTTATACATAAAACTTGCCGAACGAAGCCAATGCGTTTTTTTAAGTAGCTTAAGTTACTTGCCCTACGAACTGACAATGTATTGTCTTTTTTGGGAAAAACATTAACCTAATAAATCAGATTGTGATAAAATGCTTTTTACTCTTTACGATTGTTTGCATTGGCGGAAATTGGCAGCTTGTTTTCCATTAACTTCTTGCCTTGAACACAGGTCCCACCTTCTGTATCTCCGACTCAAAGCCGAACCAGTAGCCATGTTCCCCCTTTTCATCGGCAGGCAGAAAGCACAGGCGGAGGTTCTCCTTATATTCTCCGTCAATGATTTCCCAGTCAGACGGAGGCAGCTGCCGCTTTGTCCGTACCCTTTCGGCGGGGAGCTTTTTCAGTGACATTCCTGCCTCTATCCAGGCAATGGTGGCCTTTGTCTGGTATTCGGGATAGTTCTGTTTGCAATACTCATAAAGTATCAGCCCTCGTTTTTCCAGACTCATGGGCTGGTCTATCAGATTGGCCTTTGTCAAATATTCAAGAAAACGATAAAGGAATTGTTCATCATTCAAAATGAGTTCGCGTGTCAGTGTCTGCCATGCCGGGGCATTGTAAAAACCATCCAGCAGCCGGGAAAGCCGGCGGGCTGTTTGCAGTTCGCTTACACTGATTTCATGGGTCTGCAAAACCTCGTATGGGGGCAAGGGGGAATACTTGATTCCTAATTCTTCCGCCCTCCGGCGCATTTCGGTGCCGGGAAGCAGTTTGAGCGATTCCAGTTGGATCTCTCCGGCATTATATCCTGCCAGGATACGGACATCTTCAAATATCTCATGGAGATGATAAAGAGGAAGCCCGGCAATAAGGTCGGCATGGGTTTCCATGTTGGGCAGGGCGCACAGGAACTTCAGCCCGTTCAGGGCATCGGACAGCTTACCCATTCGGCGGCTTTTTTCAAGTACGGGTTCGCGCAGGCTCTGGATGCCGGCTTCCAGATGAAGCAATCCTTCGGGCAGCCGGCTGAGTTCTTCTTTCAGCTCTTCCGACAACAAGGCAGGATGTATTTCCAGATGGAAACGGATATCGGGATGGAATTCCAGAAAGAGCCGGAGCAGTTCTTTGGCTCTTCGAGGGTTGTAATTAAAAGTACGGTCTAATACACGTACATTTTTGATGCCATGCGCATGGATGAGTCGCAGTCTTTCGCGGATGCTTTCGATGGAAAGGGTGCGTACTGGCTTTTCACCGCCACTGACGCAGAAGGCGCAAGTGTTGAAACATCCGCGTGTGGTTTCCAGTTGGACAAAGGGCTTGCTCCAGTTAAAGAAGCGGCTTTGTTCGGGAGGAACGAGTCCGGCGAAATTCAGAACGCGGGCTATGCCGTTGTCTTTATATTCTTTGTCGGTAGTGAGGTAACAGAGTCCGGGCACGGTGTGCCATTGTTCCGGATGGTTCCGGCAGGCCAGCCATTGTGGAAAGGCTTCTTCACCTTCTCCTCTGAAGACGCAGTCCACAAATGGATTTTTGCGAAGGAACTCTTCATTGTCTCTCAGAAATTCCGGACCGCCCAGCACCAGGCAGGCTTCGGGTATCAAGGCTTTTACTCTGGAGGTGACATGCATCAGCTGCTCATGGTTGAAAAGCCAGGTGGTTGCGGCAAGGATGTCGGGTTGATGGCGGCAGATCTCATCGACAATCATTCCCACATTTTCGTTGATGGTAGCAGATACGATTTCCCATTCTACAGAGGGGTCTGTCATGATTTGTGCATGTAGGGCCGGCAGGGCCAATGAGGAATGTGCATACGAGCTGTTCAGGTCTATCCAGAGAATTTTCATGTTTCTTATTCTTGTTTATTCGGTCGGCAAAGATAGCTCTTTTTCGGTTAATGTCCGCTGGTAGGCGATGCGTGATGTGCCGTTGTGGGTATAAATGACGCCGCAATGCCGGAAACCGTACTTCTTCAGGATGTTCTGCATCACAAGGTTGTCATGGTGGGTGTCCACCCGGATGTTGTTGCAATGTTCGAAGCACCACTTGAAGCAGGCGTCGGCTATTCCTTTCTGTTTGCCACTGGTGGCCATGCGGTGAATGACGTGGTATGGTTCGTTGTTCAGCCAGTTGCCGTCATCAATGCGGGCATACGTGGGATCTTCTCCGGGAATAAAACAGAAAGTCCCTATAATTTCTCTGTTCTCATTTTCGCAAACATAGTTGGTACCGTTGGTTATTTCTTGCAGAATCAATTCAGCAGAAGGATAACCGTTTATCCACTGGTTGGGGTTGCCATGCTCTTTCATGAACCGACGGGCATAGCGGAATATTTCCATAATTGCATCTAAATCTTCGGGCGATGAATGTCTGATTGTTATCATATTGAAATAGGAATGGGTTATTCTAAATTCATTCTGTACACATTGGTTTGTTTTTGTTCAAAGCCTGATTTTTGATACAGTTTGTTGGCTACAGTCCGTGCGGGGTTTGAAGTAAGCATGATAAGAGGTATGCCTTGTTCCTTCACGAACCGGACAGCGTGGGTGACCAGTTGCTTGCTGAATCCTCGTCCCCGGTATTTTTCGTCCACTACCACATCTTCAATCCATGCCTTACCGCCTGTGGGGCTGTAATAGATGCCTACGGTCAGCATCCCCGCAATTTCCTGATCTTCCAGCAGGAAGAACAGATGGGTGTTCTCTTGGGATATGATTTCCCTGAGGACCGTCTCGGTCAGTTTTACCGGACGGCTTGTGAGTTGTTCCAGCAGTCTCTGCACCGCATCGGTGTGGCCTGGAATAAAGTCTTTTACTTCTACTATTTCTGTCATTTTTATAGCTGAAATTAGAACCGGCTGTAAATATAGTGATTATTCTCCGGATAACTGATTATTTTTTATATCTTGCTTACGTTTTAATAATAGAGATATGCCATTATGATCAGACGAGTGGGACTTCAGGGCACCAGAGCCGTCACAATGATATACAATTGAAACATTATTTAGACACACATTTGTAGTTTTTGTGCAAAAAACAAGTATCTTTGCAGCCAATTATGGCTCCCGCTTCTAAAAAACAGGGAGTTTTCGTTAAATAATCAATACTAATGAGAGATGCCACCCATGTAAGGTGTGTTCATGTATAATGAACGCATCTGTGATTTTGTGTGACATTTCGGGTAAAAAGAGAAAGATTATGATACAAAAGGTTCTAATTGCCAACCGTGGCGAGATAGCCGTGCGCGTTATGCGCTCTTGCAAAGAGATGGGTATCCGCACGGTGGCTGTTTTCTCGGAAGCCGACCGTACGGCGCGTCATGTGATGTATGCAGACGAAGCCTGTCTGATAGGGTCTGCCGCTTCCAAAGAAAGTTATCTGAATATAGATAATATTATTAAAGCTGCAAGGCAACATCATGCCGATGCCATTCATCCCGGTTATGGTTTTTTGTCCGAGAATGCTGATTTTGCCCGCAGGTGCAAAGAGGAAGGGATCATCTTTATCGGCCCTGCCGCCGAGACGATGGAAGCGATGGGCGACAAGATTGCCGCCCGTAAGCGTATGATTGCCGCAGGTGTTCCTGTGGTTCCCGGTACGGAACAGCCGTTGCAAAGTGCCGAAGAGGCGGTACGTATCTGTAATGAGATAGGCTATCCCGTCATGCTGAAGGCATCTATGGGAGGCGGCGGCAAAGGGATGAGGCTGATACACAGTGAAGATGAAGTGGTGGAGGCATACAATACCGCCCGTTCCGAATCCATGTCTTCTTTCGGGGATGATACGGTTTATCTGGAGAAATTTGTAGAGGAACCCCATCATATAGAATTCCAGATTCTGGGTGACAATCATGGCAATGTGATTCATCTGTTCGACCGCGAGTGCTCTGTACAGCGCCGCAATCAGAAGATTGTAGAGGAGAGTCCGTCTCCGTTCCTTACTCCGGAGCTCCGTCGGGAGATGGGGGAAAAGGCGGTGGCTGCTGCCAGGGCGGTGAACTATTCGGGAGCCGGGACTATCGAATTTCTGGTGGACAAGAACCGCAATTTCTATTTTCTGGAGATGAATACCCGTCTTCAGGTGGAGCATCCCATCACCGAAGAAGTGGTGGGCGTGGACTTGGTGAAAGAGCAGATCCGCATTGCCAATGATGAAGTGCTGCATTTGAAACAGGAAGAGTTGTATCAGCGCGGTCATGCCATCGAATGTCGTATCTGTGCGGAAGACACGGAGAACAACTTCATGCCTTCGCCGGGTATCATCAAGCAGCTGACGGAGCCTAACGGTATCGGTGTGCGCATTGACAGCTACGTGTACGAAGGGTACGAGATCCCTGTTTTCTACGACCCGATGATAGGCAAGCTGATTGTGTGGGCCACAACCCGCCAGTATGCCATAGAGCGTATGCGCCGTGTGCTCTATGAGTATAAGATTACGGGGCTGAAGACTAACCTCAGTTACTTGAAACGTATCATGCATACTCCCGACTTTGTGAAGGGTGAGTATAATACCTTGTTTATCGAGAAGAACTCGCGTATGCTGCTCCGTGGCAACGGCAACAATGAGGAGATTGAGAATATGGCCATGATCGCCTCTTATATTGACTATCTGATGAATCTGGAAGAGAATAAGAGTCCTCAGCTTTCCGATGCCCGTCCCATCAGCCGTTGGCGTGAGTTCGGCTTGCAGAAAGGAGTATTGAGAATCTGATTCTTCATTTAATTAAGCAAAAGTATGGAAATACATATTGGAGACCGCGTAGCCGATGTGACATTGGTGAGCAAAGAGGGTAACAAAGTACAATTTATGATTGACGGGAAGCCGTATGACGTGGATATCGTCATGGCTGAGAACGGAAGCTGCTCTATTCTGCATGACGGCAATTCCTTTAATGCCGAACTGATCCGTGGGGAGGGTGGGAAGAGTTATGATGTGAATATGTTCTACCGTTCCTATCATGTGGACATAGTGGACACCCAGACCAAGTATCTGCGTATGAAAAAGGGCGGCGAGGAGAGACAGGATGACAAGATTGTGGCTCCCATGCCCGGAAAGGTTGTGAAAATTCCCGTCCGGAAAGGGGACCGTCTGTCAGCCGGAGATATTGTGGTGGTGCTGGAGGCCATGAAGATGCAGAGCAACTACAAAGTGACCTCGGACTGCACGGTAAGGGATATCCTGGTCAATGAGGGGGATTCCGTCAATGCCAACCAGGTGTTAATTGTATTGGATATTATAAAAGAAGACTGATCATGACAAGAGAAGAAATATACAACCGGTTTGAGGAACTGGACAAACGCGCGTCGCTGGGCGGCGGTGTGGACAAGATCGAGAAACAACATGCCCAAGGGAAAATGACCGCCCGCGAGCGCATCGGGATGTTGCTGGACAAAGGTACGTTCAATGAGCTGGACAAGTTGGTGAACCACCGTTGCACCAACTTCGGCATGGAGAAGAAGCAGATTGCCGGAGACGGCATGGTCATCGGTTATGGAAAGATAGACGGCCGTCCGGTTTTTGTCTATGCATACGATTTCACCGCACACGGCGGTTCGCTGAGCGAGACCAATGCGGCCAAGATTGTAAAAGTCCAGCAACTGGCGTTGAAGACGGGAGCTCCCGTTATCGCTTTGAACGACTCGGGCGGCGCACGTATCCAGGAAGGGGTGAACAGCCTCGCCGGATATGCCTCCATCTTTTATCAGAACACCATCGCATCAGGAGTTATCCCCCAGATTTCTGCCATTCTGGGTCCTTGCGCCGGAGGTGCCTGCTATTCTCCCGCACTGACCGACTTCATTTTTATGGTGAAAGAGCAGAGCCACATGTTCATCACCGGTCCGGATGTGGTGAAGACCGTGACCAACGAAGAGGTGGGCAAGGAGGAACTGGGGGGTGCCCAGACTCACAGCGGCAAAAGCGGTGTGGCTCATTTTATGTGCGACAACGAGGAGGAGACGCTGATGAGCATCCGCGAATTGCTGAGTTTCCTGCCTTCCAACAATATGGAGGATGCCCCGCTTGTTTCCTGTTCCGATGACATCCATCGTCAGGTGGAGGCACTGCAGACTGTCATTCCCGAAGACCCGAACATGCCTTATGATATAAAGGATATCATCGAACCGGTGCTGGACAACCAGTATTTCTTCGAGGTGATGCCTCACTTTGCTAAAAATGTGGTGGTGGGGTTCGGTCGCCTGGGAGGTCGTTCCGTAGGTATTGTCGCCAATCAGCCCGCCTGGCTGGCCGGTGTTCTTGACATTGATGCCAGCGACAAGGCTGCCCGTTTCATCCGCTTCTGTGACTGTTTCAACATTCCGCTGATCACTTTCGAGGATGTTCCCGGCTTCTTGCCCGGAACGGTACAGGAGCACAATGGCATCATCCGCCACGGTGCGAAGATTGTCTATGCATATGCCGAAGCTACAGTGCCCAAGGTAACTTTAATTACTCGTAAAGCTTACGGAGGCGCCTATATTGTCATGTCCAGCAAACCGACCGGAGCCGATGTGAACCTGGCTTACCCACAGGCGGAAATAGCCGTCATGGGAGCTGAAGGGGCAGTGAACATCCTTTACCGCAAGTCTGCTCCGGAAGAAAAGGCTGAGATTATCAAGGAATACGAAGATAAATTCTCCAATCCCTATCGTGCGGCGGAACGTGGGCTGATTGATGAAGTGATTATGCCCCGTGACACTCGCTACAAGCTTATTCAAGCTTTGGAAATGTGTCACAACAAAAACCAGAGCAATCCGCCTAAGAAACATGGCAATATGCCTTTGTGATAAAAATCAAAACCTCACCACAGATTACTCAGATTGACACCGACCCACTATTAAACAGAGGGTTTTGATGGAAATAATCAGTGAAAATCTGTGTAGTCTGTGGTGAAAATGCCCTTTATTTCGCTTCTTTGTTATTCTTTATTCAGCCATGCATGGATCTGTGCCTTGATTTCTTCTTGTGTGCCGATGTCAAAGCTGCCGATACGGGTGGTATGGCTGCCGCCGGGTAACACATAAACTTTTATGTTTTTCTTGCCTTTCAGCCAAGTGACGCCCGAAGCCGTCCAGGGATCATCACCGCCATAAATGTAGATCATTTCGGGATCATTCTCTTTCAGGAATTTCACCACCTTATTATATAATGTTTTGTCAAATTTGAGATTGGACAGCTCAGACGGTAACATGACCTTGTGAAGATAGTCACGGCTGCTCTTTATCGTCAGATACTTTTTGAAAGGTTTGACGTCATATCCGTAATACCCCAGTTCCTTGGCTGCCTGCACATTAAAAGAAGGGTAGGGAGATTGTTCGGAGAAATAGTCCGGTTCACAAATAGCCATGAAATGCTTGAATAGCGTGTGGTCATCGGCATTTGTTTCCGGAATCTTGTTTACGGGAGTTCCCCATTGCCATAGGGCAAATGAGTATTCCAATACATTGAAGTCGTACACTTCGGCTATAGGAACACGGAAGGTATATCCTTTATCCGAGCAATATTTCTCGAACATCGGGAGCAGCCGGCTCTTGCGTTTAAGTACTTCCAACTGGAAGTTCTCAACCCGTTTACGGTTTTCGGGAGTCGAAACTTTATTGGCAATGAACGGTTCGTGACGGCCGTCCTCCAATGATTTGTTGAGGGGGGCTACGTAAGGTACGGAGATATCCACATCATCGGGAAAGTAAGTGCGATAGAACATCGTAGTCTGTCCGCCTTTGCTGATTCCCGTAGCTATCCACTTTTGATTGTATAGTTGCTTCAAGGTCGTGGTTACACGATGCAAATCATGCAGTGAGTTCTCCACCGTGAGATAATCCCAGTTACAGGGCTTCGGCATGGACTCGCCAAAGTAACGGTATTCCACGAATACCAGATTGGCGTTGAATAATTTGGATAACTCTTCCTGATAGCGCGGATGAGTGGCATAATGGGCGGCATAGCCTTCGGTAACCAGTACGGTGGGGCGGTCAAAACCTACATGCGAGAGAATGACCCTCTGCTTGAAATTCCCTGCTTCGGGATGATGCGGGTCTAATAGTTGATTAATGAAGAATACATATTTTTCCGGATAAGCTTCACTCTGCAACGGCTTTAAATCACTGATGCCCGGAAGGCTTTGAAGTTTTTTTTGTAACTCGGTGGGTGCATCCGCAGCCTGGGTCATTTGTAAAGGCAACAAGACAGCCAGTATTGCCCATACCATAAAAGAGTACGTGTGTTTCATCGTTTATAAATGGTTTAATAACTAATTGGCAACAAAAATAGTATTTTATTTCGATATTGTCGGGTAATCTTTTATCTTTGTGTCACTTAATAAAGCCGAGAAATATGTTTTTTCTTCATCGTATATGGAATTGGTGCAGTCGCTTCCGTCACCGTTGTGGTTACGGGGTACACTCGCCGTCTGATTTTTTTCTGATTACTTCTGTCGTTTATGAAAAATATCACTACTATGCTTATCGGGTATTGAAGGAAAGGGGATTTCCGGGTTATTTACCACATTATCGAAGAAAAGTGAACCGTTTACTATTCCGGTTGGTTAATTATTTCAGACCGAAGTCATTGATTGAAGTGGGGATTGGTAACGGGGCATCCATCGGATATATGCGGGCTGCGTGTCATACCATGGATTCCATCACTTTGAAAGGCAGGGATTGGGCAAAGACTTCCCGGCAACTGGAGGAGAAACTGTCGGAGGTGCATACATTAGACTGTCTGCATATAGGGCATACTCCTTTTTATAAAGAAGTTTTTGAACTGGTACTTCCTTATGCCGGACCTCGCAGCTGCTTTATTGTCGGAGGAATTCATGAGTCGAGGGAAAAACGGAAATGGTGGGAGCAAATTGTGGCCAGTGAGTCGACGGGTATCACTTTTGATTTATATGACATCGGATTGGTTTTTTTTGATAAAGCAAGATATAAACAGCATTATATTGTAAATTTTTTATAACCGGAACCATGAAGAAAAGCATGATATACACCAAAACAGGTGATAAGGGAACCACATCATTGGTAGGTGGTACCCGGGTGCCGAAAACGCATATACGGCTTGAAGCCTATGGCACAGTGGATGAACTGAATTCCCATTTGGGACTGTTGCAAACGTATTTGACGGATGAGGAGGACAAACAAATCATTTTTCGTGTACAAAATAAATTGTTCTCAGTCGGTTCGTATCTGGCAACGGATCAGACACAGACCAAGTTGCGTATGGAAAGTCGTATAGAGGATGAAGACATCCGGATGTTGGAGCAGGCAATTGACGGGATAGACAATGAACTTCCTCCTTTGAAAGCTTTTATTCTGCCGGGAGGTGATCGTGGAGCAGCCGTTGGGCATATTTGCCGGACGGTGTGTCGCCGTGCCGAGCGACGTATTCTTGCATTGGCTGAAGAATGTGAGATAGATGCTCGTGTAACAGCATTTGTCAACCGTTTATCTGATTATTTATTCATTTTGACCCGGAAATTAAATCATTTAACTAAAACAGATGAAATTTTTTGGGATAAAAGTTGCAAATGAAATAATTTATTATACTTTTGCGGCTAATTAGAGAACGAAAGAAAAGTATTTACTTAAAAAAAGAAGAAAACTATGTACTGGACATTAGAATTGGCCTCGAAGTTAGAGGATGCTCCCTGGCCTGCTACAAAGGATGAGTTGATTGACTATGCAATGCGTTCGGGTGCTCCGTTGGAAGTAATCGAAAACTTGCAGGAGATGGAAGATGAAGGCGAAATCTATGAAAGTATAGAAGATATTTGGCCGGATTATCCGAGCAAGGAGGATTTCTTCTTTAACGAAGAAGAATATTAGAAAAAGAACATAACGGACAGAACCAAAGATTCTGTCCGTTTTTGTTTGATATTTCTTTCCGGAAGAGGGTGTTGAAAGGCATAATGTAACTTTCCTGATAAATTGAACATTATACATGGAAAAAGTGTTTATCTTTGTGGCGTAAATAAAAAATAGACAAACATGAAAAAGATTATTAGTGTATTGATGGTAGCTGTATGTTTGATGATGGCTGCTCCTGCTCAGGCTCAGTTGCACTTGGGTGTAAAGGGTGGTTTAAACATTTCAAAATTAAGCTTTTCAAAAGATGTTTTAAAGGGAGATAATAAGACAGGTTTTTTTGTGGGGCCTATGGCTGAATTTACACTTCCTATTGTCGGGATAGGGGCAGATGTTGCAGCTTTATATTCTCAAAGTGATTTAGGAACCGATGGAGAGAAAACGATGAAATTAAAGACATTGGCTGTTCCTGTGAATTTGAAGTGGTCTTTTGGCTTAGGTAGCATGCTGGGTGCTTATATTGCTGCAGGACCCCAGTTTGATTTTAATATTGGTAATAAGACGTGGACAAGTGAATTGTCATTGAAAAAATCTACAACCAGCTTTAATGTAGGGGCAGGTCTTAAATTGATACGCCATTTACAGTTAGGGGTTAATTATAATTTTGCTTTGAGTAAGACCGGTACTTATATATGTACTCCTGATGGTGGAACAGCTAGCGGAAACCCTTCTTTTGATATAAAGAACAACACTTGGCAAGTTTCTTTGGCATACTTGTTCTAGGCGGACTTATTTAATAAAAGATAAAAAGGAGGCATTCTTTACTGGGTGCCTCCTTTTTTGTAAATTTGCATCATGAAAAAGTTCGTAGATGTCATAGTGCCATTACCTATTGCCAACCAATACACTTATTCTCTTCCTCAGGAGATGGAGGGGATGGTGCAGATTGGTTGCCGGGTAGTTGTTCCGTTTGGAAAAAAAAAGTTCTATACGGCAATAGTGACCCATGTGCATTATGCAGCCCCGGAAGGGTATGAAACGAAGGATATAGCTGAAGTGCTGGACTCATCTCCGATATTGTTGCCGAAACAGTATGAGTTCTGGCAATGGCTGGCGGAGTATTATCTTTGTACATTGGGAGATGTGTACAAGGCGGCTATCCCCTCGGGCATGAAACTGGAAAGTGAAACGCTGGTGGAATATAATCCCGATTTTGAGGCCGCCGCACCGTTGCCGGAGAAAGAGCAGAAAATTCTGGATTTGTTGAGCCGGGATACAGAGCAGTGTGTAACCCAGTTGGAAAAGGCCAGTGGACTGAAAAATGTGCTGACTGTCATCAAGTCTTTGTTGGACAAGGAGGCCATCTTTGTCAAAGAGGAACTGAAACGTAACTACAAACCACGTACTGAGGCAAGGGTGAAATTGGCGAACGGAGAGGCGGATGAGGCTTACTTGCAAAGGTTGTTCAATGAGCTGTCACGGGCTCCCAGGCAATTGATGATGTTGATGAAGTATGTGGAATTATCCAGCTGGGTAACCAAGGGGTATGCTTTAAAGGAAGTGACAAAGAAAGAGTTGTTTGAAAAGTCGGGAGGTTCTGCGGCCGTTTTTAACGGATTGGTTGAAAAGAACATCTTTGAGGTTTATTATCAAGAGATAGGGCGGTTGGATAAAGGGATTTGTGCCATTGGCGACATAAATCCGCTGAATGCAGCGCAGCAACAGGCTTATGGCGATATCCTTCAATGCTTCAGCGAGAAAAATGTGTGTCTTCTGCATGGCGTCACGTCCAGCGGCAAGACGGAAATTTATATCCACCTCATTCAGGAGATGCTGAAAACAGGAAAGCAAGTCTTGTATCTGCTTCCTGAAATCGCATTGACCACTCAGATAACCGAGCGTTTGAAAAGGGTGTTCGGACATCGGCTGGGCATTTATCATTCCAAGTTCCCGGACGCCGAGCGGGTGGAGATTTGGCAGAAACAGTTGGGAGAGGAGAGTTATGATGTGATTCTCGGAGTCCGTTCCTCTATCTTTCTGCCTTTTCGTAACTTAGGGCTGGTCATCATAGATGAGGAACACGAGAATACGTATAAACAGCAAGATCCTGCCCCACGTTACCATGCCCGTAGTTCGGCCATCATGCTGGCCTCTATGTTCAAGGCAAAGGTTTTGTTGGGAACAGCTACGCCCAGTGTGGAAACCTATTTCAATGCCACTTCCGGTAAATATGGCTTGGTGGAGTTGAAAGAAAGATATAAAGATATCCGGCTTCCTCATATAGAACGGGTTGACATCAAGGAACTGGCTCATCAAAAGCGGATGCAAGGGCCTTTCTCACCAGTGCTGGTCAAACAGATAAAAGAGGCATTGGAGCGTAAGGAGCAGGTTATCCTGTTTCAGAACCGTCGCGGTTTCGCTCCGATGATAGAATGTCATACCTGCGGCTGGGTGCCTAAATGCAAGAACTGTGATGTGAGCCTGACGTATCATAAGGGGCTGAACCAGCTGACTTGCCATTACTGCGGATATACCTATCAAGTCCCCCGTTCCTGCCCGGCGTGCGGCGGAGTGGAATTGATGCACCGCGGTTTCGGAACAGAGCGTATAGAAGATGATATAAAACTGATATTCCCCGAGGCGAAAGTTGCCCGGATGGACTTGGATACCACCCGTACCCGTACCGCATACGAGAAAATTATCGCGGATTTTGAACAGGGTAAGACGGGCATCCTGATTGGCACCCAGATGGTGTCCAAAGGATTGGACTTTGACCATGTCAGTGTGGTGGGGATCCTGAATGCGGATACCATGTTGAACTTCCCGGATTTCCGGAGCTATGAACGTGCTTTCCAACTGATGGCTCAAGTAGCCGGGCGTGCCGGGCGTAAAAACAAGCAAGGGCTGGTTATCCTTCAGACCAAATCGCCGGACTTGCCCGTTATCCATCAAGTGATACATAATGACTACGAGCAGTTGTATTATGACCAATTGGCAGAACGGCAGATGTTCAAATATCCGCCTTACTATCGCCTGATTTATGTATACCTGAAACACCGCAAAGAGGATGTGCTGGACTTGGCGGCGGACACCATGGCGGCACAGCTCCGTTCCGGCTTGGGCGACAGGGTGCTGGGTCCGGACAAACCTCCGGTTGCCCGTATCCAGGCCTTATTTATAAAGAAGATGATTGTGAAAGTGGAGCAGGCTGCCTCTATGGCGAAGGTGCGTGATTACCTGCTTGCCGTGCAACGTGCCATATTGGAAGATGAACGCTTCCGTTCGTTGTTGGTGTATTATGATGTAGATCCGCAATAAAGCGGCCCCATGCAGGGGGGTGATCATAGAAAAGATAAACGAGAACAAAGATGAAGATAGAATTAGACGTACATACCCATACCATTGCCAGCGGGCATGCATTCAGTACTTTGCAGGAAATGGCGCAAGCTGCCGCCGGCAAGGGGTTGAAAGTTTTAGGGATAACGGAACATTCGCCCGGTATTCCCGGTACTTGCCATCCCATTTATTTCAGAAACTTGCATGTGGTTCCCCGCCGGATGTATGGCATCGAACTGTTGTTGGGGGCTGAGATCAATATTCTGGATGGTAAAGGAAACCTCGATTTGGACGAGGACTATATGAAGATGCTCGATATCCGTATTGCGGGCATCCACTCTTTATGTTATGAATATGGAACGATAGAAGAGAACACCCATGGAATGGTGCAGGCTATCAGCAATCCTTTTATTCATATTATCAGCCATCCCGGAGACGGCACGGCGGCGTTGCATTTTGAACCGATGGTATTGGCGGCCAAGGAACACCATACTTTATTGGAAATAAACAACAGTTCTTTAAAGCCCACCCGTAACAAGCCCGATGCCCGTGAGAACAATCTTACCATTCTCCGTTTATGCAAGAAATATGAGGTGCCGGTCATCTTGGGAAGTGACGCGCATATTTCGTTTGATATAGCCCGTTACGATAACTTGTATGAGTTGTTGCAGCTCACAGGGTTCCCTGAAGAACTGATCATGAACCGTGATGTAAATTCATTTAAAGAATACCTCCATTTATAGATGATATATGAAAAGAATACTTTTTGTCTGTTTAGGTAATATTTGCAGGTCTTCTTCGGCAGAAGAAGTGATGCGCACTCTCATAAAGGAAAAAGGGCTGGAACACGAGATAGAGGTGGATTCTGCCGGCATCCTGAGTTATCACAAAGGGGAACTGCCCGACAGCCGTATGCGGATGCACGCTTCCCGCCGCGGTTACCGGCTGACCCATCGTTCCCGTCCTGTCTGTACGGAAGATTTCTATCATTTTGATATGATCATCGGTATGGACGACCGCAATATAGAGGACTTGACGGAACGTGCCCCTGACCTGGAAACGGAAAAGAAAATCCATCGCATGACGGACTATTGCCGTACCAAGGTGGCAGACTATGTTCCCGACCCTTACTATGGCGGTGCGCAAGGGTTCGAGAACGTGCTTGATATACTGGAAGATGCCTGTGCAGGTTTGCTTACTTCCTTAGTTCCGGATAACTGATACGGGTGTGATACATCGTTTTCAGCTTTTCTTTAAACAGCGCTTTCACGGTTGCTATATCCTTGAACGTGATGGGACACTCTTTGAAATACCCTTCAGATACCTGTGTGTCAATAATCTTGTCTACCAGTGTGCTGATGCTTTCTTCCGTATACTCCGGCAGGCTGCGTGAAGCCGCTTCTACAGAGTCTGCCATCATCAGGATGGCCTGTTCCTTGGTGAACGGGTTCGGGCCGGGGTAGCGGAACTTTTCCGGGTCCACCTCTTCGTCGGGATGTTCGTTTTTATATGAAATGTAGAAATACTTCGTCAGTCCCTGTCCATGATGGGTACTGATGAAGTCTTTGATTACTTTGGGCAGATTATGCTTCTCTGCCAGTTTCAGCCCGTCGGTAATATGGCTGATGATAACCTGCGCACTCTGTTCGTAACTTAAACTTTTATGCGGGTTCACTCCGAATTGGTTTTCTGTAAAGAAGGCCGGATTCACTATTTTCCCGATGTCATGGTATAATGCTCCGGTACGCACCAATTGGCTTTTCCCTCCGATTTTATTCGCCGCCGCTGCCGCCAGGTTGGCCATTTGCAATGAATGCTGGAAAGTACCTGGAGCCACTTCGGACATTTCCCGGAGCAGGTTGTTGTTGATATTGGAAAGTTCTACCAGGGTTACGTCCGAAGTAAAGCCGAATATCTTCTCCAAAAGGAATAACAAAGGATAGGCAAATAACAATAAAATTCCGTTGATCATAAAATAGATGTACATACGGGTGTTCAGCTTGGTCAGATCGTCCTCGTGAATAAGCTCGAATGCGAAGTACAGCAGGGCATAGCTGATAAATACAATCAGGGCCGTTCGCAATAGTTGCGACCGCTGGGACAATTCCCTCAGGCTGTAGATGGCCATCATTCCCGCTACTACTTGCAACAGGATGAACTCATGCGGAAAGCGCAAGGTGATGGAACAGAGCAGGATAATGGTGATATGAGTGATGAATGCCGTGCGTGAGTCAAGGAAGACACGTACAATGATCGGAACCATGGCAAATGGAACCAGATAGATACTGGACAGGTTTTGCTCTACTATGACAGAGGCAGCCACCGGGAAAGCCACAATCAACGCGAACAGCAAAGTGAGTGTACCTCTTCGTTCATAATAATCAGCTCGGAACAGTTCCAGGTAAGTCATGAAGCAGAACAGGAAGATTCCTGCGTATAATAGTTGTCCCACCAGTGTCAGCCTCTTTTCTTGTACCGACTTGCTCCGTTTTTCCCATTCTTTGCGCAAGGATTCCAAGATGTTATAGGTCTGCTCGTTTACTATTTCACCACGGTCTATTATCTTTTGTCCGTTCAGTACAAAATCGTTGGCCCATGAAATATTGGAAAGCAAATCTTTTCGGGCTGTTTCGGATTTTTCTTCATCATAGACCAAATTGGGCGTTATGTAATTATTCAAATTACATTGTTGCAATATCTTCTTTTTATAATGGAGGGTATCTGCATTCAGCAGATATTCATACGCTTCTTTTCCGGAGTATAGCTGGTCTACAAAGAGGCTTGTCGCTATATTTTTGTTTACCAGCCGTATGGCAGTGATGCTGTCTTCCCGCATCCGCTTCAAGTCATTGTTGGTAATGATTCCATTTTCGTACACTGTTCTCAGCATACGTTCAATATAGCGTACGTAGTCCGTACCCGGTACCAGGTGGCGTAAGGTCTTGTTGTAGTCTTCCCTTAGTTTGGAAATAATCTTTTTCTCAACTTCTTTGTCTATATGGAAATAAGGTTGATATTCGGCTAAAATGCTGTCCTGTTCTTTTTGTACCTGTAGGTCGTTCTTGTAGATGGGAAAGTCAAAGGAGGCTTGTAGCAATCCGTATTTCCATGGCTTGCCTATATCGAATTGATAGTTGAACTTCCTGCCTGTCGGCAAAAAATAGACTATTATAGAGATGGTTGCAATAAAAATAAGCCCTTTATATATCAAATTTCTATATGAGACCCGTTGCTTTGTCTTGATGCTGTTCATTGCTATAACTATTTTTGCGCGCAAAATACGAAAAAATCGGGAATTTAGATTACTTTTGCAGCGTATTTTATATAAAACAACAATGTCAGAAAGAAAAGTAAGAGTTCGTTTTGCTCCGAGTCCGACGGGAGCATTGCATATCGGTGGTGTGCGCACAGCTTTGTATAACTATCTGTTTGCCCGCCAGCATGGTGGAGATTTAATTTTCCGTATAGAAGATACCGACTCAAACCGTTTTGTTCCGGGTGCGGAAGAATATATCATAGAGTCGTTCAAGTGGTTGGGAATAAACTTTGACGAAGGAGTCAGCTTTGGTGGTAACTACGGTCCCTACCGTCAGTCCGAACGTCGTGATATTTATAAGAAATATGTACAGGTGTTGCTGGACAGCGGCAAAGCGTATATTGCTTTCGATACACCGGCGGAGTTGGATGCCAAGCGTCAGGAGATCTCTAATTTCCAGTACGATGCTTCCACCCGTATGTCTATGCGCAACTCTTTGACCTTGCCGAAAGAAGAAGTGGATGCACTGATTGCCGAGGGAAAGCAATATGTGGTACGTTTCAAGATTGAACCGGATGAGGATGTACACATACAGGATATTATCCGTGGCGAAGTAGTGATCCATTCTTCCATTTTGGATGATAAAGTTCTGTATAAATCGGCAGATGAACTGCCCACTTACCATTTGGCAAATATTGTGGACGACCATTTGATGGAGGTGTCGCATGTCATCCGTGGTGAGGAATGGTTGCCTTCCGCACCGCTGCATGTCCTGTTGTACCGTGCTTTCGGCTGGGCGGATACCATGCCCCAGTTCGCACACCTTCCGTTGTTGCTGAAACCGGATGGTAACGGCAAGCTGAGCAAGCGTGACGGTGACCGCCTTGGTTTCCCCGTCTTTCCGTTGGAATGGCACGATCCCAAGACAGGTGAGGTGTCTTCCGGTTATCGTGAGTCAGGCTACCTGCCCGAAGCGGTTATCAACTTCCTTGCCCTGCTGGGGTGGAACCCGGGCAATGATCAGGAACTGATGTCCATGGATGAACTGGTGAAACTCTTTGACCTGCACCGTTGCAGCAAAGCCGGCGCGAAATTCGACTTTGAGAAGGGAAAATGGTTTAACCACGAATATATATTGAAGAAAGGCAATGAGGAAGTAGCCGGACTGTTCATGCCTATATTGAAAGAGCAAGGCATCGAGGCGCCTATGGATAAAGTAGTAACTGTGGTGGGACTGATGAAGGGGCGTGTAAGTTTTATCAAGGAGTTGTGGGAAACCTGCAAATTTTTCTTTGTCGCTCCTACGGAATATGACGAGAAGACCCGTAAGAAACGCTGGAAAGAGGACTCTCCCGAACGTATGCTGGAGTTGGCAGACGTATTGGAGGCCTTGGACGATTTCTCACTGGAAAACCAGGAAGCCGTGGTTATGAAATGGATAGAAGACAAAGGTTATCACTTGGGTAATATAATGAATGCTTTTCGTTTGACGTTGGTAGGCGAGGGCAAAGGCCCGCACATGTTTGATATTTCGGCCGTTTTAGGGAAAGAAGAAACATTGCGACGCATTCGTCGGGCTGTGGAAGTGCTCAAGTAATAGCCGGTAGCCATGATTTATAACTTAGTCATCTATATTTATCTATTCGGGGTCAAGGTTGCCGGTCTGTTTTGTTCCAAGCCCGCCAAAATGGTGAAAGGCCACCGGGAGGTATTCGATATCTTGCGTAACAAGATAGACAGGAACGCCCGCTATATTTGGTTTCATGCAGCTTCATTGGGTGAGTTCGAGCAAGGGCGTCCTTTGATAGAACGCATCCGTAAGGAGTATCCCGAATATAAAATATTGCAGACTTTCTTTTCTCCCTCAGGATATGAGGTGAGAAAGGAGTATCAGGGAGCAGACCTTGTCTGCTATCTGCCTTTTGACACGCCGCGCAATGTGCATCGGTTTGTAGAACTGGTCAATCCTTGTATGGTGTTCTTTGTCAAGTACGAATTCTGGCGGAACTACTTGAATGAGTTGCATGGGCGAGGCATTCCTACCTATAGCGTATCATCCATTTTCCGTCCCAATCAGATTTTCTTCCGTTGGTATGGGAAGAAATATGGCAAGGTG
The DNA here is from genome assembly GCA_011959205.1 of Bacteroidaceae bacterium. GTDB lineage: Bacteria > Bacteroidota > Bacteroidia > Bacteroidales > Bacteroidaceae > Phocaeicola. Next base: position 33,600 of record BLLV01000219.1, read on the forward strand.
CTGGGAACTTTTGCCCATTTGTTTGTGCAGAATGAAGTTTCCAAAGAATTGCTGGCGACAATTGGCGTGACCGATGTGACGGTTGTGGGCGATACTCGTTTCGACCGTGTGCTGGATATCTGTCGTCAAGCCAAGCAGCTTCCACTGGTAGAGAAGTTCAAAGGTGGTGCGCCGACTTTTGTCGCAGGCAGTTCATGGGGGCCGGACGAGGATATTTTTATCAAGTACTTCAATGAGCATCCTGAAATAAAGTTGGTTATTGCTCCGCACGTAGTAAGCAGCAGCCACCTGAAGGAGATAATGGACAAAGTGACACGTCCGTGCGTCCGTTATACCGAGGCTACGGAGGAAAACGTGTCGCAGGCCGGTTGTCTGATTATCGACTGTTACGGACTGCTGTCATCCATTTATCGGTATGGCGAAGTCTCGTATGTCGGTGGCGGTTTCGGGGTAGGTATTCACAATGTGCTGGAAGCGGCCGTATATGGTATTCCCGTGATCTTCGGGCCTAACAACAAGAAGTTTCTCGAAGCGCAACAGCTGTTGGAGAAGAAAGGCGGCTTCGAAGTGACCGGATATGATGACTTCAGCCGGTTGATGGATCAGTTCCTGTCGGATGAGGCTTATCTGAAACAAGCGGGGAAAGCTGCCGGAGATTATGTGAATCTTAATGCCGGAGCATTAGAGAAGATAATGAAAGATATTTTTTTCTGATAGTTCCAGCGTGATTTGAATATATAAACAGGTTATAGAGCAAAGCTTCTCTATGACCTGTTTTCTTTATATACTCCCCTGTATGCTAAGTCTTTTCTTTCCGTATATTAATCCCTTTTGTACGGCCGGCTACTACTGCCGCCCACAGTGGGTTGTACGACCCGCTATAGGCGGTTGTATAACCCACTATAGGAGGTTGTACAACCCACCATTGGCGGCAGTAGCAACTGGCCGGAAGAAAGACCTTGGTTCTCCGCTTGTTGCGGCTTGACCTGCCACATGAAAGACCTTAACAGTGTAAGTCTGAAGCCATACGAAAGTATTTGCCACAGAATAATATTGTCGTTGAGTT
>BLLV01000220.1 GCA_011959205.1 Bacteroidaceae bacterium
GGGTGGTACACGTTTCAAATGCTACCCGGGTCCCTTTTCAAGTGTTAGCTACAATATCGAGCAAAGGGATGTTGCACATATTCTTCGTCTTTTGGCGAGGCTTGCGAATCCAATAATTGCCGTTGTTGTCTTGAACGATATGTTCGGCAGATAGCTGCTGTACATCAATGAACGCCAACCCAGTGAACGCAGCAAAGGTGAAGACATCACGCACAACCGTAATCCTGTCCAAAGAAAACTCCTTGTTGTAGATTGTGAGCAGCTCATCCATAGTTAGGAACTCACGGATAACTTCCTTCTCGTGGAACTTGATACCGATAAACGGGTCTTTGGTTATCCATTCGTTGGCAAGTGCGAGATTGGTTATCTTCTTCAGGCACTTCATATAACGGATGACCGTATTTTGTTGGCACTCCTTTTCCGTCTTGAGATAAAATTCAAAAGCACGTACTAGTTCACCATTGATTTCCGACAAGGGCAAATCCTCCTTGTCATATTTCAGTTTGATAAGTTCTGCTAGATAGCGTTTGCAGCTTTCATAACGGCGGACAGTAATCAGCGCATAGTCCTTGCCCACAAGTTCACGGCATTGGTCGTTATGCTCCTGTATGGTTTGGATGAGTGTGCGGACTTCCTTCACTTCTTCGTTAGCTCCAAAGAACTTTTCTTGCAAGATTCTGGCTGTGATGGAGTGGTTCCTCTCTTCCAGTTCATCGAACAGCTTGCGCAACTTGATTTTGGCTTGCTCGATGTAGAGATTGAGTTCACAAGCCTTGCGGCTCTTGCCTTTGGCGCACTCCTTCGCTTGATTCCACAGGGCAGGCTCAATGCTCATGCGGATGTTGTTTTCCACTCGCGCACCATTCACGGTGATGCGCATACACACGGAGGCTTCCCCGTTTTTCAGCAGTTTGGCTTTCTTGATGAAGAAAAGCACATTGAATGAGTTTCGTTTCATGTTCCTACAGTTTTTTCGTTGGACAAAAGTAGGAAACCATACACGCTTTCTTGATACGCAAAATATTGCAAATCAGAGAGAAATAATCTTGTTCGGTGGAGATTCGCGTTCCACCTTTCTTGCTCCACCGATTGGAACACCGGAAACGGTAACATTCTGCCGTTTTTTGCGTCCCTGCGAAAAACAAAAAATCCCGATTTCGTTTGGAAATCAGGATTTTACTGCTTTTTGCTTTTCTTCAAAGTGGTGCCACCAGGAATCGAACCGGGGACACAAGGATTTTCAGTCCTTTGCTCTTCTTCGGAAGGTGTGTCAAAATGCGCACCTTCTTTTTTTAAGCACAAAGCCCCGACTTTCA
>BLLV01000221.1 GCA_011959205.1 Bacteroidaceae bacterium
TCAAGATAAACCAAGATTGCTGCCACCATGGAGGGAGGACGGTAAATTTTAGCAAAGTGAATTCAGGACTCCAGTTCCCATCGTTTTGAGTACATTGGACTGTTATTTTGTAGTCGCCCGGAGAGATGGTGTGCAGGATAAGATGGGGTTGGGATGTTTCTGTATATTCTTTATTTAGTCCTTTTATGCGGAACCGATAGATACGTTTATGAAAAACATTTTCTCCTTTCAGTTGTGTATGTACTTGTAGAGAGGAAAAATTGTAAGGTATTTCCATTGTTGATTGGGAATTGAAAGGAACTATAGTGCCGTTTAAAGATACTTCCTGTAATTCAAGAGTGATAGGAGGAGGAATGGAGGTAGGTTTCAGGGTCTTGTTTATTCGTACCAACCCTTCGGAACCACCCATGTATATGTTGCCGTCGCTAGCAATCAATACTGGTTTGGCTAAAAAATCGTTAGGCAATACTCCGTCCATTTCATTGTAGATTACAAAATGATTCTTTTGTGAATTATAAGCGTATATCACCCCCAACGATCCCATCCATACGATTCCTTCATGATCGATGACTAAGGAAGTGATTACGTCGTTTCCATCGGGTAATTTTAAGGACTCTTTCCGGTTTGAGGGCAGGTAAATCCGGGTAATCCCGTTAGGTTCTGCTATCCATAGAGTCCCTAAAGTGTCAATGCTTGCAGCTAATATTTGGTTGTTTTTCTCATAAACTATGGTTTCGTATTCGTTTTTCTCTTTATTATATTGGAATATATTGCTTCGGTCATGAAAAAAAGGATAAGTACGATATTTCCCCATATATACCCAAGAAGATTGTAGTCGCAGGTTACCGGGGAGAATGGGAACCAATTGTTTATTACCGGGTATATATCGATAAAAGGCGTTGCCATATAGTTCGATTTCGTTTTGATCATTAACTCGTATATTGGTGGGTGCACTGGAGCTTGCCAGCTTTGCTTCTGCATTTTTGTCCGGAAGAGAGAAACGTTGGTAACTTCCAGTCTTTTTATTGAAACGGAAAATTCCTTTCGAGAAGCTGGATGCTAGTAGTTCGATTTCGGATAAAGGGCAAATGGATACGATCTTTTCTCCCGATGTTTGCGGATAGTGGGTAAAACGTTCCGTTTGCGGGTCAAAGCAGTTGATGCCGCCTCCGTCCGTACCGATCCAGATTCTTCCGTCTTGGTCTTCCCATAGGCATAAGGGGCATTTGTCGGATAAACCTGAGGCTGGGTTTTGTGCGGCTTTGGTATAGGTGGTGATAAAGCCTTTCTCGGCTCCTAATACTCCTTCCCGCACCATGCCTATCCACATGTGGTTGTTGCTATGGCATAGGCATGTTACTGAATTGGCAGGAAACTGTCGGTTTTCCTTGTTCGATAAGATTTGAATATCACGAGTGTCCGGATAAATTATGTTCACTCCGCCTCCGTCTGTTGCCAGCCAAATGGCTTTATCCCATTCTGTTATATCAAGTACGATATCGTTGCTCAAGTTCGAGTTACAGGTATTATAGGAGGTTAGCAGTTGTCCTTCCTGATTATAACATTGTACTCCCTGTCCATAAAAAGAGATCCAGTAATACCCGGAAGAATCTTTGTATAGATCATATACATTGGATGATTCACCGAATGGAGAATCGGTTATTTCCCCTGTATGTTTATTTAATAGCTTTATTTTCCATGCATCGTTTATTATCAAATAGTGAGTGGAGTCGAAAAGCTCCATCTTGATAATACGGGTGCCTGAGGTTTTTAAAGGGATTGCTTTGGAAAGTTTTAATTCTTTTTCATATACAAGTAGTGTGTCGGTTACAGGTATCAACAGCCTGTTTCCTTCTGTTGTTATAATGGAAGCCTTTACCGGCTTATTATGACGCAAAAAGATTTGCAGGGAGTCTTTTTCGTATTCGTAATAACTGATGCCTTGTGAGGTAACCGTCCATATTCGTTCTTCATTGTCTCCAAAAATGTTGCTGATGTAGTGGCTGTTTTTACGTAATAAGTATGGTAGATTGTATTTCTTGATTTTTTCTCCATTGAAACGATATATTCCCTGGGTGGTTCCTACCCATAATGAACCGTTTTTATCATCATATAAAGATGTAATAGAGGTTGGAAGTCCTTCTTTAATGGAAAGCTGTTTAAAATGGTAATAAGGATGATTGATGGAGTAAGTTTCTATTATAAAAAAACAGATATATACAATGGCTAAGATGGTTTTTCTCATTCAGATAAGGTCTTGAAACAAATATTTTTTATGTGACAATAGGAAGTGTGTGTACCACAGAAAAAAGTAAGTGGACTTCGGGAACCAAGTAAGTGGACTTCGCAGGCCAAGTAAGTCCACTTACTTGGCCTGCGAAGTCCACTTACTTTTTATAGCTTCTTCAGCTTGCCGTTTTCCATGCTTATTTTATAGCTTTTTCCTTTTGTTGTTTTGAAAGTAAGGGTACTGTTACCATATCGCAAGTTGCAGGGTGTTCCGGCTTTAGACAGAATGACCGTTTCTTTCAATTTGCCATCTTGCCAGATGATGTCAACTTCAAAATTACCTTTGGCGCAAAGCCCTTGTACAGAACCTTCTTTCCATGCATCGGGCAGGGCAGGAAGTAGCTGGATGAATCCCATGTGGCTTTGCAACAGCATTTCTGTGATGCCGGCAGTTCCACCAAAGTTGCCGTCAATTTGAAAAGGCGGATGTGTATCCCATAGGTTGTCCAGTGTGCCATTCTTTAACAAATTGCCGAATAGTTTATAGGCATGGTTACCGTCTTGCAGGCGTGCCCATTGGTTCAGTTTCCATCCCATGCTCCAGCCGGTAGCTCCGTCGCCACGGTGTTCCAAAACCACTTTGGCAGCCTTGGTCAGTTCGGGGGTGGTAATAGGCGAAAGAGTGTGTCCCGGATGTAGCCCGAATAAATGGTTGACGTGGCGATGCTCGTCTTTAGGATCGTCTATATCTTCCGACCATTCCATCAGCTGGCCATAACGTCCTATCTGGTAAGGGACAAGATGATCTAAGACATGCTGCCATTGCTTGCGTTCTTTGGCATCTACTCCCAGTATTTTGCTGGCGTCGATGGCATCCAGCAGTATCTCGCGTGCCACGGCATGTACAAAGGTGGCTCCCTGATCTACAGGACCGTGTTCAGGCGATGTGGAAGGAGCAGCGGTGTATGTTCCGTCCGGTTTGTGCCATAAGTAGTCCACTGCAAAATTGGCACTGCTTTTAATTAGGTCATAGCCTATTTCTTTCAGGAATTTTTTGTCGTGCGTGTAATCGTAATATTCCCAAATATGGGTTGCTAGCCAAGGACCGGCCATTGGGTTGAAATTCCACGACATATCTTCATCGGTCAAGGGCGATGTGAAGCCGAAAATATTTCCGGAGATGGAGGCGGTCCATCCACGTGCTCCGAAGTAGGCTTGTGCTGTTTTTTCTCCCGGTTTCACCAAGGTGCGGATGAAGTCTACAAGCGGCCATACACATTCGTTCAGATTGGTGGAGCAGGCAGGCCAGTAGTTCATTTGGATGTTGATATTATTATGGTAATCTACATGCCATGGGCCATCTATTCCGTTGGCCCACATTCCTTGCAGATTGGCAGGTAGATTACCTGGACGTGAGCTGGCGATTAATAAATATCGTCCGAATTGATAATAGATTTCTTCCAGTCGGTAGTCCGGACTTCCTTTGCGGTATCGTGCCAGACGTTGATAGGTGGGGAGGTCTGTAACGGCAGGATATTGTAAGGTCATGGGAGCATGAGGGTTCAGTTGCAGTTTCACCCTGTCGAACAGCTGGGTGTAGTCTGTTTTGTGACGTTCGCATAGTTCATTATAGCTTTTGCCTGCGGCAGCATCCATCATGGCTAGGGTGGTCTGTTCCGGATTAGGACCGACATACGTCTTGGGGTCTTTGAAGTCTGGATTGAAGTTGAGTTTATAATCGGTATCTGCGGTTAGCAGAAAAATAACTTCATCTGCATTGCGGACAATGAATTTACCATCGGCTACGTCTAGATTTCCTCCTTTATTTATGGCTTGTATGCGGAGGGCGAATTTCATTTGGTTATTTTTCAACTGGCCGGTGTAAAGTAGCCGGTTGGTTCCATCGGTTTTGATGGTGCCTGTGGCTTCCGGGTTACTGCCGTAGCTGAATACCAAGTTTTGCATGCCGGGGCGGTCGGCTGTAAACTTCAATACCATTACACTGTCGGGATAGGAAACAAAATATTTACGTTCATAGTTTACTCCATCCTTGTGAAAACTGACTACTGCCATGGCCGAATCAAGAGATAGAATTCGCTTGTAGTCGGTCATGCCTATTTCACTCAAACCAGTTTCGATGTAGGCTTCTCCCAAGGTGGTAAACGAACCGAAGCGGAAGGGAGTTTCGCGGCTTGGTTCATAGTCAGCCAACCCGTTGAAGTGCTTGCGGGTCAGTTGTGCTGCTTTTTCGAGGTTGCCTTCTGTGAATGCTTGGCGGATTTCGGGTAACAGGTGTGCCGATTCTTTGTTTACATTCCAATAATAATCTGCTCCCTTTTCGGTGTTCGGACCTCCACGCCACAGCGTCTTTTCATTTAAAGTGATTCGTTCGGCAGCTATGGATCCCATAACATTGCCTCCCAGACTGCCATTTCCTATGGGAAGTGAGTTGTTTTCCCAAGCTCTGTCGGTTGCTGGGGAGTACCAGGAAGCACGTCCGTCCAAATTATTCGGGGTATCAAACCAGATGCTCAGTCCTTTAGTGTAATCTGTACTTTGTGCCTGTAAAGAAGCTGCGAACAGGCTTCCTAAAATGCATAGCTGAAATTTTTTCATAAATTAATGATATTAGTAAAAGGTGTTTTGACAAATATACAATTAAAATTCTATTTGCGGGCAATATCAAGCCTTTATTAGAGGATGATAGGTTGTTTTTATAGGTATATTAAGGTTGAAAGGTACTTTTCATCGAACATTTCATTGGCGATATCCCATAGGTGTTCTGCTGTCAGTGCTTCTATTCGTTTGAATACCTCTTCCGGACCCTCAAATTTGCCGTAATGCAAGAAGGTTTTTCCCATGTCCAACGCGTTATTTTCGAAATTGTCTCCTGCAACTCCTATCTGGCCGATGATTTGTTTTTTGGCTGCATTCAGTTGTGAAGAACTTAGTTTACTGTCACGCAATCTCTTCAATTCTTTATGAACCAGTTTGATGCAGCGGTCCACATCTTTCGGGTCAGTTCCGAAATAGATGCAGAACACCCCTGTGTCTGTGTATGAGGTCAGATTGGCTTCTACATTATAGACCAGTCCCCGGCGTTCGCGCAAGGCAACATTCAGCCGGCTGTTCATACCCGGTCCGCCCAGCAGGTTGTTGAGTAGGTAAAGCCCGGTTCGTTTTTCATTATACGCATTATATCCCCGGCTGCCTATCATTACATGGGCCTGATGTGTATCTTTATTGAATGTCAGCGTCTTGGGAATATAGCAGAACGGTTCTATCCGTTGACGATCGGTTGTAGAGAAAGGGATGTCAGCTGTTACTTTTTCCAAGGTGCGTATCACCTTTTTAAAATCTATATTGCCTTGAATGAAAAAGATCATATTGGTAGCTTTGTAAAAATGGGAAGTGAAATTCAAGGCATGTTCGCTTTTGAAACTATGCAATAAGTCCGGCTTTCCCAAAATATTTCTTCCCAAAGGGTGATCGGGAAAAATCAGTTCCTCAAAATCATCGAAAATCAGTTCTGACGGACTGTCTTCATAACTTTGTATTTCATCAATAATCACTTCCACTTCTTTATCAATTTCATGTTGCGGGAAGGTGCTGTGAAATACAATATCTGCCAGCAGTTCTGCAGCTCTTGAAAAATGTTCTGCCAAGAAAGCACTGTATATCACAGTCTCTTCCTTATTGGTATATGCGTTTAAATCCCCGCCTACATTTTCCATGCGGTTCAGGATGTGCCATGCATGTCTTTTTTGTGTTCCTTTAAAGATAAGGTGTTCTACGAAATGGGCCATTCCCTGTTCCTGTTCGTTTTCGTCACGGGTTCCGGCATCGATGGCGAAGCCGCAATAGGCTACCTTAGACTGATTGGGAGCGTGAATAATGCGTAGTCCGTTGGGCAAGGTAAAAGTGTGATATGACATTGTTTTTTGCTTCAAATAAGTTTTGCAGGACAAAAATACAATAAAAGTTATTGCTGTTCTTCAAAAAATGCAGATATTTGTATTTACTAACAGAAAACAAGATGATGGATAAAATTGCTATTTTCTGTTCCGCATCCGAGAATATAGAGCCTGTGTTCTTTGAAAAAGCGCGCGAGTTGGGCATCTGGATGGGACAAAACAAGAAGACGTTGGTATATGGAGGTGCCAATATCGGGCTGATGGAGTGTATTGCCAAGGCAGCCAAAGACAACGGCTCAATGATAATAGGGGTTATTCCGACCAAATTGGAAGAGCGTGGACGAACCAGTGACTTGGTGGATGTGACTTTCCGGACGGACAATTTGAGTGACCGTAAAGATGTGATGCTGAACGAATCGGATGTGGCGGTAGCCTTGCCGGGAGGAGTGGGCACACTGGATGAGATTTTTCATGTGATGGCGGCCGCTACATTGGATTATCATCAGAAGAAAGTGATTTTTTATAATATAAATGGCTTTTGGAATGGCATTCTCGACTTTTTGAACGGATTGGAGGAGAAGCATTTTGCTCACCATCCGCTAAATAGCTATTTTGCCGTGGCCAATGATTTGGGAGAACTAACCGAACTACTTAAATAATATTCATGTAACTATTATGATAACATCTATACACGAATTGTTGCAGAAAGAGGCTCAGGCCGTTCTGAATATTCCTATAAGTGATGCTTATGAAAAAGCTGTAGAACTGATTGTGGAGCAAATACACCGTAAAAAAGGAAAGTTGGTGACTACCGGTATGGGTAAGGCCGGACAGATAGCTATGAATATAGCTACGACTTTTTGTTCTACGGGTATTCCGGCAGTGTTTTTACACCCCAGCGAAGCCCAGCATGGAGATTTAGGAATTTTGCAGGAGAATGATTTACTGCTTCTGATTTCCAATTCAGGAAAGACCCGTGAAATTGTGGAACTAACACAACTTGCGCATAGCTTGAATCCAAAATTGAAATATATTGTTATTACCGGCAATGCGGATAGCCCGTTGGCTAGAGAATCTGATATCTGCTTATGCACCGGGCAGCCTGACGAAGTGTGTGTGCTAGGTATGACTCCTACTACTTCAACAACAGTTATGACTGTGATTGGAGATATTTTGGTGGTAGAAACGATGAAAAAGACAGGTTTCACGATTGAAGAATATAGCAAGCGTCATCACGGAGGGTACTTAGGTGAACGTTCGCGCGAATTGAGTAAGTAAAATGAATGAGAAAAGCCGGAACGCAAATGATACAATATCCTTTAATGAAATTCTATTTGCGTTCCGGTTTTTATGTATATATTAAATTGTAAATATAAAAATGAGAAAAGTAATAGGTATAGGTGAAACCATTCTGGATATTCTTTTTAAAGACAACCAGCCTACGGCAGCTGTTCCCGGTGGCTCTGTCTTCAATGGTATTATTTCATTGGGACGGTTGGGGGTCAATGTAAGTTTTATCAGTGAGACGGGAAATGACAAAGTGGGCGATATCATTCTGAAGTTTATGAGAGAGAATGGAGTAAGCACAGACTATGTGAATGTGTTTCCTGAAGGAAAGTCGCCTGTGTCTTTGGCTTTTCTAAATGAACGTAATGATGCAGAATATCTTTTTTATAAAGATTATCCCCGGCTGAGGTTGGATGTGGCAATGCCCGAAATACATCGGGATGACATTGTGATGATCGGTTCTTATTATGCTGTAACGCCTCAATTGCGTGATAAGGTGAAAGAATTGTTGGATCAAGCTCGTGAAAAAGGGGCTATTATTTATTATGATGTGAACTTCCGCAGTACTCATAAGAACGAGGCGATAAAGCTGCTTCCTGTTATTCTTGAGAATTTTGAATATGCTGATATTATTCGTGGTTCTGTTGAGGACTTTGAGAATATGTTTGGTTTGGCAGATGCAGATAAAATTTATAAAAGTAAGATTGAATTTTATTGTCCGTATTTTATTTGTACACATGGCGGAAAAGAAATTCGTCTGTATACGAAAGGTATGAAGAAGCATTATGACGTAGAGCCATTGCAGACTGTCAGTACGGTGGGAGCCGGAGATAATTTTAATGCCGGAGTCGTTTTCGGGTTGTTAAAGCATCGTATCCGTCGGGATGATTTGGAAGAACTGTCTGAAGATGATTGGGATCATGTGATTCGTTGTGGAAAAGATTTCAGTGCCGATGTTTGTATGAGCCTGAGTAATTCGATTTCAAAATCATTTGCAGCCGGCTATAAATGACAAGAGCCGGCTGATTTTTGTTATCTAAAATTTATTCTGGTTGTCTGCGGCAATTTTTCGGATGCCGCGTTGTGAAGCTATGAATGCGCCTCCCAATACTCGTTTCCCTTCATAAAAGACGGCTGATTGTCCGGGAGCAATAGCAGTTGCTTCGGAAAGGAAACGAACCAATAGCTGTTTTTCATCTAATGCGAACACTTGACACGGAATAGGCTTGCTGCGATAGCGGATGCGTACTGCCAGGTCTTTGCATTGTAGTAAATCCTGCATATCTGTTATGTGATAGTCTTCTACCAGCATATATTCTGTTTTAAGTTCTTCGGCGTCCCCTAACATGACTGTATTCTTTTCGGCATTGATGCGTAACACGTATGCCGGATGTCCCAGAGCGATTTCCAGCCCTCTCCGTTGGCCTATTGTATAATAAGGAAAGCCTTTATGCTGACCTATCTTGACTCCTTTACTATCTACAAACCATCCCGGTCCTACTTGGGTGTCAATGTCCGGGCATTGCGAACGCAGAAAGTCTCGGTAATCCCCTTCTATAAAGCAGATTTCCATGCTTTCACCTCCACGGGCTTTTGCTTCGAACCCTTTTTGACGGAGATATTCCCGTACCTCTTGCTTGGTATAAGTTCCCAATGGAAAGAGAAAACGTTGAAGTATCTCCTGAGGAAGTTTCCATAGAAAATAGGATTGGTCTTTTGTTTGGTCATCTCCCGCTACGATATATAGTTTTCCCTTACGTTCTTCCAGTCTGCAATAATGCCCGGTAGAAATATACGCACAATTCGTTTGGTCCGCCCATTCACAGAGAATTCGCTCTTTGAATAGCGGATTGCAAAGGACGCAAGGATTGGGAGTTCTTCCTTGCATATACTCGTCAATGAAATGTTTTACAATAATCTGTTTGAACTCTTTCCTCACATCAGCTACATGGTGCTCTATTCCCAGTTGTTTTGCCAAAGCCCTTGCCTCCAATACATCGTCAGGCTCGTCTTGGCCGGGGGTGGAAAAGCGGGAAGGAACATCCCACGTTCTCATGGTAACTCCTACTACTTCATATCCTTGTTCTTGCAGCATGATACAGGTGGCAGAGCTGTCTATTCCGCCACTCATTCCTACCAGGACTCTTTTATCTCTGTTATTCATTATATAAATAATTCGGGTTCACGGCGTGCCGCACATTTTTGGTGTAACATGGGGGTGTAAGGAGTGTCAAAAGCCCGTGCGCCATTGGGGCATTCTTTTACGCAAGCGCAACACTTGATACATTGGGTAATCTCTGTTTCTATTTTTCCTTCATCGCTTAAAGCAATGGCATGAGTAGGACATACTTCGATGCATTCGCCGCAGGCGAAACATTTTTCTGTGCAGACCGGGGCGGCAGGAGTAGAGGGGCCTACAAAGCGGTAAGGTACATTTCCTTTTATGTTGAAATCGGATAATGTTTCGTCTTTTTCCAGCTTTGCCAGGCAGTCTTTCCCGAATTGTTCCGCAATCTGTAAATCGGTGGCGTCCGGACGTCCTTCTGCAATGGGCATATTAGGACGGCTATAGCTGTGTTCACCAATAAAGGCACCGGCTGCCAGCGGGGTAAATCCCAATCGAATGGTTTCATCTCTTAATTCGACCAATGCATCTTCATAATCCCGGTTACCATATACAGCGACTAAGATAGCCGGGGCATTGTCTCCTTTCAGCCTGTGTAGTCGTTGCAACGCTGTCGGAGCTACCCTTCCTGCATACACGGGAACTGCAATGATCGTGACAGAGTCTTTGATCTCTAGCAGATTACTGCTTTCGTCTGTAGTGAGGTCTATTTCTATTCTTCTACCCATGCCTATGCTCTCTCCAATGGCACGGGCTATTTTCGCTGACGTATGTGTAGGCGAAAAAAATACGATATGATTACTTGTATATGTTTTCATAAACGCAAATATAGTGACTTTTGTCCAAAAGTAACTAATATATGGATAAGATTGGTATCAAAGGTTATTAGTATTTGGATATTGCTATTGTTTATCAGTTGGAACTGTTCGATAAAAGGAAAATACCCTATATATTAAGGTATATAGTAAAAGCAATTGTTGATTTCAATAAAGCTCTGAGCCTTTCTATAATAGTTTTTGAGGGATAGAATATTTAGATATTCCTATTTCTTAAAATATTCCTGTATTTTATAAAGTTTTTTAGTGGAAAGCCTTGCAGAATAGAGTAAAATAGGTACTTTTGTCCGATGAAATTATGGCTATTATAGAAACTGACTAAAAACATGGATGCTCTATTTCAAATGCAAAGCAATGAGCTTTCTACTACAACGCAGAAAGATAAGCTGTTTAAAGAAGCGGAACGGCAGTGGAGTATACTGTCCTCCAAGGAAGGCGCATCCGGAAGAAAAGTTGATTTTGAGATTTATAAAAGCATTTTGTATAACTTGGAAATCAGAAAAGTGTATTTGGATTCAAAACTCTCTTTAGAAAAGTTTAGTTCAATAGTCGGCACGAATACGACCTACCTTTCCAATGCGGTGAACAACTACTTCGGGTGCAAC
>BLLV01000222.1 GCA_011959205.1 Bacteroidaceae bacterium
AAGGATAAGAATACCTACCTTTTATTTAATAAGCTAGCTTAGCCTGACGGCTATGGGAGCCACCCGTCCCGACGAGCGTAAAATTACAATCTGAATAGTCCTTCCATACCAACATCTTTTTCCATCATTCCTTAAAAATATCTTCCCGAAGAATATTCCCGAATTTCACAGCCCCTACATCCGAAGTCAAATGATTTCCATCATAGAAATCATCTGCTACGAAGCGATTGTCTTTAAAATAATCATACGCCGATACATTATCCCATTTATCCGCAACTTCACGAATGGCCAGAAACATCCGTTGCAGCTGCCCTTCATCCACATTTTCATAATACATCTTATAAGTAGGCGGGATTACAAGATAGAGTTTCACTCCCCTGTCGTGACATAATTTTGCCACAGCATGCATCCGTTGAATATTCTGCTGATAAATTCTCTCCGCCTTTTCATTATCCAATGCCGTATGCATTTTTATTGACCTAGGTATAGCATTCAGCCATTTTTTCTCATCCTCCTCTTTCTCCGACAAATCATATTTATGGTCTAACCCCAACGAATCACAGCACATCGTCTTTTCATGCTGCAAATAATGCTTTGACCACTTTTCAACACAGATTTTTCCTGCCGACAACAACTCACTCCTATGAATCAAATTACGGTCAAAGCTGATGTCCATATAAATGGAATAATACGCAATTTGGGCATCATGCTTAGAATCTTGATAGAATACACCAGACTCATACTCATCCTCCCAAAACGCCTGGTACGCAATGCCCCAAATGATATTTTTCAAATGAGGCAAGCTGTCGATATATTTTTCCAGCTGAGCTTCGTTGTAGCGGAACCACTGTCCGGAGATAGCCAGATTATACGTGCTATCCGGCAGACAGGAGGGGTCAATGCCATAACCGGCCACCGAACTGCCTATGATCATTGTTTTGATTTGCCCTCCCTTCTCTTCCAACAAATATCTTTTAAACCGAAAAGGATTGGGTACCCGACGCAATGAATATTCAAAACCGATGCCCAACAACAGCAAAGGCAATGAAAACAAACAAACTGTTTTTAGAAACTTCTTCATAATGATTAAAATTGGAAATAAATAAATTCCTCCTGCTGCCCTGCAAGCACAAGAGAGACTATAAACAGAAGATAATAAATGCCCCACCGCACCGTACGATAACGGAACATCCCTTTGAGTTCCAATTGCAGGCCGAATTGTTTTTCACGCTGCAACCATTCTACTATCAACAATATAAAAATGTAGACCAACGTTTTCTTCCCATATTCCGGCATACAAATGTGGAACTTGGTGACCATACAAATCATATAGTTCCATGCCTGGCGCATCGTTTCAGCCCGGAATATAATCCAGCCTACAACCGCCAATAAAAAAGTAAAGACCATCTGACAAGCTTCTTTTACAGAAGGCAGCAACCGTCCTTTTGCAACTACATCCTGATACTTTCTGTTTTTCCCCAGCATGAACAGCGGAAAGAAAAGTAACGCATGAAAAGCTCCCCAACAGATAAAAGTCCAGTTGGCCCCATGCCAGAAACCGCTGACTAAGAATATAATCAAAGTATTGCGCGCCACTTTCCACTTACCACAACGGCTGCCCCCCAAAGGTATATAGATGTAATCGCGAAACCAAGTGGTCAGTGAGATGTGCCACTTGCGCCAAAACTCGGCTATGTCACGCGAGAAATAAGGGAAGTTGAAATTACGCATCAACTGAATGCCAAACAAGCGGGCCGTACCAATCGCTATATCGGAATATCCGGAAAAATCACCATAAATCTGGAAAGTAAAGAAGACGGCTCCCAAGAAAAGACTGAACCCGTCCAAAGTCTGATACTCATCAAAAATAAGATTGACTGCCACCGCACAGTTGTCTGCCACCACCATCTTCTTGAATAATCCCCACAGGATTTGCCGCATACCATCCACTGCCTTTTCATAACTGAATGTACGGGGAGCCAGAAACTGCGGCAAAAGATGAGTGGCTCTTTCAATAGGGCCGGCAACCAACTGCGGAAAGAAACTGATAAAGGCAAAGAAAGCAACCACATCACGGGTGGGTTTTATTTTATGCTGATACACATCAATGGTATAACTTAAGGCCTGAAACGTATAGAAACTGATTCCTACAGGCAAAAGAATATCCAACGTCACCCAATCCAACTGCATACCGAAAGCACTGAATAATTCGGCCAAATTCTCTCCGAAAAAGTTATAATACTTAAAGATACAAAGAATCACCAGATTAAGCAAGATATTTGATGCACTAATCCATTTCTGCCTGACACGCTGCCCTTCACACTTCTCCAGCCATACGCCGCTGGCAAAACTGCAAAAAGTAGTAATGGCAATCAGGATGAGGAAACACCAGTCCCACCAGCCATAAAACAGGTAGCTTGCCGCCACTACAAATAAGTTCTGCCATCTTAATGACTTGAACACAAGCCAATAGAGTAAAAACACAATCGGCAGAAACACAAGAAACTCAAAAGAATTAAATAGCACTTTGTCGTTATTATTGGCGCCCCAATTCCCCGAATGGCGATTTTACATAAAAGGATGCGTGGGAACTGATTCGTTTATCCACCTTAAGGTATCGCCAAACACCCGATAACAAATAAACAACATCTTCCCCACGCAATACTATATGCACACAACAATAGCTGTATGTATAGAATTGGTGAGCGTCTGTATTGTTTATCCCTGTTATCTAAAATTTGGCGATTTTAAAGATGAGGATAAAGCTAAACGCTTCCTATATATTTAATTTTCAGCAATTCCCGGAACACCATCCGAGGAACAACGCTGCAAAATTAAACAAAATTTGGAACAATACAACGCTTCTAGGGGAAGATGTTGCGATGCAAAAGTAGAATTTATTTGGATAATAGCTATAAGATAATCTGTTTTTACTATAGGAGGAAAGAATCCGAGAGTATGAATTGATGCATTTTACCATGATAACTATTCATTAGGCATAGAGTTCTCTTACCCGGTTCGGCTAGAATCGGACCCGTTTTTCCTATTGATATTCAATTAATTATATTAGACAATATATCGAATAAGATTTTAGGGCGCTGATTCTCAATCACCCTGTTTCTTATTCTGTATAAACTCTTTTGTTTCTACAATACTTTTTTTCATTTTTGATACCCTTTGATTTGTCAGCCCGTTTCTTTCTTGTTTCTTTATATATATATAGGTAATACATTACAATTTCAAACATAGGAACCGTCCGGTTCGGGAATCTGCGGACTCTCATCCTACTATTCATGAAATATAGTTTTTTCGGCCAGCTTAATCGCAAGAGGCCGATTCCTCTTGCATTTTACGAAATCTCTCGTAATTCATTGAAATGATCGTCACTGGCATGAGATGGCTGTGAGGTCTGTCTGGTTGTAAAGAATACAATGTCCGAAAACCCTTTCCGATAGAAGAATTTAACCTTTCCATCTGCCCACTATTCAAAAAAAAGAAGTACATTTGCTTCATCATCAAACCATAAGCATT
>BLLV01000223.1 GCA_011959205.1 Bacteroidaceae bacterium
AAGGATAAGAATACCTACCTTTTATTTAATAAGCTAGCTTAGCCTGACGGCTATGAGGCTTTATCCGCCCCTGCAACAGGATATGAATCTTTATTTTTCGATCAAAGCGAAATCAAGTTGTTTTTTCTCCAGATTGGCGCGGGCTACTTTAATCGTAACCGGATCTCCCAAACTGAATTTCTTGTGATGCCGGCGGCCTGTCAGGCAATAGTTCTTTTCATCGAAATCATAATAATCGTCACCAAGGTCGCGCATGGGAACCATACCTTCGCATTTGTTTTCATTCAGTTCCACATACAGCCCCCATTCGGTAACTCCGGAAATGACGCCATCGAACTCCATGCCCAGACGTTCGCTCATAAACTCTACTTGTTTGTATTTTACAGACGCACGTTCCGCGTTGGCAGCGATTTGCTCCATCTCAGAACTATGGTCGCACAGTTCTTCGTATTTCGTTTCCTGTGCCGTACGTCCTCCTGCCAGATAGCGGGTGAGCAGACGGTGTACCATCATATCCGGGAAACGGCGGATAGGTGAGGTGAAATGGGTATAATAGTCGAACGCCAGACCGTAGTGACCGATATTATGAGTGGAATAACGGGCTTTTTGCATGGCACGCAAGGATACGGTTTCCACCAAATTTTGTTCTTTCTTGTTCTTTATGTCGTCCAATAAACGATTGATGGATTTGGATACCTCGGTTTTGGTACCCGAGGTACGTATCTTATATCCGAAGCGATTGATAAACCAGTTCAGGTTCTCCAGTTTATCGGGATCCGGAAGGTCGTGGATACGGTAAGGGAATACTTTGGCTTTTTTGTTTTTAGGTACTTTCCCGATCTTTTCGGCCACCGTACGGTTGGCCAATAGCATAAATTCTTCAATCAGTTTATTCGCTTCTTTGGATTCTTTGAAGTAAACGCTGAGCGGTTTGCCGGTTTCGTCTATCTCAAATTTCACTTCTACGCGGTCAAAGTCAATAGCGCCGGCGGCCAATCTTTGTTTACGTAGGATTTGTGCCAGCTTGTTCAACTCCAGTATTTCTTCTTTGTAGTCGCCCTCACCCGTTTCAATCACTTTTTGCGCCTCTTCATAGGTGAAACGGCGGTCGCTCTTTATAACGGTGTGCACGATGCGCGAGTCTTTTACCTCTCCCTTTTCGTTCATGTCGAAAATGGCGGAGAATGCCAGTTTCTCTTCGTCGGGGCGGAGGGAACAGATGAAGTTACACAGCCGTTCGGGCAGCATCGGGATGGTGCGATCTACCAGATAAACGGAAGTGGCGCGTTTTTCGGCTTCTTTGTCGATGACACTTCCTTCTTTTACATAGTGAGTAACATCGGCAATGTGCACGCCTACTTCCCATAATCCCGGTTTGATGGGGCGGATGGAGAGTGCGTCGTCAAAGTCCTTGGCATCTTTCGGGTCAATGGTGAAAGTTGTGACGTTGCGGAAATCTTCACGTTCTGCATAGTCCGCTTCGGAAATCTCTGCCGGAATCTTTTCGGCAGCGGTTTCTACATTCTTAGGATATACGTAAGGTAAACCGAATTCGGCCAGAATGGCATGCATCTCGGTCGTGTTCTCTCCTGCTTTTCCCAAAATATCAATCACTTGTCCGATCGGATTCTTTGCCTCTTTAGGCCATTCTACAATTTTTACAACCGCTTTGTCTCCGTTCTTCCCACCTTTCAGCTTGTCTTTCGGGATAAAAATGTCATTTGCCAGGGTGCGGTTCTCGGTCAGCAGGAAGGCGTAGAATTTCTCTACTTTGAGTGTGCCGACAAAAGTATCGTTGGCACGTTCCAAAATTTCTATCACTTCACCTTCCGGATTCCGGTTCTTGCGTTTGGCAAATAAGGCGATTTTTACTTTGTCATTATTCATGGCATGTGCCGAATTACGTTCGGCTATGAAAATAGTTTCTCCGCCATCATCGGGGATGAAGGAATTCTTGCCGTTGCTTTTACGCTGAAAGACCCCAGTCATAATTAAGCTGTGGTCGTTCAGTTTGTAGTGTCCTTTTTCTATTTCTTGCAGAAAATCATCCTCAATCATTTCAGAAATGATGTCCACACAAAGCATTTTAAGCGGATGTGTAGTGAGGTTCAGGCTGCTTGATAATTGTTTCAGACTGAATGTTTCGTTTGGTTTTGTGTGGAATAAGCTGATCAGTCGTTCAGACATTTCGCTTTTTTTCATACGTTTCCCTGCTTTTTTTTCTTTCTTTTTAGCCATAAGGGGATCTATTAATGTATTATGTGTTACAAAGTAAACAAAATAATTGGAATGGCGGTTCAATAGATACATTAAATTTGGTTGAATCTAAATGAAACGTGTTATCTTTGTCCGCTCTAAAACAATAATTATGACTGAATTTGATAAGAAAATCAGGGAAAAAGAAATTTATAAAGTTACATTGGCAGGGAGTTTTGTTAATTTTTTGCTGGTTGTTTTTAAATTTCTTGCCGGAATAGCGGGGCATAGTGCCGCCATGTTGGCGGATGCTGTTCATTCTCTTTCTGACTTCATTACGGACGTAGTGGTGATTCTTTTCGTGCGCATATCCAATAAACCTGTAGATAAAAGCCATGATTATGGTCATGGGAAATATGAGACATTGGCTACTGCTTTGATTGGTATGGCGTTACTGGGGGTAGGATTTGGAATATTGTGGAATGGAGCAACAGAAATATTGGCTTTTCTGCGAGGCGGGGAGCTTCGTCAGCCGGGCATGTTGGCATTGGTTGCTGCCATTATTTCTGTTTTGTTGAAGGAGATACTTTATCAATATACGGTCAGAGTAGGAAAAAGATGCCACTCGCAGGCTGTTGTGGCGAATGCATGGCATCATAGAAGCGATGCATTGTCATCCGTTGGAACGGCTGCCGGCATTGGCGGAGCGATTTTGCTTGGTCCTCATTGGGCGGTACTTGATCCTATTGCCGCTGTGATAGTCAGTTTCTTTATTATGCGGGTTTCCATTAAGTTGCTGATTCCTTGTCTGGATGAATTGCTGGAAAAGTCTTTGCCGGACAGCGTGGAACGTGAGATAGAGCGGATTGTGTTATCCTTTGACGGAGTCAGCGAGCCGCATCATTTGCGCACGCGGCGTATCGGAAACAATTATGCTATAGAGATTCATATACGCATGGACGGGAACATTTCTCTGCATAAAGCGCACGAGACAGCAACCGGCATTGAACATAGATTGAAAGAAAAGTTTGGAGAGGATACTCATGTGGGTATTCATGTGGAACCGGTGAAATAAAATACGAAGAATGAATAACGAAGAATTTGCACAAAAGAATACTTGTCAATTAAAGAAAGTGCTGGTAACCGGAGCAAGCGGATTTATTGGCAGTTTCCTGGTGGAGGGAGGACTGGAAAGAGGCATGCAGGTATGGGCTGGTGTACGTAAAAGCAGCAGTCGTACCTATTTGAAAGATCCTCGCATTCAATTTGCCGAATTGGATTTTGCTCATCCCGGAAGGTTGACGGAGCAATTGGCTGTTCATAAACAATTGCATGAGGGATGGGATTATATCATCCATTGTGCCGGTGTTACTAAATGCCTTCATAAAGACGAATTCGACAAAGGTAATTATGTCTATACCCGTAATTTTGTAGAAGCTTTGAGAACCTTGGATATGGTTCCCCGGCAATTTGTCTATATCAGTTCACTTAGTATTTTCGGTCCTATTCATGAAGATAATTATGCACCTATTAGTGAGCGTGATACGGCAATGCCCAATACGGCATACGGGGTCAGTAAGCTGAAGTCGGAACATTACTTGCAGTCATTGGATGATTTTCCGGCAGTGATTTTCCGTCCTACGGGCGTCTATGGGCCTCGCGAACGCGATTATTTTCTGATGGCGAAGTCCATCAAGCAGCATATAGACTTTGCCCCCGGGTTTAAAAGGCAGGATCTTACCTTTATTTACGTGAAAGATTTGGTACAGGCTGTTTATTTGGCGATAGAACATGGAGTGAGGCAGCGCGCCTATTTTGTGAGTGACGGAAATGTCTATTCCAGCCGTGCTTTTTCTGATTTGATACAAAAAGAACTTGGTAATCCGTGGGTTATACACATTAAATGCCCGTTATTTATTTTAAAAGTTGTATCTTTGCTCGCTGAATTTTCAGCGCGTTGCCTGGGAAAGGTAAGTACGCTGAATGCTGACAAATATAAAATAATGAAACAACGTAATTGGCAATGCGATATTTCACCCTTGGTGGAAGAGCTGGGATATCGTCCGGAGTACCCTTTAGACAAGGGAGTAAAGGAAATCATTGCATGGTATAAGAAAGAAGGATGGCTTTAAATTTATTCAAACGGGTAGACAGTGTGAAAGGATTGTTTGCCGTTGAGAGCATTAGTCTGATATATAATGCCCTCACGACCATAATGGTTTTAGTATTATTTCCTCGTATGGACCACCCTGTAATGATGCTTTCGGAGCGTGCAGGCATTGTGGTCATTACGTTTGCATTGATATATCTGTATCATAAGTATCCGTGTAAACTTACGGCGTTTATACGGATGGCTGTGCAAATGGCATTTTTGGCGTATTGGTATCCCGATACCTTTGAGTTTAACCGTCTTTTCCCCAATCTGGATCATTTCTTCGCTTCGGCAGAGCAGTTTTTGTTCCGTTGCCAGCCTTCGGTAGAATTTAGTGAGCATTTTCCTTCCGTATGGTTCAGTGAGCCGTTCAATATGGGGTATTTTGCTTATTACCCGATGATCGGGATTGTGACTATCTATTATTTTCTGTTCCGTTTTGAGTGGTTCGAGAAAGTATCGTTTGTGCTGGTTACTTCGTTTTTCATCTATTACCTTATATATATATTGGTTCCGGTTGCCGGTCCGCAATTCTATTTTCCGGCTATCGGAATGGACAATGTGATGGCTCAGCATTTCCCGGCTATCGGTGATTATTTCAATAACAATGACATTCTGTTGCCCGGTCCCGGTTTTGATCATGGTTTCTTCTTTAATTTGGTGGAGGCCTCACAGGAAGTGGGGGAACGGCCCACGGCTGCTTTCCCCAGCTCACATGTCGGTATATCTACTATTGTGATGATTATGGCCTATCGTGTGAATAAGAAACTGTGTTATTTCTTGGCACCGTTCTATGTACTTCTATGCTGTGCTACGGTCTATATCCAGGCGCATTATTTAATTGATGTTATTGCCGGATGGATTTCGGCGGTATGTATTTATATTGCGGCTACTTATATGTATAAGCGTTGGTTTGCTTCGGTAGTCTTCCAACTTGTGCTGAAATAGTCCTGAAAAGCATATAAAAACGTACAGGGTGTCCATTTTCGGACACCCTGCCTTTTTCTATAGTATTGATTTCCAGGGATAAATGCCCTTGGTATGAATGCTGTTTTCAAAATAGTGGGCAAACACTGCAACGTTTGGCCTGTAAATAACGTCTAATAAATAAAAACAGAAGCAATATGAGAAAATTAGTATCAATTTTAATGACGGTAACCCTCATGTTAGTGTCGGTGACAGCATGTGCGGAGAGAATAGTTCCTAGTAAAAACTATGTTGCCAAGAAAGTGAATGTGGGTAGTTTTAATGCCATTTCCACCAGTTCTTCGGTGGATGTAATCTATACTCAAAGCTCCGGTGGACAACATGTGGAAATATATGCTCCGGACAATCTGGTGGATTATATTGATGTACGTGTGGAGGGCGGAGTACTTAAGGTCGGTTTTAAATCGCCGGGGAACAATTTTTCAATAAACGGAAAACATAAAAAGGAAGTAAGAGTTTCTGCTCCGGCTGTGAACAGTCTGAAAGCTTCCAGTTCCGGTGACATTATTATAAAGAACGGACTGAAAACAAACGGAAAGGTTACAGTCAAGGCCAGCAGTAGTGGCGATGTAACAGGCGGTGCTGTTTCTTGCAATGATTTCGTAGCTACCGCTAATAGTTCGGGTGATGTGGTTTTGGAAAAGGTGTCTTGTACGAATTTCTCTGCTGATGCCAGTAGTTCCGGTGATGTGTCGATCAAGAATCTGAACGCTGTCAATGTATCTGCTGATGCCAGTTCTTCCGGAGATGTAGTTTTGGCTGGCAGTTGTGAGAACGCTTCTTATAGAGCCAGCAGCAGCGGGGATGTAAAGGCAAAAGGGATGAAGGCGGTAAATGTAACTGCCAGTGCCAGTTCCTCCGGTGATGTGGAGTGTTATGTGACCGGCTCGCTGACAGCGAAAGCATCCAGTAGTGGTGAGGTGGCTTATAAAGGCAATCCTAAAGACATTGATTTCTCTCCCAAAAGAGGATTGCGTAAAATAAATGAATAATGTGCTGATTTGCCGATGTGCCAATTGCTATGCATAACACAGCGCAGCCAAATTGGCACATTGACAAATTATTCATTCATTCCGTAATTTCCTTTTATGTAGTCCAGAATGCTGAAGAGTTCTTTCACTGTTTCGGCACGGAGCATGGCGATACGTGTCTCTTTAAAGTTGGGAATACCTTTGAATAAAGGAGAAGCAGCCAGATGGCGGCGTACATGAAGAATACCGCGGCGCTCGTCAAGCAGATTCACACTGTCCAACACTTCCTGGCGGAGTACATTCAGCCGCCAATCAAAAGAAAGGGCAGGGAGTTCCTTACCGGTTTCTATATAATGTTTTACTTCCTTGAATATCCATGGGCGTCCAAAGCTGGCCCGGCCAATCATAATAGCGTCCACTCCATACAGGTCAAAACATTCCTTGGCACGTTGTGGCGTAGTTACATCTCCGTTTCCAATGATAGGTATATGTATACGGGGATTCTTTTTTACTTCACCTATTAAACTCCAATCCGCTTCACCGGTGTACATTTGTGTACGGGTGCGTCCATGAATGGTCAGTGCTTCAATGCCGCAGTCTTGTAATTGTTCGGCCAGATCTACTATGATTTTGTGATCATTGTCCCAGCCTAGACGCGTTTTTACAGTAACGGGAATTTTTACAGCATCCACAACAGCACGAGTAATCTCCAACATCAACGGGATATTTTGCAGCATACCTGCACCGGCTCCTTTGCCTGCCACACGCTTTACAGGACAGCCAAAATTAATATCTAGGATGTCCGGATGCGCCTCTTCTACTATTTTCGCCGCTTCTACCATTGTTTCCGTGTCTCTGCCATAAATTTGGATGGCTACGGGGCGTTCCTCATCGTTGATATTCAGCTTCTGCATCGTTTTACCTACTGAACGTATCAATGCGTCTGCCGATACAAATTCGGTATATACCATATCAGCACCGAACTTCTTGCACATCAGGCGAAAAGCGGGGTCTGTTACATCTTCCATCGGAGCCAAGAGAATGGGGTATTTACCCAGATTTATATTTCTAATCTTCATAATTTTTATGTTTATCTTTGTTATCACAGAAAGAGCAGACTCATCTGGGCATTAATCTATAATCTGTGTGAATCTGTGTAATCTGTGGTGAAATCTAGCTGCAAAAATACGGAAAAAAGCCTACCTTTGCATACACATTAATCAAAAGAATAATGAAAGCTTCTATAAAAGACTTTGAAATAATGGCTCCTGTGGGTTCACGTGAGTCGCTGGCAGCGGCCATACAGGCAGGCGCGGATTCTATTTACTTTGGAATTGAGAGTTTGAATATGCGCGCACGTTCTGCCAGTACATTTACCGTCAATGACTTACGCGAGATAGCTCAGATCTGTGATGAATATGGTATCAAGAGCTATCTTACGATCAATACCATTATTTATGATGAAGATATTGCCTTGATGCGTACCATTGTGGATGCGGCTAAGGAGGCAGGAATCAGTGCCGTGATTGCTGCGGATGTGGCGGTAATGGCTTATTGTTGCGAGGTGGGGCAGGAAGTACATCTTTCCACCCAGTTGAATATCAGCAATGCCGGAGCGTTGAAATTCTATGCTCGCTTTGCTGATGTGGTGGTGCTGGCACGTGAATTGAATTTGAAGCAGGTGCGGGTGATTTATGATACGATCCAGAAGGAACAAATTAAAGGTCCGAATGGGGAATTGGTCCGTATCGAGATGTTCTGCCACGGAGCGCTTTGTATGGCAGTGTCGGGCAAGTGTTATCTCAGTTTGCACGAGATGAATGCTTCCGCCAACCGGGGGGCTTGCATGCAGATATGCCGTCGTGCATACGATGTGAAAGACAGGGAGAGTGACATTGAGCTGGAAGTGGACAATAAATACATCATGTCTCCTAAAGACCTGAAAACGATCCATTTTATGGATGAGATGATAGAGGCAGGCGTGCGTGTCTTCAAAATTGAGGGGCGCGCCCGGGGTCCCGAGTATGTACGTACCGTGGTGGAATGTTACAAAGAGGCCATCCGCTCTTATCTGGAGGGTACCTTTACCGAGGAGAAGAAGCAGGTTTGGGATGAACGGCTGAAGACTGTGTTCAATCGCGGATTCTGGAATGGATATTATTTGGGACAGCGTCTAGGCGAATGGAGCAGGAACTATGGTTCGGAGGCTACTGAGCGTAAAGTGTATGTGGGCAAGGGAATCAAGTATTTCTCCAATATCGGTGTGGCCGAGTTTCTGGTGGAAGCCGCTGAGATGAAAGCAGGGGATAAACTTCTGATCACAGGCCCTACTACAGGAGCGGTGTTCCTGACATTGGATGAGGCGCGTGTGGATCTGAAACCGGTGGATGTGGTAAGGAAAGGCCAGCATGTGTCCTTTAAGGTTCCCGAAAAGGTACGTCCCAGTGACAAACTTTATAAATTGGCCTCTCCGGAAGACTTGAAGAAGAAATAGAATGGATTTCGTTTAAAATTCATATCTTTGCAACTCAATAATAAATAAGTACGTACATATTATGAATATAGAAGAAAAACTCACCGCGTCCATTATCAGCGCTATCCAAACGTTGTATGGACAGGATGTACCCGAGAAAATGGTACAACTGCAAAAGACAAAGAAAGAGTTTGAAGGACACCTTACATTGGTTGTTTTCCCCTTTCTGAAAATGTCTAAGAAAGGTCCTGAACAAACTGCACAAGAAATTGGCGGATACTTGAAAGAACATGCTCCCGAACTGGTTTCGGCTTACAATGCAGTGAAGGGCTTTCTTAATCTGACCATTACCTCGGATTGTTGGATTGAACTTTTGAATTCCATTCAAGCTGCTTCTGAATACGGCATTGAAAAGGCTACGGAGAACTCTCCGTTGGTGATGATTGAGTATTCTTCTCCCAATACAAACAAACCGCTCCATCTGGGCCATGTCCGTAACAATCTGCTGGGGAATGCCTTGGCTAATGTCATGGCGGCAAATGGCAATAAGGTGGTCAAGACAAATATTGTAAACGACCGTGGTATCCATATCTGTAAGTCCATGCTGGCCTGGTTGAAATATGGTAACGGTGAGACACCTGAGTCATCGGGCAAAAAGGGAGACCATTTGATCGGTGACTATTATGTAGCTTTCGACAAGCATTACAAGGCTGAAGTAAAGGAACTGACGGCTCAGTATCAGGCCGAAGGCTTGAATGAAGAAGAGGCTAAAGCGAAGGCGGAGGCAAATTCTCCTCTGATGCTGGAAGCTCGCGAGATGCTCCGTAAGTGGGAGGCGAATGATCCCGAAATCCGTGCTTTGTGGAAGAAGATGAATGACTGGGTATATGCCGGATTCGATGAAACCTATAAGATGATGGGGGTTAGTTTCGATAAGATTTATTATGAGTCGAATACGTATCTGGAAGGTAAGGAGAAAGTGATGGAAGGACTGGAAAAAGGTTTCTTCTACCGGAAAGAGGACAACTCTGTATGGGCTGACCTGACTGCCGAAGGATTAGACCATAAACTGCTGCTTCGTGGTGACGGCACTTCTGTCTATATGACTCAGGATATCGGCACAGCCAAGTTACGTTTCCAGGATTACCCCATCAACAAGATGATTTATGTAGTGGGTAATGAACAAAATTATCATTTCCAGGTGCTTTCTATCTTGTTGGACAAATTGGGCTTTGAATGGGGAAAAGGACTGGTTCATTTCTCATACGGTATGGTGGAACTGCCCGAGGGCAAGATGAAAAGCCGTGAAGGTACAGTAGTGGATGCGGATGATTTGATGGAAGCAATGATTGAAACTGCTAAGGAAACTTCCGCCGAATTAGGAAAATTGGACGGCCTGACCCAGGAAGAAGCTGATAATATTGCCCGCATTGTTGGTCTGGGTGCTTTGAAATATTTTATCCTGAAGGTGGATGCACGTAAGAACATGACTTTCAATCCGAAAGAATCGATAGATTTCAATGGCAATACAGGACCTTTCATTCAATATACGTATGCCCGTATCCAGTCTGTATTGCGCAAGGCGACCGAAGCAGGTATCGTTATTCCCGAAGTCATTCCTGTAGGTTTGGAACTGAGCGCGAAGGAAGAAGGTCTGATTCAGATGCTGGCCGATTTTAAATCGGTTGTCAAGCAGGCGGGTTCGGACTATAATCCTTCCATTATAGCGAACTATGCATACGATTTGGTGAAGGAATACAACCAGTTCTATCATGATTTCAGCATTTTGCGTGAAGAAAATGAAGCGTTGAAAGTCTTCCGTCTGGCGCTGAGTGCCAATGTGGGCAAGATTGTGAAGACAGCGATGGGCTTGCTGGGTATTGAAGTGCCTGAACGTATGTAAATGGCAAAGAAACAGAAATATTATGTAGTATGGAAAGGTGTCAATCCGGGAGTTTATGACTCCTGGACTGACTGCCAGCTACAGATAAAAGGTTACGATGGCGCGCAATACAAGTCATTTGAGACCAAAGAGGAGGCGGAACACGCCTTGGCTTCTTCCGCTTTCCATTATATAGGAAAGAATGCTGTTAAAAAAGACGATACTCCTAAACAACTTCCCGAGAACTTTGATCTGAACTGTTTGGCTGTGGATGCCGCTTGCAGTGGAAACCCCGGACCGATGGAATATCGGGGCGTTTATTTGCTTACCGGACAGGAAGTCTTTCATTTCGGTCCTGTTTATGGCACGAATAATATCGGAGAATTTCTTGCCATTGTCCATGCTCTGGCATTGATGAAGCAGAAGAATATCAATATGCCTGTCTACTCGGACAGCCGTAACGCGTTGAGCTGGGTGAAACAGAAGAAATGCAAAACCAAACTGGAACGGACTCCTAAGACGGAGAAACTTTTTCAA
This sequence comes from Bacteroidaceae bacterium, assembly GCA_011959205.1. Taxonomy (GTDB): domain Bacteria; phylum Bacteroidota; class Bacteroidia; order Bacteroidales; family Bacteroidaceae; genus Phocaeicola. Next base: position 11,199 of record BLLV01000223.1, read on the forward strand.
ATGATAGAGCGAGCCGAGAACTGGCTGAAAGAAAATACATATACCATACCTTTATTGAAATGGGAAACCGACCGATGGGGAGAGGTACCGGCTGATTTCGGACGGAAATAAGAAAGAAATTGAAGATATGAAAAAGAGGATTGCTTATATCAGCCTGTACTTTTTTACAGTCTTACTGATATTTATTCTACAGAAACCATTGTTCATGCTCTATAATGGTTCCATTGAAAAAGGGTTCGGGCCGGCCGAGTATATGCAGGTGATGGTGCATGGAGCCAGTCTTGATGCCGCTACAGCGGGATACCTCACAGCACTTCCGTTCCTGTTGGTACTGGTCAGCATCTGGTTGAAGAAATTCCCTTTGAAGAAGATTCTTTGGGGCTATTATATATTGGTTGCCACTTTGGTCTCTATTGTTTTTGTGGTAGATATGGCGTTATATACTTTCTGGGGATTCAAACTGGATGCATCTGTCTTTCTTTATGTCGATTCACCGAAAGAAGCTTTGGCAAGTGTTTCAACCGGTTTTATAGCGCTGAGAGTTCTGGCCATCTTATTACTGATAGCCCTTTATACCTGCTTGCTTTTGAAAATTACGCCTTCTGTCCTGGGAGTTGTCCGGAGACGATGGGCGGGAACCGCTGTTATGCTGTTGATAGGAGGTGTGCTTTTTATCATGATACGCGGTGGTGTCACGGAATCTACGTCCAATATAGGGCAAGTGTATTTCAGTAGCGAACCGTTCTTGAACCATTCGGCGGTCAATCCCGATTTCAGCTTGTTGTCCTCTATGGGCAAATCACAGGATTTTGCTGCGGAGTTCAACTTCTTTGATGAAGAAAAGCGGGCTGAATTGTTTGACGGACTTTATCCGGCAACAGATGGAGACAGTATTGTCCAAGTGCTGAATACCCGTCGTCCTAATATTCTGATTATTTTAATGGAAAGCTATGGTGCGCGTTTCATTGGTCCGCTGGGTGGCATTCCTGAGGTCGCTCCTCATTTCAACCGCTTGTCTGAAGAAGGTGTCTTCTTCACCAATTGTTATGCTAATAGTTTCCGTACAGACCGGGGGACAGTCTGTACTTTCAGCGGTTACCTTGGATTGCCTACGGCGTCGGTCATGAAGATTCCCGCCAAGAGCCGTACGCTTCCTTCCATTGCGGAAGAGCTGGTAAAATCCGGTTATAAAACAGATTTCCTGTATGGAGGTGATATTAACTTCACCAATATGAAGAGCTATTTGCTGGGCAAAGGATACCAGTACCTGACTGCCGATAAGGATTTCTCTCTGGCGGAACAGACCAGTAACGCATGGGGGGTAAATGATGACATTACTTTTGAATATCTTTATAGTCAGTTGAAAGATCGAAAAGAAGCTCCGTGGCATACCGCCTTTCTGACTTTAAGCAGTCACGAGCCTTTTGAAGTTCCCTACCATCGTTTGGACGAGAAGATACCCAATGCTTTTGCGTTTACAGACGAGTGTTTGGGGAAATTTATAGACAAGTTGAAACAGACTCCGGTTTGGGAGAATCTGCTGGTCGTTTGTCTGCCCGATCATGGCTTCTATTATCCGCGTGTAGGATTGAACACGGCTCCTGAGTTTTATCATATTCCGATGCTCTGGCTGGGAGGAGCGGTAAAGCAACCCATGAAAATAGATAAGATAATGAACCAGGCCGATCTGGCCGCCACTTTGCTGGGACAGTTGGGCATGGATCATTCTTCCTTTACTTTCAGCCGCAATGTGCTGGGCAGTGATTACACGTATCCTTTTGCTTTTTATAGTTTCAATAATGGTTTCTCTTTCCGCGACAGCACCGGCGTAACGGTATTTGATAATAATTCGGAAAGTATCTTGTTGGAAAAGCCTGCCGGCAGCGAGCAGCGTATAAATAAAGGAAAGGCTATTTTGCAAAGTGTGTATGACGATTTGGGCAGACGGTAATGCGTTTCGCGCCTTTCCTATTGTATAGGAAAGATCTAATATCGTTGCTTGATTCCGTAGGGGGTCTCAAAAATACCTGTCTTCCGGGTGTTTTGGCGGATGATGCGATTTTTTTCCAAAGCCTTTTGGTTCTTATACGGACGACTATGGTCTAGGTGAAGGACTATTGCAGAATAGCGTATTTGTTTGGACTTAAGTCCCATATTGAACATTCGCTCGCCAAATTCACGGTCTTCTCCTCCGTATTGCATCTCTTCATTGAAGCCGTTTATTGCTAGCATATCCTCACGCCATCCTGAAGCATTACAGCCGTTCCAAGTAGCTTTGGTAGGAGTTATGGCATTCATGAGCAGGCAGAATGATTTGTTTTTAATGAGCTTGGTGCATTTGAAATGCCATTTCAGGTGCTGGTATTTCCTTAACCAGAATAGAGAAAAAGCATTTTCGTTTTCTATATCCTGGTTAGTTAATGCAAGACTGATATTCATTGGCAGTTTGAAATATCCTCCTGAAAGGAAATATCCTTTCTCTGCATAGGCAGCATGGGTAGCAATAAAATCTTTACGTGGGATGCAATCCTGATCTGTGAAAATCAGATAATCGGAATGGGCGGCTAAGATGGCACTGTTTAATATACGTGGTTTTTGAAATCCGTTGTCTTTATGCCATACATGCTTAATAGGTAGTTTGTCTTTGAAACGATCTATTAATTGGCGTGTCTCTTCTTTAGACCCGTCATCAGCAATAATAATTTCATGCGCCGGGAGAGTTTGAAAAAGATATCCCCACAGAGTTTTTTCCAGCCATGCCGGATTATTGTATGTGGAAATGATGACTCCGATACTGTATGCAGGTACTTGTTTCATACTACTTGTTGTTATTTCTGACAATTAATACAAAGATATATTTTAAACTAAATAAAAGGAAGTGATATGTGTAAAAAATGGATGTTCTTATCAAAATAGAACAGACTTTGGAAGTTTTTCTCTATTTTTGCATGTAGAAAGCATTTATTATAGTCAATAAAAATAGAAATAATGAAGCATAAAGCGTTTGTTGGGTTGTTGTTGGTAAGCATGGTTACGATTCTGCCATTTCTTGGGTTAACAGATTTCCATACCAAAGGAGAGCCTCGTGAGGCTGCAGTAGCTTATTCTATGTTGGAGACCGGTAACTGGATACTGCCGGTAAACAATGGAGGGGATATTGCTTATAAGCCGCCTTTTTTTCATTGGTGTATTGCGGCAGTCTCGTCTATTGCAGGTAAAGTGACTGAATATACTTCTCGGATGCCGTCTGCTTTGTCGCTGATAATTATGGTATTGGGAGGGTATTTGTTTTATGCCAGACGTAAAGGCACTTCTCTCGCTTTCCTGATGTCTGTCATTACATTATCCAACTTCGAGGTGCATCGCGCGGGTATGAACTGCCGTGTCGATATGATGCTGACCGCTTTTATTGTACTGGCACTTTATCAGCTCTATAAATGGTGTGAGAAGGGGCATCGGAGGTTTCCATGGGCGGCTACGTTGTTCATGGGGTGTGCTGCTTTGACCAAAGGTCCTGTCGGTATCATCCTGCCTTGTTTGGTTACAGGAGTCTATCTGTTGGTTCGTGGAATGAAGTTCTATAAAGCATTTTTTTCCATGTTTCTGATTGCCGTTGTCTCATGTATTTTGCCAGCTGTCTGGTATCTTGCAGCCTATCAGCAGGGAGGAGACAACTTCATCGCCTTGGTGATGGAAGAGAATTTTGGGCGTTTTATGGGTAAAATGACTTATGAATCGCACGAGAATCCTGCTTATTATAATGTATTCACCGTCTTGGCGGGATATGCACCTTATACCTTGTTGGTATTGCTTTCTTTGTTCAGCTTGAAATACAAAAAGATTTCCGGCAAACCGCGTGAGTGGTGGAATCGGTTTACGACCTATATACGTGAGATGGATGATACCCGGTTGTTCTCATTGTTGAGTATTGTTTTAATTTTTGTGTTCTATTGCATTCCAAAGAGCAAACGAAGTGTCTATTTGCTGCCTATCTATCCGTTTATCGCTTATTTTGTGGCAGAATATGTGGTGTATCTGGTCAGGATCAGTTCAAAAGCCATTAAAATATATAGTGGTTTCCTGTCCGTAGCCGGTATTTTGTTGCTTCTTACTTTTATAGCGGTGAAATGCGGATGGGTGCCTGACAGCATTTTCCAGGGAAGGCACGCCGCTCAGAATATATTGTACATGGATGCATTGAAAGATATACCTGTCACCTTTATTAGCTTTCTGCTTATTCTATTGCCATTGTGTATTGCTATATTCTATTTCACGCGCATTAACAGAACCAAGCATTATGGCTTTGCCATTTATTGTGCCGTTGCTATGACATTTGCCTTGTTCATGTCTTTGGATGGAGTCTATCAACCCGCTGTTCTTAATGTGAAGTCCGACAAAGGGCTGGCCGAAGAGGTCCGCAAGATAGTTCCTGAAGGGAAAATATACTCTTATATCAGTGTGGATATGCTTCGTTTCTATGTGGTTAACTTTTATAATAATGACCGTGTGGCTTTGTTTGAGCGGGATATGCCTCATGAAGGCTATCTGTTGGTCGGAGCCAATGATTTTAAGGGATTTAAACCCCGGTACGAAAACGAATATACTTTCAATGAAGTGTATAGAAGCAAAAAACGGGGATGTGATATTCGCGATATCATTTATTTGTATCATTTTACCAAGAAGTAAACCTGTTAAAGGTTTACTTCTTTTTCTATGAAATAACGCGGGCGGCGTTTCACCTCTTTATAAATCTTACCCACATATTCGCCAATGACTCCGATTGCAGTCAGGATAGCCCCACCGATAAACCATACAGAGATCAATAACGAAGTCCATCCCGGAAATACCTGTCCGCTGGCGAAAGCCGATAAAGCGTAAATAATGGCGATGACGGATGCCAGCATAAAGACCAGCCCGGCAGTGGTTATCAACCGTAGCGGTTTGACGGAAAATGAGGTGATGCCATCCAATGCGAAGTTCAGCATTTTGGTGAGTGGATACTTGGACTCTCCTGCAAACCGTTCTTTGCGGTCATAATAAACCGAAGCCGACGAGTAGCCTAAGGTGGGGACTATTCCCCGCAGGAAAAGATTACGCTCCGGATGGGAAACCAATGCCTGTAAAGTCCGTCTGCTCATCAGCCGGAAATCAGCATGGTTATAGACTATGTCTCCCCCCATCGTCCTCATCAGTTTATAAAACAACTGTGCTGTATGTCTTTTAAAGAAAGTGTCTGTTTTCCGTTCCTTTCTTACACCATATACAATGTCTATATCTTTGTTGTAATTATCCACCATTTTAGGAATCACGTTTATGTCATCCTGTAAATCCGCGTCAATGGATACAGCGGCATCGTATTTGCTGTGGGCTGCCCATTCCAGACCAGCCCATAACGCTTGTTGGTGCCCTACATTATGAGCCAGTTTCACTCCCATTACACAAGGATTGATATCGGCCAGTTGTTCTATCAGCACCCAGGTCGCATCTTTACTTCCGTCATCCACATATAATATTCTTCCCTCTTCTATTTTTCCCTCATTCTCCATCAGAGCAAGGATATCAGACAGTTGACGGGTCGTTTCTTTCAGCACTTCTTCCTCATTGTAACAAGGAACGACAATGACAAGTTTAACGGTGTTCATAGCTTTTTATGTTTAAATACAAATCGGATTAACAGAAAGTTGACGGGAATTGCAATAACAAATACCGGGACAGGTGCCCATGTCTTTGTGATTCCTATAAACAAGAATAAATTGAGCAGAACTATATGTAACAGATAGTTGACTAAATGCGCTCCTCCCATTCCCATTAATTTCTTCCAAGAGGGTTTTGCCCCGAATGTAAAATAAGAAGTTAAATAGAAATTGGCGATGAAGCTTAGTGCATATCCTGTGGTATAGGCTATATTGACATTGATATAAGGTTGCAATAAATAGTAGATGCCATAGTGTGTTGCTGTCGCTGCTACTCCCACTATGCCGAAACGTACAAACTCATTGATAACTGAATTGGTATGCATTAAGCGTTATAAATTAGTGGGTTTATTTATAGTTTTCCGTTCTTTTACTAAACATTCCGTACTTTGCAACATAGAGAAACAGTATTTCTTCAATTGTTCGAAAGCTTGGTCGTTTTCTGCAAGATGAAGTTCGCCTTCTGTCTGCTTGTACCGGAATTCTTGTTGGCTTTCAGGAGAATATATATACAGACGGTTGGTATCTCTGGCTGCTATTAGGTTGTCTGCTGTATAGAACATACAAGGGCGTTGTTCCTTCAATAGGTTAATGCCAAAATTATTTTGTATGTAACCGATATTCAATAATCCGAGTAGGGTAGGAGCCACATCAATTTGTCCGCCGAATTGAGTCCTTATTTCAGGTTGGATACCTTTTCCGTAAATCATTAAAGGAATATGATTATAGGATTGTGGAATCTCACTTTCGGGAGAACCTACCAGTTTGCCATGGTCTCCTAGAAGAACAAAAACTGTATTATCAAACCAAGGTTGTTTTTGGGCTTCTGTTATAAATTGCTTGATAGACCAGTCGGCATATTCTACAATTTGCTCTTCGGGCTTGTCGCTATGAGGCTTGAAGTAATCAGGTATCACATAAGGAGGATGGTTGCTGATAGAGAGGAGTACCGTAAAGAAAGGAGATCCGTTGGCAGCTTTTTGGTTCAGGACAGGCAAGGCATATTGATATAAGAAGTCATCCTGTACTCCAAAACTGTTTACCACCTTCTCTGCCGGATAATTTTCTTGTGCATAAATTTCGTCAAATCCGTTTGTACGGAAGAAGGCGTTCATATTATCGTATTGGGATTCATGTGTCATGAAGAATAGGTTTTGGTAACCATTATCTTTCAAGATGGTGGGTAGTCCTGAATAAATGGGTATTACAGAGCCTTTCATGGCATTTCGCTTCATAATGGCTGGAAATGAATACAGAGTGGAGTACATGCCGTGATTGGTATGAATGCCGGACGAATAAAAATGGCTGAAACTCAACGATTTATGATACAGGCTGTCCAGAAAAGGGGTAAGATTTTTGTCGGAGCCAAAACTTCCCATTAGGTTGGCAGACATAGATTCCATAAAAATCAATACTATATTTTTGAAGATTGTGGTATCTGCGGACTGCTTTATTTCACGGGCAATGGGAGAGATATGGGCAATTCCTTTTCTTTCTAACAGTTTTTGCACTTCCGAAATAGCCTCTTGCTCAGGCATCAGATGCAGATAGCGGTTCTCTTTCCGGTTGTCATCCAATGTGCTGGTCAACAAGTTGAATACAGGATTTACTCCTAGTTGGTTCAAGAAAGGGTCTTCGCAGTAATAAGCCTGGCTCACTTTGATGGGGTTATATCCCATACGCCCTCGTATTCCGAAAAGGCAGAGCCCGATACAGGTTGCTCCGGTTATGAAAACGGAGATGCGTTGGATATTACTGACTGTGTTGGAAACCTTTATACTCAAACGATAAAAATAAGAGGATAATGTAGTTATGCCCCAACCGGAGATAAGTATCGTGGCTAATCCCAGAAAAATAGGGAAATAAAAAGAGGTTTCACCAAACACCATTCCTGCCGTAGTGGTTCCATAGCCAAACCAATTATAAATAGATGAGTTGATTGTTTTGAAAAAATAACTGAAATAAGGAATATTGGCTGCCGAAATGATGAACGCCAGGGAATAGAGTGTAATAAAGTAAACGGCTGTAAACCTGTATAACCATTTGGCGGTATAGTTACATATACCGGCTACCCATAATATAACCAATGGTAGAAGTAATATGTAGCAGGCAATCACATTATCAAACCATACTCCTTTGATAAATGCGACGGCTTGCAATGTTATGTCATTCTGGATATTTTGGGGAAACTGATGATCTGTTGAGATGAACAAGATGAACCTGAACAAAAAGAAAAAAAATAAAGCTCCTGCATGTATTGCCAATAAATACAGCAAAGATAGACCAAAGCGTTTTACCAGTATCCTTTTCATTGATGCATATTTATTATGGATTATGCCAGTGATTGCATATCATTCAGCCGCTTGTAGTAGCCGTTTTTGGCCAATAACTCATCGTGCTTGCCACGTTCTACAATTTCACCTTCATAAAGCACGCAGATCTCATCCGCATTCTTGATGGTGGAAAGCCGGTGGGCGATGGCGACAGTGGTACGTGTCTTCATCAGACGTTCCAGAGCCTCCTGAACCAAGCGCTCGCTTTCCGTATCGAGAGCGGAAGTCGCCTCGTCGAGGATCAATATGGGCGGATTCTTCAAGATGGCACGTGCTATGCTGACACGCTGGCGTTGTCCGCCGGACAGTTTGCCGCCACGATCTCCGATATTGGTGTCATACCCTTTCTCTGTTTCCATGATGAAATCATGTGCATTTGCAATCTTGGCGGCAGCTATTACTTGTTCCATGGTTGCGTTTTCCACACCAAAGGCGATGTTGTTGAAGAAAGAGTCATTGAACAGGATAGCTTCCTGATTCACATTTCCTATCAGGCTACGCAAATTGGCTATGCGCAACTCTTTGATATTGATTCCGTCTATCAGGATTTCCCCTTCCTGTATGTCGTGGTAACGTGGCAACAGATCCACCAGTGTTGATTTTCCCGAACCCGACTGGCCCACTAAAGCGATGGTCTTTCCTTTAGAGATCGTGATATTGATATCCTTTAAAATCTGGCGTGTCCCGTCATAACTGAAAGAAATATTTTTCATCTCGATCTTGTCATTCAGATTATCCAGCACTTTCGGATCGGCTATTTCTTTGATCGGATTTTCAGCTTTCAGGATTTTGTCTACACGTTCCATGGAGGCTAGCCCTCTCGGTATATTGTAACCGGCTTTGGAGAACTCTTTCAGCGGATTGATGACACTGTAAAGAATAACCATATAGAATATAAAAGTCGGTGCGTCAATGGAGGACTGCTCTCCCAGAATAAGTGAGCCTCCGAACCACAATACCAGTACAATCAGCAGAGTGCCCAGGAATTCACTCATCGGATGTGCCAGGGCCTGGCGGGTGGCGACGCGGTTTGTGGCGTTGCGCAACTCGTTGCTGCACTGTGTAAAACGGTCTATCATTTTCTGTTCGGCAATGAAAGCCTTGATAATGCGGAGGCCGCCTAATGTTTCTTCCAGCTGGGTCATTGTGTCACTCCATTTGCCTTGTGCTTCCAGTGACTGGCGTTTCAGTTTCTTTCCTACCTTTCCCATCACCCATCCCATACCTGGAACGACCAACAGGGTGAACAGGGTCAGCTGCCAGCTGGTTGCCAGCAAGGTGCCGAAGTACATCACAATCAAAATCGGGTTCTTGATGAGCATGTCCAGTGAACTGGTGATGGAGTTTTCCACCTCTCCCACATCACCGCTCATGCGGGCAATGATATCTCCTTTCCGTTCTTCCGAGAAGAAGCGTAACGGCAGGCGCATCACTTTGCTGTACACCATGATGCGGATATCGCGTACAACTCCTGTCCGTAAGGGAATCATGACGGCGGACGAGGCGAAATAGCAAGAGGTTTTCAGCAGGGTCATGAAAGCGAGGAACAGTCCTAGAAACAGTAGGGTTCCTGATGCACCATGGGTTTCAATCATGCGGCTCACCGAGTAGTAGAAATTATTGATGGCTATCTCTTTTATCCCCATATCGCTGTCCCAAGGGATAAAGCTGTAAATCCGCTGGTCTATTTTGAACAGGATTTGCAAGATAGGGATTAACAAGGTGAATGAGAATATATTAAAAACCGCAGAAAGCAGGTTTAACAGAACAGCCCAACCTAAATATTTCTTGTAAGGTGATACGAAACGTCGCATCATTTGGAAGAATTCTTTCATCTATTTGAATCTTTTTTTTAGTGACAAGAGGAACAATGACTTTTAAGCTGACAAAAGTAGGCAGATTTTTGCAATAATCAAAGAAATAGGCAGTTAATAATCTGATGAGGTTATCTTTTTCATCACATCAGAAAGCATGCTTTCTGACATACGTTCGCATGGAGCTATACATACGTATGTGCAGGGCTATGCATGCGTACGTGTAGGCTTATGCGTACGTATGTGAAATCTTACGCGTCCAGACACACATCATACACCTCTAAAAGATGAGGACATTTTCAAAAAGGATAACGTGTTTTTTGAAAACGTCTTGGTCTTTTTAACCGTTTTTGGGACCTTGTATAAGGTCACTTTATACACAAAATGGTCATTTATTGATTTGACCCGTCAGTAAAGACTTAATATGTTTTGTGTACATTTTGTACAGTCTCCATTTTTGATAATGCCAATAAGTGATATTTCCTTCTTTTGCAATAGACTTTAGTATTTTCTTTCGTTGTTTACGTGATGAGACGGGAAACCGCTTCATCATACGGTAAAAATTGTACTTGTCTTGAAGAATAGCTAAAGAATCTTGGAAAATTTGTGTATAGAACCAGTTTCTTATAAAGGCGATTTCTCCCAATGCGTTTCCGTCATGAATACCTTCATAGGTGGTATTAGTGGTATGTTTTCTGAAGTAATTCAACTTCTGGTGAATCTCTATGATATTTCCTTTACGGATTTGCTCTAGCCAAAACAGCCAGTCGCCGCAATAGCGCATTTCCCGATAATGTGATGAAATGTTAGAAATGCATCCGGCTTTTCGGAACAGCACCATGCTGGCATTATAAACGGAATTTATTTCAAACATACGTGGAGTAAGGTAACTCTCGGATTGGAACAGATAGCTTTTTCCATCTTCCTCCCAATGGTCAAACTCATTTGTTTGAACGGGATTATTGTCACCGTCTATCACATAAGAGCCAGTGATACATAGTTGTGCGTCAGGGTGCAATTTCAATTGTTCTACTGTCGCAGATAGAAAATCGGGTGATGCGCAATCATCGCTTTCTGCAATCCATATATATTTCCCTTTAGCCAGACGAATGCCTTTTTCCCACTGAAAGAAAGGGCTTCCACTATTTTTAGTACTGAGAAAAATGTAGCTGACATGTGGGTGGTCTTTATAGGATAATAAAAGTTGTTGACTGTTGTCGGTAGAGCAGTCATCTAAAAGAATAACTTCAAAGTTTGTAAACGTTTGAGATAGTACGGAGTCTATTCTTTGTTTCAGGTACTTCTTGTGGTTATAGTTTGGTATGATGACACTGACCAGTGGATTTTCCACTTGTCTGTGCACATGGAAATATTTTTGTTCTACTCCATGTTTTTCCTTGCTTCTTTTGTTCGTTTGATAAAATAGGCCGAGCTTATAAGGGTTGGAGTCTTGATCTGCCGCACCTCTTAATATTTTGTTGGTGATAAATTCCTCTATGGTCTTGGTTCCGTAATGGCGGATGTACAATTTCTTAAAAGAAGGGGCTTTGAACGGGGTGTTCTTTTTGACTCGTTGTTGGCAGTCATCACATATTCGTACCTTCCCATCTACGCAATGTGGGTTACGGATGAACTTGATATCCATCCGGGTACGTACAATGACTTTGACATGTTTGTTCTGGGTCGAATTTGATATGGGGTGAGGGAATCGTTGGATGACGCTTCCTTTTTTGAAGTTTACCTCTTCATTGTCTCCATAAAACATCCAGTTGATAGCCACTACATCAAAATTTGTGATAGAGGAAAGGTAATTGTTGATATGAGTATAGGCACTTTTTGAGCCAAAGGTTATAAATTCGTCAATGTCGATGAAGGCTATCCAGTCGAATTCCTTGGAATGGGTTGTATAACAATCGTTATAAGCGATGAGCTGTGCGGCGAGTCTGCCTCGATAATCAATGACGGTTACTTGTTCTTTCCAAGATTGGATGGAACAAAGCTGGGGAGTGCTGTTGTCATCGGGATTATTGTTGTCGTATATGAAAATATGATTGAATCCTAAGTGCAAGTGATAGGTTATCCATTCTTCCAGATAGTTGTTTTCATTGCGGCTTATGGCGCAGATGGCAGATTTCATATAGTTTGTTTGTTTAGTTTATGGCAAACATAGATAAAAATCTTCGATTTTTACGCCAGTTGTGATAAAAAGTCAAGC
>BLLV01000224.1 GCA_011959205.1 Bacteroidaceae bacterium
AAGCTCTTCCCGGATTTCAACGCGATAGTCGAGAAATCGCTTTTTATCTCGGAGACGTCAGGCCGATTTGTGAGGATGGTATATCGCGCGGTTGCCGATGAGATTATCTCGCTGTCGAAGGCGGCATCGCTTCTCAACACCTCTGTTGACAGAGTGAGATCACAACTCCAGCTTGTATAAACGATGAAGATATTAGTCAACGATACAAATATCTTCATTGACCTCCATTCGGTAGGTCTATTGGAAGAAATGTGCAGGCTGCCATACGAAATTCACACTGTGGATTTAGTGGTGGCGGAAATTGCAGATGCCGACCAGCGAAGAATTTTTGATGAACTTGTTGCCCGAGGGGAAATATCCGTCGATGGATTCACTGCTGATGAAGTGATTGAAATTGTTGAGGAACACTCGTCAGTTTCCGGCAATCTCTCCATACCCGATTGCTCGGTATGCTATTTCGCAAGAAAGCATAACGTACCAATGTTGACGGGCGACCGACGGCTTAGACGCTATGCAGAAGAACAGTCAATCGAGGTGCATGGCATCCTCTTCATATTCGATGAGTTGGTCAGGCATGACATCATATCGACATCAATGGCGGCAGACCGACTTGAAGAATTATTCGCCATCAACGCCCGACTACCGAAGGCTGAAATCCGGGATCGTATCAACCGTTGGAGAAACAATTGAGATTACAAAATAAGAGCTTGATATGATAAACGGGAAGATACGATAATGAACCGAATAAGATTTTGTTAATTCGGCAATTATGATTACCTTTGCAGCAAATACGAGTATCTCTGCAACAACAAATACGAGCAATCATCCGTTAATAAATACGAGAAACTCTCATTGAACAAAGACTAATAAGATGTGACAATATGGCGACTATTCAAGAATTGCTGGCTGATTCGCTGGAGGTGCTTCGGCAGCTTCAGGATAAAGAACCAAATTTAATCCTGCGCGGTACGGAGGCCATTTCGCGTACCCATCTGAACCGTCTGTTGGCAAACGGATGGCTTCAGGAAGTGATGAAGGGATGGTATATTCCTTCACGACCGGGAAGCGAGGGCGACACCACCGTGTGGTACACGTCATATT
>BLLV01000225.1 GCA_011959205.1 Bacteroidaceae bacterium
CCGGATGGCAGCCTTATCGACGACGATAAGGCTTGGGCCTGAACTTTCAGATCTTCCCTTTTGTTGTAGGGGGTAAAGCTCAGCCGATCCAGCAAAGCAAATTCTTCACCGGTGACAGAAAGTGAGATCTTGGTACCGAACTCAAGATTGCACCCCGCCTTGCCGCGAACAATTGGCCTGATGTGTGCTTGACAGAGGCTGACGATGACAGCGGGACTACTTTTGGTGTCTGAGCGATAGAGAATGTTCTGCTGGCGGACTAGCTCGCTGACAACCAACAGCTTCTGATAGGCATGCCACCCAGCTGCCAGAAGGCTTGCGCCACAGGCTGCTAGGGCGTCAATGCTGGCAAGATTGCGCTTGAGATGCCAAAGCTGCTGCTTGATCGCTTTGCGGATCTTGAGAATCCGAGGGCTTTTTTTCTTGGCCACTGCGAGGAACTACTGCCTGGTCTGCTTTCGTTGCGTTTGTGGTTTGTGACCAAAGGAGTCTCTGACCTGCGAATACATAGCGTAGATCAGAGTCTCGGTGAGCTCTCCGTCTTCATTGAGCAGCTAGAGATTCATTGGATAGCGAATATCTGCTGGAACGTATGTCGCATCAATCAGTAGTGACCCCTGATTTGGCCGTGGTGTTTTGGATTTAATCTTCTGATCAGCTGCTCTACTGGCTGCCTCCATCGCTGCTGTCGTGATCATCGTGCTCATCAACTGCAGATGAACGGAATACGTTCAGACTGTGACGTATGATGCTTTCATGGCAGTTATTCATGACCGATTCCGGCAGCTGCTTCCGGAAGTACACCATCCTTGAGGGGGCAAACGGATCCGAGTACTGAAATGCTTCCAAGCTGATAAAGAACTGCATATAGGTGTTCTCTTTGACCTGCTCAACCAGTTCTTCATTAGTCAGCCTCATGCGGGCCTTGATGATCAGGGCGCCCAGGCAAAGCCGTTGCAGAACTGAGCTGCATAGTCAACTTCCAGCTTATCCCATTGGATCAGCTCAGCCAGCTTGATCCAGCGATTGTCACCTGAGAGTTGCCCACCAAATGGCAGGAAGA
>BLLV01000226.1 GCA_011959205.1 Bacteroidaceae bacterium
GCAACCTTCAAAATTTGATGCCCATGAAAGTAAAAATAAATAATGGGGATTATCAACATTGATGCCCCTTTTTATAAACCAAAACAGTATAAACAATCAAAACAACCATCATACCTGCCATAACGATCAAAAAGAAAGAAAAAAAGACAGACTGCATCCCCCATTGAGGAGCAGCCGTCATCAACATTAAAGCGATAAACAACAAGCCACACAGTACAGAAAGAACACGCATCATACGCCCTATGATTGTAACCTGCTGTGACAAACAAGCCGGATTCAACAAAAAAGGAAGATTGACCATCTTATAATTGTAAGCCGCAGCACTGCATATTGCCATAACCACCACGCCTAATGCCGACAGCATGAATATCATGCCCTTGCCTCCCCATCCATCCGGCTCACCCACACTATTAAAATGAACCGGAATACGTTCCGGCAAATAATGATAGAGAGCAACTGCCAGTACGACAAGAAAAACGGCCAATGCCAACGCAGCCATCTCCAATATACGATCCGCTACCGTAACCGAACCTATATTGTTTTTCATTCTAAAATGTATCATTCTGTCTCTTCCTTTTTGATTATTGTCTTCTTTTTCTTCATTCTGCCACTCTTGCGCAAAGCTTCGGCTATAATCCATTGAAGCTGTCCATTCGTGGAACGGAATTCATCCTCCGCCCATTTCTCGATAGCTTCCATGGTTTCCGCGTCCACTCTGAGCACAAAGCTTTTGATCGTCTCTTTCTTTACCATTTCTGACATTAGTGATTCAACGTTCCGGAATTAATTACCGGCTGTGCAGGCTCGTCCGCACAAAGCACTACCAACAAGTTACTGACCATAGCGGCTTTCTTTTCTTCATCCAGTTCTACAATTCCATCCTCTGCTAATTTATCCAAAGCCATTTTAACCATGGAAACAGCCCCTTCCACAATTTTCTCGCGTGCGGTAATAATAGCACTTGCCTGCTGACGACGAAGCATCACCGCTGCAATCTCCGGAGCATAAGCCAAATAATTGATCCTGGCCTCTACTATTTCCATACCTGCCATAGCCAGACGCTCATTAAGCTGACGTTCCAGCTGGTCATTAATCTCCTCACCTCCGCCACGCAAGGTCAGCTCATTCGTATCATGCTCATTGTCGTCGTAAGCATACTGTCCGGCCACCTGGCGGAGAGCCGCATCACTCTGCACACGTACAAAATCTTCAAAAGCATTCATGCGCCCTGCCACGCTGACACTTGCCGTTCCTGCCCCTTTACTGTCCGCCATGGTCTGCGCGTCAATTTCAAACATCGCCTTATAGGTATCTTTCAATTTCCAGACCAAAACCAACCCTATCAGAATAGGATTACCAATCTTATCATTCACCTTTATCGGCTCCACATCCAGATTACGGGCGCGAAGAGACAACTTTTTCTTGTTCATGAAAGGGTTTACCCAAAAGAAGCCTGTGTTTTTAAAAGTACCTTTATATTTACCGAAAAACACCATTACGCGTGCCTCATTAGGTTCTTGAGAAAAATATCCCGGAGTCATCAACACAAACAATAATACTAGTACAAACAACCCAGGAATAGACAACCACGGCATTTGCCCCAAAAGCCAAAAGAACAAAAACGCCAATACAGGTAATATAACCAAGTTAAAAAACAAAGCCATGAATCCATTGATTACCATTCCATTGTAAGAAAATTCCTTTGTTTCCATAATGATTTATTTTTGATATTATTATGATATCGCAAATCAAACAATATTTTTGGAAATAAACAAACTGATCTATATGTTATACAGCAGTAAAAAGATAGGCTGCAAGACACATTCCATAGCAAACAAAGACTTTTCTTTCAACCACAAAACATAAAAAGCTAATTTTCAGCAGCTACTAAAGTAAAACTATAAAAAGGAGGGTTATTTAACCGTCTTTTTTATGCCCCTTTACGAAGAATTCTGCTATCTTTGTCCATTCATTTTCAAACGTATGGACAAAATGCAAGTAGATACCCATAATAAAGAGTTTCAAGATGCCTTGAATCTTATCCAATATACACGTCAGTCAGTATTCCTTACCGGAAAGGCGGGTACAGGTAAATCTACTTTCCTAAAATATGTTTGCGAAGTAACCAAAAAGAGACATATAGTACTGGCTCCCACAGGAATCGCAGCTATCAATGCCGGTGGAAGCACACTGCATAGTTTTTTTAAATTACCATTCTATCCACTTTTGCCGGATGATCCTAAATTCAGCTTGAAAGGTGGAAAGTTACATAGCTTTCTAAGATATACTTCTGCCCATCGCAAACTGATAAGAGAAGTAGAGCTAGTGATCATCGATGAAATTTCCATGGTCCGGGCAGACATTATTGACTTTATAGACAAAGTGCTGCGGGTATATTCACAAAATATGCGTGAGCCGTTCGGAGGCAAGCAAATTTTGCTGGTGGGAGATGTTTTCCAGCTGGAACCGGTCATTAAAAATGATGAACGTGAGATTATCAACCGCTTCTATCCCAATCCTTATTTCTTCTCGGCACGCGTCTTTCAGGAAATGGAGCTGGTATCCGTTGAACTGACCAAAGTGTACCGCCAGTCGGACAAAGTTTTTATTCATGTGTTGGATCACATCCGTACCAACACCGCCGGAGCGACCGACCTGCAACTGCTGAACACCCGCTACAACACTCAAATAGAAGAAAATGAAAGTGATATGTATATCACACTTGCCACCCGGAGGGATACCGTGGATTTTATCAATGAAAAGAAATTATCCGAACTATCCGGAAAATCAACGATTCTGACCGGTGAGATACACGGAGAATTTCCAGAGAGCAGCCTCCCCACCCCAATGGAACTGGAAGTAAAGCCAGGAGCACAAATCATTTTTATAAAAAACGATTATGACCACCGTTGGGTGAACGGTACGATTGGCACCATCTCTGGTATAGACGAAGAGGGTACGTTATATGTTGTCACTGAAGACGGACAGGAATTTGACGTTAAAAAAGACAGCTGGCGCAATATTCGATATAAGTATAATGAACAAGAAAAAAAAATAGAGGAAGAAGAGTTAGGAGTATTTATACAATATCCGATCCGTCTGGCATGGGCCATCACCATACACAAAAGCCAAGGGCTGACTTTCAGCAGAGTCGTTATTGATTTTACAGGAGGAGTATTTGCCGGCGGACAAGCCTACGTGGCATTGAGCCGTTGTACCTCACTGAACGGCATCCAACTAAAAAAACAAATTACACGCGGAGACATCTTTGTCCGCCCGGAAATAATAAATTTCTCGCAACGGTTCAATAACCGCCAGTCCATCGAAAAAGCATTGAAGCAGGCACAAGCTGATGTACAATATGTAGAAGCGGTAAAACACTTCGACAAAGGTGATTTTGAAAGATTTCTAGAACAGTTCTTTCTTGCCATCCATTCGCGTTACGATATCGAGAAACCTTTGATTAAACGGTTTATACGTAAAAAACTGGGAATCATCAACAATTTGAAAGCCGAAAACAAACGGCTGAAGGAGCAGCTCCACGTGCAACGCAAGAACCTTGAAAAGTATGCCCGCGAATATTATTTAATGGGAAATGAATGTGTCACCCAAGCACATGATTCGCGTGCCGCCATTGCCAATTATGACAAGGCAATTGAATTGAACCCTTCTTATACAGACGCCTGGGTACGTAAAGGTATCACATTACACAACAACAAAGAATATTACGAAGCCGAAGTTTGCCTGAATGAAGCGGTACGCCTTAGCCCCGCTTTGTTCAAAGCTATTTATAATCGAGGAAAAAACAGACTGGCACTAGATAATATAGAAGGAGCATTGGGAGATTTTGACCGGGCTGTTTCTCTCAAGCCGGAACACCCCAAAGCCCATGAATATTTCGGAGACGCATTGATGAGAGTAGGAAAAGAAGAGGAAGCCGCCTTGCAATGGGCCATTGCAGAACAGCTGCGTGAGAAAAACTCTAAAAATTAAAATAACATGCTTTTAAGACTTTACAACAAAAATAATAATCCCAAAGATCTGGAAGAAATTGTCCGGATATTGGAAGAGGGAGGATTGATTATTTACCCTACCGATACAATGTATGCCATAGGATGTCATGGTCTGAAAGAACGTGCGATAGAACGTATCTGCAAACTGAAAAACATTGATCCACGTAAAAACAACTTATCCATTATCTGTTACGACTTAAGTAACATCAGTGAATATGCCAAAGTAGATAACAACACATTCAAGCTAATGAAACGAAATCTTCCGGGACCATTTACCTTTATCCTGAATACGGGAAGCCGCCTACCAAAAATATTCAAGAACCGTAAAGAAGTAGGCATACGCATACCCGACAACAACATCATCAGGGAAATATGCCATTGGCTAAAAGCACCGATCATGACCACCACGCTGCCTCTGAAAGATGACGAAGATATAGAATATATCACTACTCCGGAACTGATGGAAGAAAAGTTCGGGAAAGAGGTAGAACTCATTATTGACGGAGGAATCGGAGGCATAGAACCTTCTACTATTGTGAACTGCACAAACGGGGAAGCAGAAGTTGTGCGGCAGGGCAAAGGAATTTTGAACGATTTTTAATCTGAATTGTTTTATATATTAGAAATGTCAAACTAAAGTAAATTTATCATGTTATTAGCATCTGAAACCAGCATTCAATTAACCAATGCATTAGAGAAACTGATCGACTCTGGCATTCAATTAGGAGAAAGAGTATTAGGAGCACTTATTATTTTCATAATCGGAAAGTTCCTTGTAAATTGGCTGAACAAACTTTTTGCACGTATTCTGGAAAAAAGAAAAGTGGACCCAAGCATCCAGTCGTTCCTAAAGAGTATGGTGAACATCTTACTGCTCATCATGCTGATCCTTGCTGTGATAGGGAAACTAGGTATCGAACTGACAGGATTCGCCGCACTTCTTGCTTCTGCCGGTGTCGCTATCGGTATGGCACTGTCCGGTAACTTACAAAATTTTGCCGGAGGACTGATTATCTTATTGTTCAGACCTTATAAAGTGGGGGACTTTATCGAAGCTTCTACCGGTGCTTCGGGAACTGTAAAAGAAATACAGATATTCCATACGATTCTTATCACAGCAGACAACAAGATGATATATGTACCTAATGGATCTATGAGCAGTGGGGTCATTACCAATTATAGCAAACTGGATACCCGCCGCATAGAATGGAATTTTGGTGTAGACTATGGAGAAGACTATAATAAAGTAGAAAAAGTATTGCGCGAAATCATTGCCAATGACAAACGAATTCTTACCAATCCGGCTCCTTTTATCGAATTAGGAGAACTTGCTGCCAGCAGCGTAAACATAAAAATTCGTGTATGGGTGAATAGTGCAGATTATTGGGATGTATTCTTCAGCATGAATCAAACCGTTTACAGCACTTTCAATAAAGAAGGAATCAATTTTCCATTCCCTCAACTTACCGTACATCAAGCTTAATAAGCCACAGCTTTTAGGATACAAATAACACAAATCTTGATTCAATTATTTGTGTTATTTGTATTCCATCATAAAAACTATTTTCTGTCTGCCTTCAAACGGTCAGCCATAGCCTTAGCCAGCTCTTTTGCCTGAGCATAAGTTTCAGCCTTCATGCTATGCTTCATTTCCACAGGATTTCCGACAGGTTCAAATTTCAACTTATCATTCAACTCCGCAATCTTCTTCACAGCTGCGCCAGCCCATGTAAATGAACCGAAATATCCCAAATAACGTCCTTTTATCTCACGAGAAGCCAACTTGCTCAGCAGAGCTTCCATTTCCGGATACATCTGAGCATTATAGGTAGGGCATCCCACAATCAGTCCTTTATATTTGAATACATCCGCAATAATAAAAGAATGGCTAGTATGAGATACATTATGCATCACGATATTACGAATCCCCTGCTTGCTCAGTTCTTCCGCAACAGCTTCCGCCACCTCCTCTGTATTACCATACATCGAACCATAAGCTATTACAACCCCTTCTTCAGCCTCATAACGGCTCAAACGGTCATAAGTACGTACCACGCGAGGAATTTCCTCTGTCCATACCGGACCATGAGTAGAACAAACAGTCGTTATTTTCAAGTTTTCCAATTTCTGTAAGGCTTTCTGTACCGGTGCACCATATTTGCCTACAATATTAGAATAATAGCGTACCATTTCATTCCAATAAATATCTGTATTGATATTTGTATCAACCACCCCACCATTCAATGCGCCAAAGCAACCGAAAGCATCACCGGAAAACAAAATACCTTCCGTTTCATCAAAAGTAACCATCGTTTCGGGCCAGTGAACCATCGGAATCAATGAAAAGCGCAGTTTGTGATGTCCCAAAGCCAGAAAATCTCCTTCTCCCACTACATAACGCTCACCGCCTACACCATAAAATCCTTCAATCATCTCAAAAGTCTTCTTGTTACCGACAATCACAATGTCAGGATAATATTGTTTGATCAGACTGATAGAACCGGAATGGTCGGGTTCCATGTGGTTTATAATCAAATAATTGATTGGTTTATCACCGATAACACTACGAATTTTCTTCAAATAAACCTCAAAATAGCATACATCTACAGTATCTACCAAGGCTACCACTTCATCGTCAATCAAATAAGAGTTGTAAGACACCCCGTAAGGTAACGGCCACAAGTTCTCAAACAAAACCTTGTTACGGTCATTCACTCCCACATAATGTACTTTTCCTTTGATTTCCATATTTATCTCCTTCTTTTAATATTTATAGTATTTGCCTTGCCAGGCATCTTTTTCTCTCATCCGTTTTTTCACCTTCTCCGTAAATTCATAATTTTTCAGTCCCCAATCAGGAGCTATCAACAATTCTTTAGGCGATTGGGAAACAAAACGCTCCAGTACGATGTCCGGACGAAGATGTTCTATATAATCAATGACCAAATCAACATATTCATCAGCTGTATAAAGATGGAAGGCTTCAGGATCTTTCATATATTCACTCGCCATACGCGTACCTTTAATAAGCTGTAACTGATGCAATTTTAAAGTAGTCAGAGGTAATTGTGAAAGCACTCCGGCTTGTTCGATTAACATTTCCCTTTCTTCTCCGGGCAAACCAAGAATTATGTGCCCTCCTACCTGAATCCCTCTCTCTGCTGTCTTCCGGACAGCCTCTGCGGAAACGGCAAAAGTATGTCCTCGGTTTATCCGGCGCAACGTCTCATCATCCGTGCTTTCAATACCATACTCCACTAATACAAAAGTGTGTTTAGCAAGTTCTTCCAAATAATCCAGTAATGAAAACGGCATACAGTCCGGACGGGTTCCTATTACCAGTCCCACTACATCCTCTACCATCAGCGCCTCTTCGTATTTTCTTTTCAGCTCTTCCAGTTCCCCATACGTATTAGTATAAGCCTGAAAATAGGCTAAATACTTCATTTCCGGATATTTTCGTGTGAAGAATCGCTTCCCTTCTTCCAACTGCTGAGTAACAGACTTTCCCGTATGGCAATAGGCCGGATTAAATGTTTGATTATTACAATAACTGCAACCTCCATATCCTACCGAGCCGTCACGATTAGGACAAGTAAATCCTGCATTAATAGAAATCTTCTGCACTTTGCAAGAAAAGTGCATGGCTAAAAAGCCGGACAAGTCGTTATAAAGCATCTCTCTGTTCATGAACTTATTTTCAACGACAAATATACGTATTTTCAAACAAAAGTTTTACCTTTGTCTTCAATTATCATTTAAAGAATTTATCTATTATGAGAAAATTAAGCATATTTATTATTTTATTTTTCTGCTTACTGACTGTCGAAGCCCAACAAGTAAGCTTGCAAGATGTAGCAAACAGAACCTATCGTGCTGAAGGAATCAGAGGTGTCAAGCCGATGTTAGATGGAGAACATTATACCCAAATGAGTGCCGATGGCAAAAAAATCGTGCAATATTCTTTCAAGACAGGCAAAGAAACAGGTACTATCTTCGATGTAAATACGGCTCGTGACTGTAGCATCAAGTCCTTCGATGACTATATCATGTCACCCGATGAAAAACTGATTCTAATACAGACAGACACCAAACCTATTTATCGTCGTTCGTTCACCGCCAATTACTATATTTTCAACGTAAAGAACAACAAAATGGAACCGCTCTCAGAAAACGGTCCGCAGCAGGTTCCTTTGTTCTCACCGGACGGCAATCAGATAGCTTTTGTACGCGATAACAATATCTATCTGGTAAAATTACTGTTCGGCAACAGTGAGTCACAAGTAACCAAAGACGGCAAATTCAACGAAGTGCTGAATGGCATTCCCGACTGGGTATATGAAGAGGAATTTGGCTTCAACCGTGCTTTCGACTTCAGCGCAGACAGCCAGATGCTTGCCTATATCCGTTTCGACGAAAGCCAAGTGCCGATGTATTCTTTCCCGCTATACAAAGGCATGGTTCCTGCATTAGAGAGATTCAGCACTTATCCGGGAGAATACGAATATAAATACCCCATGCCGGGAATTGACAATTCCAAAGTAACCGTTCATACTTTTGATATCAAGAGCAAGGTAACCCGCAAGATGGATTTGCCTCTGGATGCAGACGGTTATATTCCCCGCATCAAGTTTACGAATGATGAAAATGCGTTGGCAATCATGACTCTGAACCGTCATCAAAATCGTTTCGACCTCTATTTTGCCAATCCGAGAAGTACATTGTGCAAGCTGATGGTACGTGATGAAGCTCCCCAATACATTAAAGAAGAAGCCTACTCCAACATCGTTTTCTATCCCAAAAACTTTGTGGTGATGAGTGAGAAGGACGGTTATAACCACCTCTATCTTTATACGAGTGGAGGAAATCTGGTTAAGCAAATCACAAAAGGAAACTTCGAAGTGAAAGACTTCTTGGGATGGGACGAAGCTACCAACACATTCTATTTTGAGAGCAATGAAGGAAGCCCGCTACGCACTGCTATCTACAAAGTGGACAGCAAAGGCAAAAAGACCAAACTGTCCAAACAGGAAGGAACTCATAAAGCTATTTTCAGTAACAATATGAAGTATTATATCAATACTTTCTCTAATATTAACACCCCCCCTATCATTACCCTTAATGACAACAACGGTAAAGAATTGACAACCTTGGTAAATAATAACAAACTGAAACAGCAAATCTCACATCTAAATATGCCAAGTAAAGAACTATTCAGTTTCAAGACCCATGACGGTGTGGAATTGAATGGTTGGATCATGAAACCCGCAAATCTCAATCCTAGTAAAAAATATCCTGTTATCATGCACCAATACAGTGGACCGGGTTCACAAGAGGTGACAGACAAGTGGGGAATTGGAGCCCGTAGAGACGGCGGTATGTTCGAAGCTTACATGGCCGGTCAAGGCTTCATCATGGTTTGTGTAGACGGACGCGGAACCGGTGGACGCGGTTCTGACTTTGAAAAATGCACCTACTTGAATTTAGGAGTAAAAGAATCGAAAGACCAAGTAGAAGCCGCCAAGTATTTAAGCACATTACCATACGTGGATGGCAACCGTATCGGTATATGGGGATGGAGCTATGGAGGTTACAATACATTGATGTCCATGAGTGAAGGAACTCCGGTATTCAAAGCAGGAGTCGCTGTTGCAGCTCCTACAGACTGGCGTTTCTACGACTCGGTATATACAGAACGTTTCATGCGCACCCCTAAAGAAAACATGGAAGGTTACAATGCTGCATCTGCCATTAACCGTGCCAACAAACTGAATGGTGAATTGTTATTGATCCACGGCACAGCAGATGATAATGTGCACTTACGCAACAACGCGGAATACAGCGAAGCATTGGTACAGGCTGACAAGCAATTTGACATGCAAATCTATACCAACCGCAACCATGGAATCAGTGGAGGCAACACAACTAAACATTTACTGACTCGTGTAGCCAATTTTTTTATTGATAATTTAAAATAAAAAAAACATTCATCACAGATTATACCGTTTTACATAAAAACCGAATGAGAGCAATTTGTATTGGTATAATCTGTGGTGAATTATAAATCTAATATCATCATGAATCACGTTAAGAAACCAGACTGGCTTAAGATAAACATAGGGGCAAACGCTCGATATACCGAAACCAAACATATTGTAGATTCCCACAAACTACATACCATTTGCAGTAGCGGACGATGTCCCAATATGGGAGAATGCTGGGGAAAAGGCACTGCCACTTTTATGATAGGTGGCGAAATTTGTACCCGTTCCTGCAAATTTTGCAACACACAGACCGGGCGCCCTCTTCCGTTAGACCCTGAAGAACCCACCCATGTAGCAGAGTCCATTCAACTCATGAAATTATCCCATGCCGTTATTACTTCTGTAGACCGTGATGACCTAGATGATTTGGGTGCCACCCATTGGGCTAAAACAATCGCAGAAATCAAGCGGTTGAATCCGGAAACCACTTCCGAAGTATTAATCCCTGATTTTCAAGGAAGAAACGAACTGATACAGCTGGTTATTGACGCCAAACCTGACATCATTTCACACAATATGGAAACCGTACGCCGCATCAGTCCTCTGGTGCGAAGCGCAGCCAACTATGAAACCAGCTTAAAAGTTATCAAACAAATAGCAGATAACGGCATTACAGCCAAGTCCGGCATTATGGTAGGTTTAGGAGAAAGCCCGGAAGAGGTGGAAGAAGTCATGGACGATTTATTGGCACAAGGTTGCAAAATACTTACTATCGGCCAATATCTGCAACCTACCCACCGCCACTATCCGGTAGCAGAATATATTACCCCCGATCAATTCAAACAGTATAGGATTATTGGATTAAAAAAAGGATTCCGAGAAGTGGAAAGTGCTCCTTTGGTACGTTCTTCCTATCATGCAGAAAAACATATAAAATATAAAGGGTAGCGAGCAAACCAACTTTATATCTTTTTTGTTATAAAGATATAAATAGAGATAGAGAGTATGAAATCGTTACTGGAATATAAGAATTTAATCATGTCTACAGGGTTAATTCCAACCATTATGTGCATGATTTTCTGCATTTTCTTTCAAGATGCAGTTGTTTTGTATGTCTGTAGTTTGGCTAGCATTATTTATATCCTATACAGACTTGTCAAACCTCCTGTTTATCAGCCAAATCTAGTATTACTACATGGAACTTTGGTATTGATCCTTGCATCCGTCATTAAAGGTATAAGCGGAGATATACTTATTCCGGACCGAACAGTTCCCATTACGCTAGAAATACTGATACTCAGTTTTTCGTTGCTCTATCTCATGGCTCCAAGTTTTTATGCCAAACTATTCTCCTACTTTCATTATAAGATATCGATTCTGAACTGTTGGGCTACACAGGTTATAGCTGCTTTATCCGGCATTCACCTGTTTGCTTCCTGCATAATTTATCTATTTTTCAGTCCACTGTCCTATCATACACTTTATGCTATGACCCACATCATCCCTCCTTTGATCTATGTCATTTGCATTATTGTTAATCATGCTTTTGTGAAAACAATCAGTTTAACCTATAAAAAAATGCCTTGCTTGCGTATCGCCCCTATTTGCAATGGAAAGATTTATGTTGCCCCCCGCAGCTATCAAGGTGAAGAACCCGGCAAATTGGACATACCTATGGAAGACTACATTTATGCCTGTAAGACAGACATGGATAAATATGCCCAAGAAGTGAAAAATAAATATAGCAACCATATTGCCGAGCAACCGGAACCACGTTTCAGTCTGAAACATTTGGTAAAAGAGACCAATGAAGTAGAAAAGACCATCATATTATACGTTCTTCCTTTAAACGACGAAGAACAAATACATTTTGTCGGAGGAAAATTTGTTACTCCCGAAGAAATAGAAATGAATCCTACCCAATACAGTTCTTGCCTAAAAGAAGAAGTAAACCATCTGAACATAGTGGCACAGATGTGGAAGGAATTTAAATGAAATATGCTATCGCATTACTTATAAATCAAGAATATACAGGGAATTTTCGATAAGTCCGGCAATTTCCCCTGCCACTCCTTTATCATCTTAGTCTTGATATATTCTCCTTCACACGTAATATTGGCAGCAATACAAAGTTTGGTTTGCGGACGGCAATTCTTAAGAATATCTTCCGCCATCTTATTATTACGATAAGGAGTTTCAATAAAAAGCTGCGTCTGATCTTCTGCATAAACACGCTGCTCCAATACCTTAATACGTTTTGCACGCTCACCCGGTTCAATAGGCAAATAACCATGAAAAGCAAAACTCTGTCCATTAAAACCCGATCCCATAACAGACATAATAATAGAAGAAGGCCCTACCAAAGGAACCACTTTAAGATTCTTACGCTGAGCCATAGCAACCACATCCGCTCCCGGATCGGCAACAGCCGGACAACCGGCTTCTGAAATAACTCCCATGGACTGTCCGGCTAACAAAGGTTTCAGATAACCGGAAATATCTTCAGGAGAAGTATGTTTGTTCAATGGATAAAAAGTCAATGCATCTATATCAATCTCACGATCTACCTTTTTCAAAAAGCGGCGTGCCGAACGTACATCTTCTACAATAAAATGTTTGATGCCAAGAATGACCTCCTTATTGTATACAGGCAACACATTTTCCACAGGAGTTTCGCCCAATGTGACAGGCAATAGATATAAAGCAACTTCCATCATACTACTAATCAGTCAAAATATCAAGGTTTGAAATCTGTTTCAGCTAACATCTGATGATAATCTATTTTAGCCAACAAATCCTTTATTGTCATATCAGGATGGTTTTTCATATATTCATCAATCAGCAAAATCCCCATCCATACTCCAATGCTTGCCGGAGTATTCTCACCCATAATAGAAATAAAGGGGTCTTTACGTATATAAGTACGTACTATAAGAGGATCAGTAGCATATAAATGGCCATTTTCAACCATTGTCTTCCACAAACTTCTTTTGTTTTTCCTGCACCATTCAGCCTCATCCTCGCTATATCCCATTTCTTTTTCAAAAGATTCATAACCCAAGATACGGGCCACGATCCAATTTATCTTTCCACGATGCATAATCATATCCAACAACGTACGCCCAGGCTGCCATGGCAAAGGGTACTGGCTCAGCAAATAGAAGGTGAAACAATCCGGAACAATACGATCAGGCTCCATACTGCAACACTGATAATCATAATAAAAGCGTTTATATAAAGGATAATCCGCCCCCATATACTTATCAATACTGAAGCCCAAAATACTATCTCCAACTACAACCGACTGATTCAACGCAGCTATTTGAGCATAAAAATGAGGAATAAACAATGTAGGAACTTCTTCTTTCAAACGCTTAAAACCTTTAGTCAGTTTTTCCTCAACCCAACCCAGATCCTTAAATTTCTCTTCAGCATCGTGCATCAAGATCAATAAGGTAGAATCCGAATAATACTCCAACATGCGGTCGTTAATCTTCATGTCATCCACCTCACCTATCGCCAATACATCTTCTATCAACAGTTTGGTAACCTGAGGATAGTCCGTATTCATTTTTTGCAGTGCCGAGAAACTGTTCATCGTGACATACTCATACTGCAAACGATCATAACGGGCAACTTTTACATCCACATCAGCAGCGTTGCCGCCCTTTCCATCCCACTGACAGGAGGAAAGAGCAACTAAGCATACCACTAATATGAATATAATTTTGCGTATCATCTATTTTTATCCGTAAATGATATTTCCGTTTTCGTCTTTATATTCGTCCAGACCTTTTTCATAAGTTGCCATGGCACGCAAACTCATACCTACACTGGAGAATCCTCCATCGTGATATAAATTCTGCATAGTCACTTTACGAGTCAGGTCAGAGAACATTACAATACAGTAATCCGCACATTCGTCCGCCGAAGCATTGCCTAAGGGTGACATACGGTTAGCAAAGTCAAACAGCTTATCCATACCTTTCACACCCGAGCCGGCAGTAGTCATGGTCGGTGACTGAGATATGGTATTCACACGCACGTGATGTTCACGGCCATAAATGTAACCAAAGCTACGTGCGATAGATTCCAGCAATGCTTTTGCATCCGCCATATCATTATATCCATAGAATGTACGTTGTGCAGCCACATAACTCAATGCCAAAATAGAACCATACTCTGCAATAGCATCCAGTTTTTTGGCAGCCTGAATCATTTTGTGGAATGAAACGGCAGATATATCCAAAGTCTTGCCCAACATATCATAATCAAGGTCATCGTATGTACGTTTCTTACGAACATTGGGAGACATACCGATAGAATGAAGGACGAAATCTATTTTCCCACCTAATACTTCCATTGAACGCTTGAAAACATTCTCCAAATCTTCCACACTGGTTGCATCTGCCGGAATTACCTCACAATTCAGTTTCTCAGCTAAAGCAGAAACTTCTCCCATGCGGACAGCTACCGGAGTATTGGACAATGTTATGGTTGCACCTTCTTCCACAGCCTTTTCCGCAACTTTCCATGCGATAGACTGTTCATTCAATGCACCAAAAATAATACCTCTTTTTCCTTTCAACAAATTGTAACTCATACCTTCTTTATTGTTAAATTAGTTTGCAAAGATACAAACAAATAAATTAATCATAGCCTTTTTTGCACACAAATGAAGAAATAATGCAATTATAAAACTAATTTTACCATTTAAGGTTCCAGCTAAATGAGAATTTAACAAAAAACCCACTTATTCTATCAAATAGTGCACATAAAAGACAATTCTTTCAGCTATATTTGCCACCGGATTAAGAGGTTTTTTCATAATATTTATTTAAGGTTAGAATTAGGTTAACATGAAACACTATTGCTACTCCCGTAAATAGCCTGTGAGGGTCTTTTACGGGAGAGCAATAAGACTTCTTAAAACAACAATCAACTAGATAATTATTAATCTTAAACATATATAATATCAATGATTACTTTAATAAAGAAGATTTTAAATCTTCCTTTTAATAAACGACACATTATTATGAAAAAGCATTCGATTATTGCCCTTACATTATTAACAGGATGCTTTACCAACTCTTTTGCACAAAAAGGGGAAAAGACACTAACCATAGAAGTCTGCAATGAATGGACTAGAAATAAGGCCGACGAACCGATAGTGATAGATCTGAACAACCTGAAAATAGGTTTCAATATCAAATCCGCCACCGTATGGGAAGGCGATAAAGAAATTCCATCCCAACTAGATGATCTGAATGGTGACGCACGTGCTGACGAACTGGCTTTTCTTATCAATATGCCGGCCAAAAGCAACAAAAATTTTCGTATAATTCTTTCTTCAGAAAAAAGTGACAAAACCTATCCGGCACGTACTTATGCCCAAATGAAAGCTTATGGCCATAACAACAAATTCGCTAATATTACAGGATTTTCAGCTGCAGGAACCGAAAATGTATATAGTTTTGTTTATCATCACGGACCGGCTATAGAGAGTGAACTAGTGGCCTATCGTATCTATTTCAACGAAAAACAAACTGTAGACCCATATAGCAAAGTAAATAAAAGGCTAGAAATAAAAGAAACCTGTTTTTACCCTACCAAAGAGCAACGTGCCAATGGCTACGGAGACGATGCATTACGTGTTTACAATAGTGGTGGGGTGGGCGCATTAAAAGGTTGGAATGGTACTGAAGCGACCCATATCAAACCGGTGGTAAACCGCACGGAACGCGTATTAGCCTCCGGACCTGTACGTGCCATCATTGAGGCAGAAGTTATCGGTTGGGAATATCAAGGAAGTGATTTGAACATGATCAATCGATATACCATCTATGGAGGTCACCGAGATATGAAAGTAGACGTCTTGTTTGACCGTCCGCTTAAACAGGAAGTCTTTGCGGCAGGTGTACAAATACTGAAAGAAGGAGAGCACATGAGCGACCATAAAGGACTAGTCGGAAGCTGGGGAACCGACTGGCCTGTCACAGATACTATAGGCTATGTGAAGGAAACAACAGGTATGGGAACTTTCATCCCTCAATATATCAGTAAAGAAGTGCTAGACAAGTCAAACTACTTATACACCTTACAAGCATCGGGGCAACAACATTTCCACTATTACGTTACATTCACCTCAAAGAAAGAAAGTTTCGGGTTTAAAGATGTGAAAGAGTGGTTCAATTATCTTTCCGAATGGAGAAAAGAATTGGAACATCCTTGCAAAATTACGATTAAATAAAAAAAAAGACCTCCACTCACAAGCATCATCAACAACAGCACTGTGAGTGAAGGTATTTAATAACAGGTCTTATCCCAAGAACGAAATCAGCACACCGGCCGCTACCGCCGAACCGATTACGCCCGAAATATTACTTGCCATACAGTATTGAAGCACATGATTCTTCGGGTCATACTTCAACGCAATCTCGTTTGCCACACGGCTGGCCATAGGCACGGCACTCAAGCCTGTAGCGCCAATCAGCGGGTTGATTTTCTTCTTGGTGAACAGATTGAAAATCTTCACAAAGAAAATACCCCCGGTGATAGACAAGGCAAATGCCAGGAAACCACCGATTACAATACCAATCGTAGTCCAGTTCAAGAACGCCTCAGCTGTCATCGTAGCACCAACCGACAATCCCAAGAAGATCGTGGCGGCATTCATAATACTGTTTGAAGCGGCATCAAACAGACGTGAGGTATCACTGCCTATTTCCTTGATCAGGTTACCGAACATCAACATACCAATCAAAGGCACCGAACTGGGAACAAACAAGGCAACGACCGTAGTCACCACAATGGGGAAGAAAATCTTCAGCACGCGAAGGTTCTTGATCTCAACGGAAGAAGGGTATTTCTTTTCCTGCTCCTTCATATTGATACTCAATTCCTTCTTAGAGCACCACAATTTGACCACCAACGGGATGATAACCGGCACCAGAGCCATATACGAATAAGCGGCAATGGCAATAGGACCCAGCAAATGGGGAGCCAGCTTGATCGTAGTAAAGATAGCCGTAGGACCGTCCGCCCCACCGATAATGCCCAATGATGCCGCTTCTTTCGGAGTGAACCCCATCAGGATAGCTACCAGCAATACAGTGAAAATGCCCAGCTGGGCAGCCGCACCGAAAATAGAGAGGCGCAGATTACGCAACATCGGACCGAAATCCGTCAAAGCACCTACCCCCATAAAGATGATAGGCGGAAGGAAACCGGTCTTAATCAGCATATAGTAGATGAAGTTCATCAGTCCCAGGTCGTGTGCAATTTCGTGCAACGGCATTTCCCAGATGTTCTTCAACACTCCATTCACCATCACCATGCCGTTCTCATCGGCCTGGACTACGCCCATGTCACCCCCCGGAAAGTTAGCCAGCAACACTCCGAAAGCTATCGGAATCAGCAACAGCGGCTCGTACTTTTTCTTGATGCCTAGGTAAAGCAAGATGAACGCAATGGCATACATTATCAAGAACTGCGGCTCAGCAATGATGTTGCTGAAAGCAGTCATATCATAGAGTCTTTCGAATATATCTTCCATTATACAATTTTCATTAATACGTCATCCTCTGAAACCGTGTCGCCCGGGTTGGCACAGATGGCAGTAATCGTACCGTCATATTCCGCACGGATGGCATTATAGGTCTTCATCGCTTCGACGTAACAAATCACATCACCTTTATTTACTTTGTCGCCCGTCTTCTTCGGGGTTTCCTGTGCATTCTTCACCAGGAAGAATTTACCTTCCAACGGAGAAAGCACATCCTTTCCTTCACCTACCGGAACAGGAGCGGCGGCTTGTGCAGGAGCAGCACCGGCAGCGGCTGTCAATGTAGCCGGATCTACGGCACCATACGCCACCGTAACGCGATAAGGTTGTCCGTTCACATCCACAGTCAGTACTTTGGTCTTGTTTTCAGCCTCTACAGAAGTTGTGGCGTTCGCCTTTTCCTCGCGGCGCTTCTTTACATCCGCCAGGAAATCCTCTTTCGCCTTTCCACTCTTATAAGCTTCATACTGAGCCGGATGCATGGCGTATTCAAACAGTTCTTCATCGTCCTGTCCCTTATCCCACTGTTTTTCCAGCATCATCTTGCGATATTTTTCCAACTGGTCGGGATAGTTGTCCTGCGGATTGCCGTCAAAGAACTTGCGTCCCTCGCGTTCTGCCTTTTCTATGATTTCAGGAGCGAGTTTGCCCGGCAGACGTCCTGCCTTGCCCAAAATCATATCCCAGATATCATCGGCAATCATTCCCCAGCGTTCCTTGCCTTTTTCCATTGCCATCACATTCATCATGGCAAGGTTCTTCACATACTGACTGAACGGAGTCACCAAAGGAGGATAACCTACACGCGGCCACACGTATGCCACTTCATTGAACAGTTTGATCAACAGTTCATCCTGGGTCATGAACGGCAGATTGCGTTTCGCCTTATACTTGTTGATGGATTCCAGATTCGTTTCAAGATCGGCCATCAAACTACCCATCATACCGCCCGGCAATCCCGGAGCAATCAGCAAGGAGTTCATCAAACGGTTTTTCGGGCTGATATACAATCCCAGAAAATCATCCATGAATTCCTGAACCAGAGAACGAACTTTCATATAGGCTTCCATATTGATTTCGGGTACTTTGAAACCTGCGTCCTTCAACATGGCCTGCACACTGATCAGGTCGGCATGACCGGTACCCCATGACAAGGGTTCCATACCTACATCAATGTAGTCGCAACCGGCCTGGCATACTTCCAAGATAGAAGCCATATTGAATCCGGGACCTGCATGAGAGTGATACTGCACAGGGATATTCTTTATTTTCTTGATTCCGGCTACAATCTTGCCCAATGAGACGGGACGTCCGATTCCTGCCATATCCTTGATACAGATTTCATCGGCTCCGGCCTCGATGAGCTGTTTGGCCATATTTACATAATATTCTACAGTATGTACCGGAGAGAAAGTGATACAGAGCGAACATTGTGATATCATTCCGGCTTCGTGAGCATAGCCGATAGAAGGGATAATGTTGCGAACATCGTTCAATCCGCAGAACGTACGGGTAATATCGGTTCCTTGCGCATGTTTTACCTTATAGAACAACTTACGGACATCTGCCGGAACGGGACTCATGCGGAGACCGTTCAACGCACGGTCCAGCATGTGAGTCTGGATGCCTGCTTCGCGAAAAGGTTTCGTCCACTCGCGCACGGCTCTATTCGGATTTTCACCAAACAATAAATTTACCTGTTCAAAACCACCACCATTTGTTTCTACCCGGGCAAAACAACCCATTTCAATAATAGCCGGGGCAACCTTAACCAACTGGTCCACACGGGGCACGTACTTACCTGCGCTCTGCCACATATCGCGGAATACCAGACTAAATTTTACTTCTCTTTCCATTTTTGATAAATGTGTTTTTCTTTTTTGGATTATAGCTTCTCAATCTTTATCACCTGACCCTTACCTGCCGTCAAAATCTCGACTGCCGCCTTAATAGCATCCATAGCACCGGCATCTGCCGTAGATGCTACGGCAGGCGCTTTCTTGGGAGCTTCTTCGGGAGCCACCTTGTTGACAACAGTAATAAGGTACTTGCTTAGATAGATAACGATGAGGAGAATGACAAAGACAGTAGCCATACCGACCACCATCAACATCAACCCAACTCCTATGTTCTCCATAAATTTTAGTGTTATTAATAGTACTTACTACACTCATAGGTTATTCAAAACCTAAAAAGTGCTCAAATTTAGCCATTTCGGCTTTATTTTTATCATAAATGGAATACAAAATATGCAAAATTATCAGAAAAGAAGAAGAGACTAAGAAAAAAGAATTTCATTTAATGATTTACGCTTCTTTTCTGTAACTTCATCCTCCGCATAACCAATCGGAATCAAAACAGCAGGTTCCAAATTTCCGGGCAACTCCAAAATCTCACTGCATTGCGAAGCATCAAAATTACAAACCCAACAAGTTCCCAGCCCTTGTTCGGTAGCAGCCAGACAAAGATGTTCTACTGCAATAGCAATGTCAATATCAGCATGATCCTTGTTATCAACACGACGATGCCAAGACTCATTATGATCCACACAAGCCACAATGATGCAAGGAGCCGTAGCAAGCCACTCACGTTTATAACATGAATGCAAAGCTTTCAATACAGCCTCATCTGTAACAATACGGAAACGCCATGGTTGAAAATTGACTGCCGATGGTGCAAAACGTACACATTCCATGATATAATCCAACTTTTCAGCCTCAATGGGGCGATTGGCATATTTGCGTGCAGAGTAGCGCGCCTTCACTAATTCTAGAAAGTTCATAAGCATTATTATTAGTTTGCATACAAAAATACTAACTTTGCGCCACTAAAAGAAATACAAATATGAAGAAACTTATAATATTCGATCTGGACGGCACATTACTGAACACGATTGCCGACTTAGCTACAGCCACCAATCAAGCCTTGCAGTATTATGGCTATCCTACACATGAAACGGAAGCATACCGTTTTTTTGTTGGAAACGGAATCAACAAATTATTTGAGCGTGCTTTGCCTGAAGGTGAACGCACGGAAGAGAATATATGGAAGATACGTTCACAGTTTATCCCCTACTACGACAAACACAATACCGATTTAAGCTGCCCCTATCCCGGTATCCCCGAATTATTAGAAACCCTGCAACGGCAAGGAATCATGATAGCAGTCGCCTCCAACAAATACCAGGCTGCTACCCGAAAACTGATATCCCATTATTTTCCGGAAATCAATTTCGTAGAGGTACTGGGACAGCGTGAAGGTATACCGGCCAAACCCGATCCATCCATCGTAAACGAAATCAGGGCAAAAGCAGGAGTCAAGCAGGATGATATACTTTATGTAGGCGATTCCAATGTAGATATGAAAACGGCGCACCATGCCGGAGTAACAGCCATAGGTGTGGCATGGGGATTCCGGCCACGTACGGAATTGGAAAATTCACAACCGGCACATATCATAGAAAAAGCGGAAGATTTGCTGCCGCTTCTCCTTTAATCACGATTCTCATGTTTATCCACTTTAAGATAAGAAAACGTATGAACAAGAACAGAATATGGGTTATTCTGATAACCCTGTTGTTTACTACCGGAGCACATGCACAGTTGAAAGAGACATTACAGAATATTCTAAAAAATGATACAACTCACAACACAGCTATAGCCACCATAACAGATTCTACCCGCCTTAAAGAAATGCAGAAGGAGTTGGAAACTGCACGATTAAATGAAGCCAACATGCGCTTGGAAATGGAACAACTCCGGTTGCTTACTTTCTCTGCTGACTCTTTAAAGCAGGCTGAACAAAAATCAAAAATCGATTCATTAAGACGGGTTACCAAAGGAGTTCCCGTAGTAGTGGAAGGAGACACCTTGTTCTATCTATATACAAACCGGGGCGGATACACTGCACAAGCCCGTGCGGAAATGGATGCTGCCGTTATCACTGAACTGGGAAAGCGTTTCACACTGCATCCGGACTCCGTATATATAGAGAATACGGACATAGTAACAGACGTGATGTACGGTGACAAAGTTATCGTTTCTTTTACAGACAAAGATGGTCTATGGGAAAATTGCTCACGCGAACAACTGGCGGCACATGTGCGTACCATCATTATAGACAAATTGAAAGATATGCATGAAGAACATAGTTTCATGCAATTATGCAAACGCATTCTTTACTTCCTATTGGTATTAGTTGGACAATTCCTATTATACCGGCTGACACTCTGGCTGTACAGAAAATCCAAAGTACGTATCCAACTCCTGAAAGACACCCGGCTGAAACCAATCTCCATTCAGAATTACGAAATACTAGATACGCAAAAACAGGTGAATCTGCTAATTTTCGGAGCCAGTATCATACGTTATTTATTAGTACTGCTACAATTACTATTCACCGTTCCTTTGCTATTTTCCATTTTCCCACAAACTAAGAATCTGGCATATACTATTTTCTATTATATTTGGGATCCGGTAAAAGGAATATTGAAAGGCATAGTAAACTATATACCCAACCTGTTCACGATTCTGGTTATCTATTATGCCATAAAATATGTTATCAAAGGATTGCGTTACCTAGCTACAGAGATTGATTCAGGGCGACTGAAAATCAATGGTTTTTATTCAGATTGGGCCATGCCTACTTTCCATATTGTCCGGTTCTTGCTATATGCCTTTATGATTGCGATGATTTATCCTTATCTGCCCGGATCTAAATCCGGAGTATTTCAGGGAATATCCGTATTTGTGGGATTAATCATTTCGTTAGGTTCAAGCACCGTTATCGGCAACATCATTGCAGGACTAGTTATCACTTATATGCGCCCCTTTAAACCGGGAGACCGTATCAAATTGAATGACACCATAGGCAATGTTATGGAAAAGACCGTATTAGTAACCCGCATTCGCACCCCAAAGAATGAAATAGTAACAATTCCCAATTCATTCATGATGTCCTCACACACCGTAAACTATAGTGAATCCGCACGCTCCTACGGTTTAATTATTCATACCGAAGTAAGCATCGGATATGATATACCTTGGAGGAAAGTGCATCAATTATTAATTGATGCAGCATTAGCTACCCCGGGAATACAAAATAATCCAGAACCTTTTGTACTGGAAACGTCATTGAGCGACTGGTATCCTGTCTATCAGATAAATGCTTTTATACAAGAAGCTGATCAAATGCCTAAAATATATTCGGGACTACTTCAAAGTATACAAGACAAATTCGATAAAGCAGGAATCGAAATCATGTCACCGCACTATATAGCTACCCGTGATGGAAATGAGTCAACCATACCCCCAAAAACAAACGGTGAATAATATGAACATTCCACCCTTTTGTTACGTTTATATAAATATAGTATAAACTAAAAAAGAAAAACGTATTATGTCTGTCATTTATAAATTCTTATTTCCAGCCAAGCCCGATGGTACTGCCATGTCACTCCTGATAGTAGCTTTACGAATCCTGTTTGGCATTTTACTGATGTCGCATGGTGTACAGAAATGGGCCAATTATGATGTCATGTCCGGCAGTTTTCCTGATCCGTTAGGAATAGGCAGCCAACTATCATTGATACTAGCTATTTTTGGCGAGATGATTTGCTCGATGGCTTTCATTTTCGGATTCCTTTATCGCCTGGCAATGCTTCCGATGATCTTCACCATGTGTATCGCATTCTTTGTAGTCCATGGTTCCGATCCTTTCGCCGTCAAAGAATTGGCCTTCATTTATCTGGCAGTATTCGTATTATTGTATATAGCAGGGCCGGGTAAATTCTCGTTAGACCATTTCATAGCCCAAGCAATTGCCTCCCGTAATAAATAACCGGATCAGATATGTTTCAAGAAGCGTTCTATATCCGCTTCCAATTTTTTATAAAGAGGTGATAACTTATAGCTGGTATGTTTGCGGAGTACAATGTCTACTCCCAACTGCCGGCGCTGGTAACTGGTCAGTTCATTATGAAACTGCATATTGTGTTCCGCCAGTTCTTTAATCTCCGTTTCACGTTCACGGCGTAGCACGTTGCAGACCGGCACTAATAATCTCATGACCACATTATCCATCATGTGATGTCCTTGAATAAACATGTAAGTATTATCCTCATTCACACCCAATTTGGCAAATTCCCCCTTCATCGCTTCTATCTCTTCCAAAGCTTTCGGATGACGATGTTCCAATTCCAATAGTTTACGCCTCACCCTGCGATTCATACTTTCCAAGCTTCGTTCGGGATGGTAAACACTGACGTGGTCCAATTTCACATAGGAGCAGAAGTCCAGCAAAGAGAATTCGGAAAGATTATGCTTTCTATAAAACCAGACCGACCATACAAACAGCGGATAAGCTATCTGGGAATACATGCGCATGAAAGCGACAAAATCTATCAACGGATGGTCATTCAACGTTGCCATGACACAAACCTCATGCAATGCTTCGGCATAACACTGATAGTTTTCTATGGCATACGCATACGTATGAAAAACATATTTGTTATTTATAATGTAACGTGACGTATGGGTAGCTCCCTGCAACAGATAGTCATAATCACTATCCACACAAGCAATCATATTTTGCCCCAACTGAGGTCCCAACTCATTCATCAATACAGATTTCTTGCCTTTTGCCAGAGTGGTTTTCGAAGGAAGCATCACCTCGAAATAGCGGGTCTCATCCTCATACTCGCTCAGCAGGGTGCGCCAAAACGAAATATCGTCATAACTCTCGACATACGCAATAATCTTGCGCCGCGAGCGTCTGGGCTTCAATTTGTTGGCCGCACCAATATATAAGGAGGAGAGATTTTCGGACAATCTTTTTCCCATAGTGTTGTCGTTAGAAATTGTTTATTTTGTAATATCGCTCACTTCGGTCACCGCATCCAGCCATCCGTCCATAATCACCGCCGGCGAATGAGTTGTCAACACAATCTGCACATTCGGATTCAATTGCCGTATCAGGGAAATAAGGCGTTGCTGCCATTCCACATGCAGAGATACTTCCGGCTCATCCATAAACAGGACTCCCCGACGGTTGTCCTGTACCAGAACCGTCAGCAAGATAACCAGAATCTGCTTCTCGCCGGAAGACAATTGATAAGGATAAAGCATATCCCCATCCTGTTCAAACAAGATTTCATTGCTTTTACGGATGATTTTCTTACCGGTCTCACCAAACAAGTCATCCATCAGATCCTGAAATTTGGTCTTGGGGTAAGACATCTCGGCAGCACGAAGCTGGCCGTCAGGACCGCCAGAGGTAAGACACTCGATAATGCGGTTGCCAATATTTACCTGATAATCCAGATAACGCCGCTGCAATTGATAAAGCTGCCAGTCCAACTCCGTCTTTACATTTTTATCCGCCATCTTCTCCAGAAGCTCCGAGTGAATCAACGGGCGGTCAAAACTGCGGATTACATCAAAGTGTATCTGGGTGGCATCTTCCGGAGAAAAGACAAAATGTACTCCGGGAGCATAACCGTTACTCAACGCTCCACCTTCCAAAGCTGTCAGACTGTTCACTGATCTGTTCAGAATCGTGCTCTTACCAATACCATTCACTCCGCTCAGGATATTGACATCCGGACGCAGTTCCCATGAGATATCCTTGCGGCCCCAAAGCCGTTTTATCTCGATACGTTTTATATAATCAGCTTGCTTTTTCATCTTTGATAGATTTACTCTTAAGCAAAGATAGAAAATATAAAAAAAACCTCCTACATTTGCACTGTTATTTTAAGGTAAAAAGAATGGCTATTCAAAGATACAAAGGACATTTGGCACTGCTAGGCGCTGCCATAATGTGGGGATTGATGTCTCCAATTGGTAAAACGGCGTTAGAAAACGGAATTTCAGGTCTCTCTCTCGCTACATTCCGAATGACAGGAGGTGCTATCTGTTTCTGGATAGCGTCTATTTTCGCTCCTAAAGAACAAGTAAAGCCGCACGACTTGATGATGTTGTTCTTTGCAGGATTATTGGGTATCGTCCTGAATCAGGGATGCTTCACATTCGGATTGTCACTGACCTCTCCCATCGACGCTTCCATCGTAACAACCACGGCTCCTATCGCCACCATGATTGTCGCCGCCATTTATCTGAAAGAACCGGTTACCGGGAAAAAAGTGATTGGTATTTTTCTGGGATCTATCGGGGCTTTGACATTGATACTGAGCAGTCAGGGGTCAACAGATGGAAAAAGCGGAAGCATTCCGGGCGATTTGCTTTGCCTGACCGCACAAATCAGTTTTTCGTTCTATCTGGCTATTTTCAAAGGACTGATCAGCAGATACAACATATTCACCTTGATGAAATGGATGTTCACCTATGCGGCCATCTGCTTTATTCCGTTTTCCTATCATGAGGTCTCGGCCATACATTTTCAGGAAATCTCCGCTTCCACATGGGCCTGTGTAGCTTATGTCATTTTAGGCGGAACGTTCTTTGCCTATATCCTGATGATGATCGGACAGAAAACATTGCGCCCCACGGTCATCAGCATGTACAACTATGTGCAGCCCATTGTAGGAACCAGTGTCTCTATCTTGTTAGGAATGGGAACCTTCGGCATTGCCAAAGGAATAGCTGTGGCACTGGTATTCACGGGAGTGTATATTGTGACTCAAAGTAAAAGCCGTGAGCAGATGCTGGCAGAACAAGCCGACAGAAAAGAATGACCTCACTCACAGTGCTATCTGATAAATCCTCAGGCAATCGGTTCCTCCAG
Source organism: Bacteroidaceae bacterium (assembly GCA_011959205.1). Taxonomy (GTDB): domain Bacteria; phylum Bacteroidota; class Bacteroidia; order Bacteroidales; family Bacteroidaceae; genus Phocaeicola. The sequence goes on from BLLV01000226.1 coordinate 26,304, forward strand.
CTTCAACTTCTCCAGACACGCCTTCGTATCCGCCCAAAGCTGTTTTGCCTGTGGATGATTCATGAACTTATCCTTTACTTTTCCAGGTTTGCAAGAAGCGAACATTTGCCCTGTAACCCCTTTCCACCGCTCATCCAAAAGCAAACTGACAGCTGTAGCGGCCCCTTGCTTGGGAGTACGGATACAAGGACGAAACAGCATGTCGGTCAATGGGTCAAACCACATATCCATACGGATGATATTGGTCGATACAATACCGGGGTCGGCGGCATTAACGGTGATTCCCTCTGCTTTCAGCCTCTCGGAAAGTTCACGGGTAAAAAGCCACAGAGCCAATTTGGTATTGCTGTAAACAGGGATACGCCAGAAACTTCCCCTCTTCCCACGGGTAAAAAATTCAGGAGTAATCTTCCCTATAGCATACGTACAAGAAACCATGTTCACAATCCGGGTTCCCTTCCCCATCAGAGGCAATAATTTCAGAGTCAGCAAAAAAGGAGCCACATAGTTCACAGCTACCGTATATTCCAGGCCATCCTCCGTTGTAACCAAACCGCCAGAACTCATTGTTCCCGCATTATTCATCAGCAAATCTATATGCTTCCCGCGTCCCAACAAATCATCCGCGACATTAGTCACAGAGGCCATGGAAGAAAGGTCAATCTGCCTGACTTCTATCTCTTTATTGCCTGTTTCCAGAATCAACCGGTTCTTACGCTCCTCCCCTTTGAAAAGAGTGTAACACAACATGATTACATGATAACCCGCCTGTGCTACCGCACGGGTTATTTCAGTTCCCATTCCTCCATCGGCACCGGTTATTATGGCTAATTTACTCATTGTTTCTCTAATTTTTCTATTTCACGTTCCAAACAAGGGGGTAATTTCTCTTCCAAATGTTTGTGGCATGCCATGTCAATCGTGTACATTCTGGCAATGCAGTAATTGCTATGCCCACAGTTGCAACGAGCCTTCTCCTCATTCCGCAACCGATTGACAAAACCCGGTTCATTCAGCAACGCCCTTCCCATCTGTACAAACTCAAAACCATCATCCAATACCTCATCTATCTTCTCACAAGATACCAGCCCCCCCACATATACTAACGGAATTTCCTTTATTTCTGTTCTGAACCTCAACGCATCTTCCAAAAAATAGGCTTCTTTGAAGGGCACGGCCGGAATCATCCACTTACCTACCATACGCACCCCATATTTCAGCCACCAGCAATTCATATAATGTGTCATACTCTTTATAGGCATCGCCCCCCGCATGACATACATAGGCGCTTTGCTTACAAAGCCTCCGCTCAGCACCAGCGCATGGGCCCCATCCTGCACCAAGCGCTTCGCTACCTGCACAGCTTCATCTATTTCCATGCCTCCTTTAAAACCGTCACGCATGTTGGTTTTTACCAGGACAGCCATATCATTACCTGCAGCACGCATCACTTCCTCCATCACCATATCCATAAAACGCATACGGTTCTCCAACGAGCCGCCGAACTCATCCTTACGATGATTGGTGTAAGGTGAAAGAAACTGGCTGATAAGATAGCCATGACCGGCATGCACCTCCACCGCATCAAATCCAGCCTCACGCGCCAGATTGACCGACTGACCGTATGCCTTTGCCATCTGCGGCAGTTCCTCCTTGCGCAAACCACGCACGAAAGTAGGCGAATAAAGGTTAAAACCGGAAGAAGCCCCTACGGGTGTTACCCCACAAATACTTTTGTGCGACATATTTCCGCAATGTCCCAGCTGAATGCTTGCAGCAGCCCCTTCTTTATGAATCGCATCGGTTATATCCCTCAAGCCCGGCACTATTTCAGGGCGCATCCATAATTGCCTGTCGAAAGAAAGGCCGCTCTGTGTAACGGCGGCATAAGCAATAGTAGTCATTCCCACTCCACCTGCCGCCACCGAGCAGTGATAATCCTTCAATTGCCGGGAGGGCGCATTGCCCGGACACATACTCTCAAAAGCAGCCGAACGAATCGTACGGTTACGCAAAGTCAGCGGCCCGATAGAAGCTGGAGTAAATAATTTAGAGTTCATCATTCATATTTTAGATTTTGCTTTCATCATTTCCTAAAACAGAAACGATATACTATCTAATTTCAATAAATAAAAGGAATCATTCTTTTCTTTTTCCCTACCACGTCTTTACCAAACTCTTCCCGATAACGGTTACGGATGGAATTGGCACGTGGTGCCAGATTAGCAAACGTCCACAGCACAAACACCCACGCAGCCGGCGAACAGGTGAGTACGGCAAATCCCGTCCATTCCACCAGCTCGCCAAAATAGTTGCCCGAAGTGACATACCGGTACATTCCCTTCTGCGGCAAATAATGGCGGGTGTCACCCGGTTTACGCAAACGACGGATCACACTGTCGGAATGCAGATTAATGCCCATCCCGATAAAGAATAAAATTGTTCCCAGCCCAAACGAAGGAGTACTGAGCCAAGCATCCGTATAGAGGCCTTCCGGAGCCAGATAGAACAACCATTCTCCCTGTATCAGCCCGTTCAGGACATTAAAGACCACTCCCATCAGCATAATGGCAAGAGGCATCCGGCTCTTTCCTTTCATCAGGAAAGGGAAGATGAAAGAACGCTGGAAATAGTGTAATTCAAAAAGGAGGAAAAAGAGGAAAGGAGCAGCATCCATACGCACGTTGCTGTTCCACCACAGATAAAGCATTACAAAAAACACAGGTGCCTCCATCAGCACCCAACCTAATTTATTGTTCACTGAAAATCCCCATTTCGGGGTGTGGAACATACCATAACCGGCACGTACATAATAAAGAGCTACAAATACAATCACCGCAAGCGCGGACATCGCCAATAGCAAGAATTCAAAAGTCTGTTGTCCCATACTCGTTCCTCCCTTTATTAAAATTAGTAAGTCACTAACAAATTTAAGGGAAAAATCAGAGGTAAGCAACAATTAAGAGATTTTTTGCGAAGAAAAGATACGAATTTTACCGTAGAGGAGTTTTTATGCAGAGGGCTGCACTATTTTATGCCAGCTTTCCATTGATTCCCGCCCCAAAGGTTTACCTTATAAACCAATCCGGCTGAGATGTATCTGCATTGTTGGAGTTCAAACAGGAAATTAAAATGATCATTCCAAATGGAATAAGCAGCACCTATATTTATAGTCTTTGCATCATATTCGACCATGAAGTTCAATTCCTTATGAAATGCAGGACGAAAGTTAAGTCCTACGGCAGGACTATTCAACGAATAATCCATTCTTTTATTATAGAGGAAAGTCTTTACCAGAATCTTAAAGTCGAAAAGCCAGGAACGGTGTTCCAGATAAAACAAATCATAGCGGAGACGACGGAGCATCTTTTCTATCGTATCCGTGTAGCCATTATACAGCGTAGCGTATGAGGTGACTCCCGGACGGATTTGGTAGAGGAACCGGTAACGCGGATCCCGCTCCATTATTTGATCAATGTAGAACTGACGCTCGGGACGCGAGCCAATAAAGGCCATGTCACCTATAAACACATTCCACAATTGGGGGAGTTCATCCAGATGATGCTCACGAAGAAATTTACCTATTTTTGTCAACCACGGATCTTCTCCACCTTTATAAAGGGCCGGTCCCAACTTCTCCGCATCCAACCGCATACTCCGGAACTTATAAATATAGAACGGCTTCCCGAAACGGCCTACCCGCTCCTGCCTGAATATAGCGGGACCTCCATCCTCCCGCTTCACGGCAAGATAACAATATAGGAACAAAGGAGAAAAAACGATAAGCGCAATGAATGCTATCAAGCAGTCTCCCACCCGCTTGACATGACGCTGAAAAGCATTCATCCCATCAGGAATGAACACATCAGTCTGTTGTTTCATGTTGTTGATTTTTACAAATAAAAATATAGAAAGACAGCCTCATTGCCGTGGCTGGTAATGAGGTGTATATGTTATAGCACAAAAAAACAGTGTATAGACGTTTTTTTAAGAGTTCATCAAATTACAATGAATCGTGACAATTCTGATTGTTGATTTGGTTATTCTATAAACAATTCGATATTTAGGGTGTATCGGGAAACTACGATACTCAAAACGAGCGTTGCTGTTTTTTCTGTCAAGCATTCCTATCGTAGGACAAACCGATATTTGTTCCAATACTTCCATTTATTGGAGGATACCAACTGCGTTCTCAGCCGATACCTGGCAGTCACCGTATTCGTATTACGTGCCACATACCCTTTCTTTAAAATAGAAAGCCACAAAATATTTACAATGGAAACCAAGTTATCTGTAGAATAGTCATCCACTACCAGCAACTCCCAGTCTTGATAAGTTTGAGACAACACCGAACAGATCGCTTCTTCCACATATTTTTCCGTATTATACATAGGCATAACAGGTGAATGTTCTGATTTTCTTATTCCCGGAATACTTCTCTACCAAACGATCAAAGACACGACGGGGAAGAAAATCTGTAAGTTGAGCGAAGATATATTTGCTTTGATTCATTGTTTTGAGCTTTTGGGCAAAGCTAAAACAACTTTTCAATTCAAATCGTCACGCTCCAAAAAGATACATAACTATGCGATTATCAAAGATTTCAAAGAACAATGTTTAATTTAAAGTGCCCACTAGTGATATTTCATAGAGAAAGCAATAAGTGGATTGCTATAAATCTGAATTTATCAATACAACATAATGATATAAATTCAGATTTATGCCAAATTTAAGTGGTTAATATCAGAAGTAAGCCATAGAACCGAACTTATCCTCGTTATTTTGTGACATAAATTCAATTTTAAGGTGTTTTGTTTTTGGAAACCATAACCAATTAGTAAATTTGCACAAAAAGCCAAGGATATATGGATAAACTTATAGGTCGCGACAAGGAATACGAGGAGTTGAAAAGATGCTTCCATTCCGATAGGTCTGAACTGGTCATAGTCTATGGAAAACGGCGTATCGGGAAAACATTCCTGATTGAAGAGTTCTTCGATCAGCAGTTTGACTTCAAATATGTCGGTGCGCACGGCATGACCACCCGAAGACAACTGAACAATTTTCTGAATACCCTGAACAGTTATTCGCCAAAGAAATATTCCCACTTGGGAAATTGGAACGAGGCATTCTATGCCCTTGAGGAATACCTCTCAACCCTGCCGACAAATCGCAAAAGAGTGGTCTTTATAGATGAAATGCCTTGGATGGACTCTGGTAGGTCCATATTTGTGTCCGCCCTTGAAAATTTCTGGAATGGTTGGGCCATGTCTCAACGAAATATCATGCTTGTCGCCACGGGATCGGCAACCTCATGGATGAAAGACAAACTTGTCGCCAACAAGGGTGGTCTTCATGCCAGAATTACCTGTAAACTGCATTTATCTCCGTTCACCTTGAATGAGACGGAGCGCTATCTTGCAACACGGGGCATTGAATGGGACAGATACCAACTGACTCAAACCTATATGGTACTCGGCGGCGTTCCATTTTACTACAGCCTTCTTGACCCGGAACAGAGTCTGGCCCAAAATATCGACAGGCTGTTTTTCAATGAAGGCGCACTTCTGAAACTGGAGTTTGACGAACTTTATAATGCCCTCTTTGATAACGCAGAACTGTATACTTCAATTGTACGGTTACTCAGCGAGCATGAATCGGGAATGACAAACAAGGACATATTCCTGTCTTTGCCCTCCAAAAGCAGCAATATTTCCAAGGCGATCAGGAACCTTGAAAGTTCCGACATGATTGAGAAATGGCTCCAATACGGCAACAAACGCCGCGATGCCGTTTACAGGCTGACGGATTTCTTTTCGCTGTTTTATTTCAAGTTTCTTGCAAACAACCTTTCCCACGACGATGAATGGTGGAGCAACCACATCAATTCAGGAATCGTCTTTGATTGGATGGGGAACAGCTTTGAACTGATCTGTATGAAACATCATAAACAGATAAAATCGGCATTGGGCATAAAAGGCATGGCGACATCCTTGTCCACATGGCAGGTCAAGCCTGACAAGGAAGCAGGAACGCCCGGCGGACAGATAGACATGATAATCGAACGTGCAGACAGGATTATACATCTGTGTGAAATGAAATTCAGCACTGACACTTACCGTATCAAACCTGAATACGAACGCCGTCTGCGCGAACGCTCCGGTTTGTTCAAGGAGCTGGCAAAAATCAATAAGACTTTGGTTCATACCTTTATAACCACCTATGGCGTGGCCAATGCCAAGAATAAGAGTATTGTCCACAGCGAGGTGACGATGGATGACCTTTTTAATTCCTGACGGCTATGATGATACGGCAAATCACCCAACGATTAAGTGAGATAAACACACTTCTCACCGATTGCAGGCAAGAAGATTTTTCTTTTGAAAAAGCCCTGCCATTATCCCTGTTCTACCGTGATTTCAGTGATACGAACAGTCTTGTAGGCGAGGTAACCGGATTGGCAATGGAAAATCCCGGAGAACTATTGCAACTTTCATCTTCCCTTATTTCGGAATCGGACAAATACCTGTCGCTTGATAAATCGGTATTGCAGGTAGTGGACTTCAAAGCAATTTTCGAGGAACACCTCAAACCGTTTGAGCACAGATACGAGGAAGCCAAGGCAACCGCCACAAAATTGTGGCAAGCCTATTCCGCAATAAGCAACCGGCTTGACTTTATGCCGTTGGATTCCGAAGAATACGCGAGACTGTCCGCAGAGTGCGATGCCAAGAAAGCGGAATACGACACGGCCCACGCACAAACCGACCATTTATATTAAGGAATGGCAGCAGGAGCGCGACCGGTAATGCGAAAGAGTTTCCATACACTCAGTGGCATTGTGACCGATGTTATGGGACATGATCCGTGTAACGGGAATGTTTACATTTTTATGAACAGGGCTCGCAACCGTATCAAGCTTCTCCACTGGGAAGCCGGTGGGATGGTACTCTATTCTAAACTTTTGGAGACCGGTACATTTGGAAAGTCCGGCTCCTTTAGTAAGGATGACATCTGCGAAGGAATAGAATGGCGTGACCTTGTAATGATTGTGGAGGGTATTATAGAATCCGGAGATTCACGTAGAAACAGACTTGAAAGCTTGAGAAGACTTCGCAAGGAAAACGATGCACTTTCAGGGAAAGTGGCATCCCTGGAGCAATCCCTTTATTGGCTTAGAAAGAAAATGTTCGGCCGTATGAGTGAGAAGAACCTTCCTCTTGCCCCCAACCAGTTGTCGCTGTTTACAGGACAGGAAATGTCTCCCGATGAGAAGGCTGAACTTGAAGAGGAAGTACGCAAGGCAGAAGAAGGGATGACAAGAGCAATAAGGGCCAGGGAGAAACCTGTCCGCAAGCCTCTTGATACATCCTTGCTGCCTGTAGAGAAAATCAATCTTTACCCTGAAGGTACTACCGGAGAAGACGGTGGACTGAAAGACGATTTCGTTGAAATCGGAACCGAAGAGACCTTGCGTCTGGAACGTATCCCGGAAAAAGTCTATATAGTAAAGACCATCCGCCACAAGGTAATAAGAAAATCAGAACTCAAGGAAAAACATCCGGAAGAACGGCATATTCTTATCAGTCCGCTTCCTCTGGTGCCTGTCGGCAAATGTATGGCAGGAGCGTCCGTACTGACTGACATTATCATCGGCAAGTTCATGTATCATCAGCCTTTCTACCGCCTTATACAACAGTACCGCGAATCTGGCATAACCATCAGTGACTCGACCAGGGGTGGATGGTATGAGGCGGCAGTGGAAAAGCTGAAGCTTCTCCATAATCTCCTTAAGAAGCAGATACTCTCGAGTGAATATATACAGATAGATGAGAGTGTGATACCTGTCATAGACAACGAGAAACACAAGACGAGAAAAGGTTATGAGTGGTGCCTGTGTGACGGCATCACCGGAGACATCGTGTTCCATTATGACCGTGGCAGCCGTAGTGGCAAGGTTGCCCGTGAACTCCTCGGCAATTATATCGGGCTTGCACAGTGTGACGGCTATGACGCCTACGAACAGTTCGAACGTATGAAAGGCATCACGTTGTTCGGCTGTTGGGCCCATGCAAGGAGAAAGTTTACGGAAGCGTTGGACGAGAACAGGGCACCGGCTACACAGGCATTATGCCATATCGGCAAGCTGTACAAAGTCGAATCCGAAGCTGACGAAGCCGGTCTTTCCATAGAAGAACGCAAGGAAAAACGTATCCGGGAGTCTTATCCTGTGATACGGGAATTTGAAAGGTGGATGCAGGACGCATACCTTAAGGTGATGCCCAAGAGCCGTACCGGAAAGGCTATAGAATACACCTTCTCACTTCTTCCCAGACTCTCTAGACATGTAAATGACGGAAGAGTGAATATCGACAACAATCTCATTGAGAATGCGATAAGGCCGTTGGCTTTGGGAAGGAAAAATTATCTGTTCTGTGGTAACGATGTATCGGCATACAAAGCAGCCATTGTATATTCCCTTATCGGGACCTGCAAGTCTGCCGGAGTTGACCCTGGAGTATGGATGGAGGACGTAATGAGGAAAATACCATATTATGAAAGGGATAAAAAGGATATGACAGAACTTCTTCCACGGAACTGGGCGAAATCATAACAAATCTGTGCCGAATTGATATAATTTGAGGCTATTAGTCCCGACTCGGAGGCGAATCTGAACGAATCGTGCCGAGTAGGGACTAATTTTTTCTATTTTACAATACGGACTTTACCGGAGGCTTACGGAGTATTATATTCACATAGAATAATACTTTTTTTCTACTAACAGAAATTCTCAAATTGAGAAACTCAATCCACAGATATAGGAAGAAAATAACAATAATGAATATTCGCATAATTCAATGGCAATCCATTTTGTTTAATTATTTGTTTGTATACAAGATTGATTTATATCCATATTCATGATGAAGAGAACGACGATAAATTACAGCTTGATGAATTAGTACTCCTTTTTCCCATGAAAGAGAGAGCAAAATTTGTTTTCCATTGGGTTGAAAAACATAAATATCTCCATATAAAAATGTTTTATCTTGAGGTATATTATTTAAAAAGACTTTTTGCAACACATCATTTCCAGCAAAATAATCGCCGGAATTCATCATAAGAGTCCATTCTCCTGTGGCAATCTTTATTCCTTTATTCATCGCATCATAAATCCCCTTATCCGGCTCACTCACCCAATAAGCAATTTTATCCGCATATTTCTTAATAACATCCACTGTTCCGTCCGTATTTCCCCCATCAATGATGATGTATTCAATATGGGGATAAGTTTGGTTTATGACGGAAAGAATAGTCTGTTCAATAGTCGAAACAGCGTTATAGGACACTGTAACGACACTTATTAATACTTGATCTTGCATTAGAGTTTATCTTTTAAAAGCATCTGTCGTTATACCGGCAGTGTTGGTCACGCCATCCTTATATGTAAACTAAATTTAATCTATTTCCATATCTGTACATCCCTCTTTGTGGAAGATATGGAAGATATATTCATTACTTTTATATATACAAGAAAAACAGTACTTACCTTTAAAGGAAAGAATATATAAGTATTATATTTATATAAGTTATAAAATAAGCCTCCATATCCTCCACAAAACCGTACCGGAAAAAGGCTGATAGTTGTCACACCACAGCTTTTTTCTGCTAAACGGACACAAACGGACATAAACGGACACTGCGATTTTGTCGGGTTATATCTTTGCAGCGTCAAGAAGATGCAACGGACAAGGCGGCACTTTCCGGGGAACAAGCATAGCATGTACAGCGAACAGAGCCGGCATGTTCGGCAAACAAGATAGGCATGTTCCAAGAAACCGTCAGGCTTACCCGCCGCATCCTTGCAGAAAAAACAGTTGTTTAACCGATTAAAAAACGTAACCATTATGCACAGCAAACATACCCGTCAATATCCATTTCCATCCATGAAATCGGAACTAATTGAAAAGACCCGGTACCTGTTTCGGGAGTATCATTCTCAATTTGTCCCAAAGCGCCCAAAAGAGTCCATGCCATTGCCAGGCGGCAAGGATTCATATCTTGCACGCTATTTCAACCAGACTCCTTTACCCGTTCCATTGATCATTTTCATGATTTGCATTCTTCCGACACAAGCCTGTAAGAAAAAAGCAGCAGCAGGAACTATTAAAACCCCTTCCACCCCATACTGCCTGCAAAAATAGTTCATCAGCGGAACGGAAATCAAGGCAAAAGACAGATAGACAAGTAACTGTAAACGCACTTTGCCTGTCCCATTGAGGAGGTACATATACACATTTCCACCGGTCTAAAAAAGAACATACAACGCCATACAAGCAGACAATGAGAAAGGAACAGATACCGAATCACTGATCCACCATATACTGGAACTTCATACATTTATGATATTTTTCAGGATATTCCCTATAGAGCATGACGGATGATCATACCCCACTGAAAAAAGTAAGATATCTTCGTGGGCAAAGTAAGATATGTTCCC
>BLLV01000227.1 GCA_011959205.1 Bacteroidaceae bacterium
TGCCGACGAAGGCTTAGGTGTAGATCTCGGTGGTCGCCGTATCATTAAAAAACGTAAAGCGTTGCTGACACACGCATGGCCGGGCAACGTGCGGGAACTTCGGCAGAAAGTTATGGGTGCTGTATTGCAGGCGCAGGAAGGTGTTGTCATGAAAGAGCATCTGGAACTTGCCGTGACGAAACCGACCTCTACTGTCAGCTTCGCCTTGCGCAATGACGCGGAGGATAAGGAGCGGATATTGCGTGCGTTGAAACAGGCAAACGGCAACCGGAGTGTCGCCGCAGAACTGCTCGGCATAGGCAGGACAACACTATACAGCAAACTTGAAGAGTATGGACTTAAATATAAATTCAAGCAATCATAGCCCGTAATTCACTGAATTTGGCTATCTTTGCATAACATTTGAGAAAAACGGCGATTGGCAGGAGCTTTTCGCCGCCAACATATAGGATAAGACCGCAAGGCGTTTCAAGCGAAAATCTGGTAAATTGGAACTACGGAGACGATTGCGTGATGCTTATGCTATGCTTACGCATAGCGTGCATTCACGTACTCTCCGTAAAGGCTTTACCAGAGCCATCGCTTGAAGGTAGTGTGAATTGCACGCTACTTTTTTACCCTTGCCTAACGAAAGGAAACGATTATGGGTAAAGTTCAGATTCTCGCCGTACTGACGATGGACGGATGTCTTTCTTCAGAGTTATATGATAAAGCACATCAGGATTTGTGCCTTGACCGTTGCGGTCTTGATGAAATCAGGAAGAAAGCCTTTTACCGTGTGACACCGGACTATTCCATTTCAATGCTGCACGAATGGAGAAAAGACTGCACAAACATCCGTTACCTCGCGGAAGCCACACCGGACACGGCAGACTATATAAACGGACTGCTGCGGATGCACGCTGTGGATGAAATCATACTATACACCGTTCCTTTCATATCCGGAAGCGGACGACATTTTTTTAAGTCGGCTCTGCCAGAGCAACACTGGACGCTTTCCTCTTTGAAAAGCTATCCCAACGGTGTATGTCGCATTATCTATATCCTTGATAAAAAAGCAAGATAGCC
>BLLV01000228.1 GCA_011959205.1 Bacteroidaceae bacterium
GTTTCAATCCGCATTTTCCCATAATGACAGACAAACCTGTCGGCACGATAACCTTGTTTCCCAGCCGTACACACCGGCTACATACGGATAGAGGGAACGTGTTCTCTTGCGGAAACCCTGCTCGTCGATTTCACGGTTGTAGATTTTCTCAGCGATACGTTCCGCTTCTTCACGGTCTTTGGCAACCCTGTACAGGATGTAGTTCGTGCCGTCGTGGTGGGTCATCCGACTCCGAATGTTATAGCCGTCGCCGTACCATTCCGCATATTCGCACGAGGATTTAAGGATGTCGGCAATATTGTTTCCCAAAATCTGGTAGCCTTGCTTCCGGCCATTCCACAATCCAAGGTCTCCGAACACGATAATAACGCCGTCCACCTGTTTGTTCAGGTTGCACCGTTCATCGTCCAGCCAGTTATAAACTTCTTCCGCCCATTCTTCATCGCTGACCTCGTAGGTGTCATCGTCCAGCATTTCCCGTTGGGAATTTTGATAATCTTCCTTGGCTGCTTCGTTCAACAAGTCATCGCTTGTCCAAATCATGTGTTTCATACGTTTTGAATGTTAATGTATTACTTTTTTATCCCTGTTGTCGGAGGCTTTTACCTTGCCCGACGGGATTCGATTTTACTGCGGAATAAAAGGTGAAAAGGCGGGAACAAGCCAAGGAGGAAGCGGCAGTCACGGATGGTTCCATTTGTGTTAAGAAGTATTGGCGAGCTTGCGAGTTGATGGTTGTTAATCGCAAATGAAGCCGCGCCTTGCCGGTTCACGCCAGCCTTAACTTTGCAGGGAAAATCAATGGACGGCGGGTAAGCGAAGAATGGACGGAGTGTATAAAAGCTGTGATTCTGCGGAACGGCAACGAGCAAAACAAAAGCGGTCGGGAGACCGCTCTGTTCAGAATAAGGCGGGGATTACTTCTTGCCCTTTTTCTTTTTCGGCTCCGTAGGAGCTTCCTCCTTCTCGACAGCCGGATAGAACTTGACAGCAACCATCACGATGCGGTTGTGCTTCACGCCGCCCTGGTCGGCCCACTCTTCAGGCTTGAAGTACCCCTCCACGGTGAGCAGCGTGCCTTTGGTGAGCTGGTCGAACGACCCGGTATTCTCGTTTTTGCGCCACGCTTCCATGTTCATCAAGGCTGATACGCGATTAGTTCCCTCTCCGTTCTTCTCCTGACGGCTGATTGCCAGAGGGAAACGTGCTACACTTGCGGTGGTGAAATGGCGGATTTCTGCGTCTTTTCCTACGAATCCGGTTACTACGAAATTGTTCTCGATCTTTTTCATTGCGATTGTTTTTTGAAGTTAATGAATCATTTTTACGGTGCCGAAAAAGTAGGTGCAGCAAAGGGAAAGCACCAAGGATAACGCATAAATACTCTTTATTTTGAGGCGTAGCTCCAAACCGGAGGCCTGATAAAGGAAGATTTGTGCGGTACGCCATTGGTCAAGGTTCATGGAACCGGTGCCGTCTGCACACTATCTTTGCAACGGAATAATGATGATGACTTCGATAGGAACCGGTCGCGGAAAAGGCGGGATGAAACAAATCGTGGCAGGTTCGGAGAACCGAAAAGACCTGTCCGCCTACTGGCACAAGATTACGGCGCGTTCCGGCATGAAGCGGAGAAGGACATCGAGGCGTGAAAACGTACCGTCCGGCCTCTTGGGTGGAAGCGGCAATAAACGATATGCTGTCCGACCGGCCATGCGCATTGTGATGTGGAGCGTGCATCAGACGAAGAGCCGACAACCGACGTGTGCCGCATATCGTCAGTGCGCTGTCCTTATCCGACTGTTATATGAGGAAGGAGAGGCAGGAAAAGGGAAAATGGCGGAAGCCTGCCTTTCCGGCAAAACGGTGGAGTGGCGTCCTGAGAGTGGAAAGGCAGCTATAAAAGGATGTGGCGCAGCCAAAAGAGAATAAATGATATTCCAGTAAAAAAGGGTTATCGTACCGTAGGCATTTATATTGGGAGTGTATAGCAGTTTAGGATAAAAGGGATAATCGCGGAGACGACGATTGTTGTCTGCCACGACGGAGAGAACGGGCTGAAACCGGATGTCCCGGTTTGCCCGTTTATAACCTATTGATTTTATTCTTCTTCCGCTATCATTTTCTTGCCGTATTCCTTGATTTCATCCATCGTCAGCCATTCAGGTCTTTCTTCCTCTTTGAAACTTTCATAAAGTTTTGTCATGGTTTCGATTTGGGCTTCCTCATTACCTGCCCACAAGCGGTCGGTGTTTCTGTTCCCAAACCCCAAGTAATACTCGCAATCTGCCTGCAAACGACCTAATAACATGTATCTGAAGCGTAAGTCATGCTGCAAAATTTCGTCTATCGTCATACTCTTGTATTTTAAGTTTTTATTTCTCCCTCTTGTAGCTTGTCGGCTACTTTCGGGCTTGATTCAATTATGTCGCCTCAA
>BLLV01000229.1 GCA_011959205.1 Bacteroidaceae bacterium
TTCCTTGTTCAAGTACGTGCCAATAAAAGTTTGAATGTAAAACCCGTAAAGAAGAAATCATCATATCCTTTCATCTTGACTCTCCTCACCGAATAACCATTTTCGGCATGCTGACAAGTTATGCATTCCACGATGCAATTTAATCGTACTTCTTTCTTAGAATTGGAAATAAATGAATGGCTGAACATCGCTACTCTTTATCTGGATTATCCAATAAATCAGCACAATCAGCAGGAACGCCTTTCCTAGCAAAGGAAGACGAATAATCATACGGCAACAAGAATTTTGACAACTGTCCGGAGAAAAATGAAGTAAATACCCCACACCCATCAAAGCGAATACTTTCCAATAGCCATCGACAAGCTGAGGAAATACCTCAGGATGAAAAGCCGTAAAAATTTGCTTCAACATAACAATGGAAGCATCGAAAGTGGTATTACGGAAAAATATCCAACAGAAACAAACAAAATGAAAGGTAAAGAAAACACCCCAGAACCTACGAAAACCCATACTGGTTTCTGTCTTGGATTTGTGCAACAGGTAACGCCAGAACTTATGCACCGCCAATGCCAGCCCATGAAACGCCCCCCATACCACAAAGTTCCAAGAAGCACCATGCCACAAACCACCCAACAACATGGTAAGAAACAAATTAACGTACGTACGGATCTTTCCCCTACGATTGCCACCCAATGAAATATAAAGATAGTCGCGCAACCATGTAGAAAGAGAAATATGCCAACGATGCCAAAAATCGGTGATACTGTCCGCCTTATAAGGCGAATTAAAATTCATAGGAAAGCGAAAGCCCAACAACAGAGCAATACCGATTGCCATATCACTGTATCCTGAGAAATCGCAATAAATTTGCAATGCATAGCCATACAGACCGAACAGATTCTCTACGCCTGAATAAAGAGCAGGATTATCGAAAATGCGCTCCACAAAATTCACACTGATGTAGTCGGATATAACAGCTTTCTTAAACAAACCGCTGATAATGAAAAATACACCTGTACCAAACATCCGGTAAGAAACGCGTAACGGTTGTCTGATCTGAGGTATAAAATCACGGGCACGTACGATTGGGCCTGCCACCAGTTGCGGAAAGAAAGAAACATAAAATGCATAATCCAACAGCCTGTTCAAAGGCACTAGTTCGCGACGGTACACATCTATAGTATAGCTCAATGACTGAAAAGTAAAAAACGAAATACCAACCGGCAAAAAAATATCCAGCGGCTGATACCGGCCGTCCCACAAAGGAGCTAATAGCTGATAAAAGAAATTGGTATACTTAAAATAACAAAGCAACCCCAAGTTTACTCCCAAACTGAGCAACAATACCAATACCCGCTTCCACCTGGTTTTGAGATGCGACATCCAACGTGCCAACAGGAAGTCTGTGAGGGTCACCACGCCCAACAAAAAGAAATAAATACCACTGCTCTTATAATAGAAATAATAAGAAAACAAGGTTATAAACATGATACGTGCCGTATCTTTCTTCTGCAATAACATATAGACAAAGCTGACTCCCAAGAACAGCAGCAAAAACAAGCCGCTACTAAAAATCATCGGTTGCTTAACATTATAAGTCAACACTTCAGCCAGTTTACTCCAATCCAGTTGCCACATATTCATTATAGGTTTTTATCAGTGCTTGATGCAGTAAATTTCCTTGTAAACGATATCCGTCAGGAGTGAAATGAATACCGTCCGGACGAAGCATCCGATGCCGAGTCCAGTTACGGCAAGCGTCCGTTTTTCCTCCTACGATATTATATATATCCCAAACAGCCAATTTCGCGTTTCTGGCATATTCCTTAATAGTACGGGCGGCCATCACAGTTCTTGGATTGACAGAACGAGAACGACGGCGCCCCACGTATGCCCCCGGAGGTGTGGTCAACAGATAAACCGCATCGGGACAAGCATTTTTCAACATCCCTAGCAAACGATCCATTTGCATCCGGTGATCTTGCACTTGATAACGCCGACTATGGGCCTCATTCGTGCCGAAAGAAATAATAATCAAATCAGGCTGCAAGGCAGCAATCTCATTAATCTTCTCCAAATCCGAGAAAGTAGCAGAAGTAGCTCCGTTGATACCACAAATATGATAAACCACACCCGGCTCACCTGTTTCGCGTGCCAACCCACTGGTGCGATAGGATATGGTATCAGGAAAAACGGCCTCAGTACCAAAATCATCCTCCAACCGACGGCGAGTGATCAATGGATAAAGATGTCCCCGCACATGCGAATCACCTATATGAACCACCCTGACGGGAGAGTTCATGTGGTTCAGTTTCTGAAAAAAAGGAGAAAGAGAACGATATTCATCCTCTATCACATTGTCCAGCGAATGTACAAAACTTGCGGGAAGCGAATCGTGCACTGTTATCAACCTCATGCCACGGTGCATCCCCTTTGTTTCATCTGCAATATGAAGCGGTTCCAAGGGTTCAGGCAATCTGGGCATAACATCCTGCCCCCAAAGACGAAAAAACGGCAACAGCAAAAGTGCTGCCAACATTGCCAATCGCCCAATCTGCCTGCTATTCTTCATAAGCCTTCCGTCTCTCATATTGCTCTTTACCATACATTAATGTTTCAAACAAAATACCTGCCATGTGCTTTCCTCCCTTAAAATTGATATGGGTATAATCCAAATTAGCCATCTTTTGATCTATCATCTGAGCCATACTTCCCTGGCCTCCCATTGCCTCGAACATATTCCAAAAAGCAATGCGGCTATCGGATGCAATGGACTGCTGGTAACGAATGAGATTCTTCACACCGGGCATGGTACGCATGTCACCATTCTCATTCTTATACTCGCGGTCACCCACACTGACCAGCAAAATGCTAGCCTCAGGAAAAACCTCTTTCATATTGTCTATCACCGTAAGCATTCCTTTCTTGTATCCGTCATAGTTTGTACCATGTTTAGTCGCTACATTCAAGCCATACTGTATGATAATCAGGTCATAAGGACGAAGACGGCGAAAGGCACGAAGTGTAGGTAAGGGAATGCCGCGCAAATGCAAACCGCTGCTGCCACGCACGCTGAAGTTATCTAATGTTACCCCTCCCTTGCCATCCATGGCCACTCCATAAAAAATGGCAGAATCGGACTTTTCCACACTCCAACGCACCTGACCAATCTTTCCTTCGACTGAAAAAGTCTGTACTTCTCCTGTCCCCGTTGCCTCGTATAATTTCCCTTCCGAGGCATTGTTTACTTTGGAACGGACGGCAACAAAACCTTTATTTTGAAAATAAAGTGTGGAAATCTCGCAAGTATCCAGTCTGGACACATATTTATCCAATCCTTTCAGCTGCACATAAGCTCCTTTGCTTGGAAAAAAATAATGTCCTGAAATACCCTGCTTCACCTTATCGAATCCACCGGAATCATTGGTAGCATGGCTACTCCATCCGCCAAAGTTATGCTGCACTGTGGGCCGATAACCGCTGATAGCCGAAGTAACAGGAATGTATCCCACCCCACAACCTCCAAATTTCAATTGGAACATTTCACGCAAATCAGCCGTCATGATATCAGCTTCAATGAAAGAATCACCAAAATAGGCAATGCGCACAGGACGCTCCATTGTATCTACTCGTGAGAGCGCCTCATAAAAATGCTTCATCCCATGCAAAGTGGAATCGGAGAAATCTTCAATACATATCATACCTGCCTTGCAAGTATCCACAAAAACCGGTTTTACAGGAGGAAAAAAGACAACAGTATCGGAATCACACACCTCTTCATCCAACTTCCAGCGAACATCCGCCAGCAGGTCTACTTTACGCAATGGCTTATTATCCAATGATATAGTTGGAGAATAATAGCATCCTATCAGCACTCCTACTACGATAAAAGTAAGAAGAAAAGTGTTTGATATATAATTTTTCATACTTCCCTGTTTGTGAATTGGCTGCAAAATTAGTCATTATGGAAATCGTGCACAAGTATTTCACAAAGATTACTTTAAAAAAAACGCGGATGATACACAGACTGCACGGATTTATCTTTATTCTTCTCCGCATCATTCTGCATCATCCGCTTTTTACAGATAGATTCACGCACCTATCCGCTATTTATTTATAGAATCAGATGGTTTTCTCTATATTCCAAACAAAAGCACGAAGTCCCAACTGCTCGGTTTCCTTGTCCATCTTGTGCAAGGCTTCCAACAACGGGTCTACTTTAGCATCATCCACAATAGTAATAACGGCCGAACACATACTGGGCCAGGCATGGCTGCCATAATGCGGCTCTCCTTTGACGGATCCACGCCCCTGTACCTGTTGCCAGTAACTGAATCCACGGCAATTCTGGCGATCCAACAGTGCCATAATACGTTCATAAAAAGCCTGGTCGAAAGTAATGAAAACTGATTTCATGGTTTATCTGTTTGTTTGTTGATTATTCTTTTTTCCTTTGGTCATCTCCGTCTTATGCGCCTGATAATAATCATTCAGTTCACGAGCAACTCTCAACTTCTTACGATTACGCTTGATACCTGTACCCGCAAATGAACAGTAAAGCACCGGAACCAAAATCAAGGTAAGCACAGTAGATACAGTCAAACCGCCGATAACAGACACACCCAAAGGACGCCACATCTCGGAACCTTCTCCCCCGCCTATTGCCATGGGCACCATACCGAGAATAGTGGTCAACGTGGTCATCAAAACCGGACGCAAACGGCTACGCCCCGAAACAACGACTGAATGAATGACGGACATGCCCCGCTCACGACACAAGGTAATATAGTCAATCAGTACGATACCGTTCTTCACTACGATACCGATCAACATAATACCTCCCAACAAACTCATGACGTTCAACGTGGTTCCCGTTCCATACAATGCCATCAATACCCCACTGAATGCAAACGGAATAGAGAACATAATGATAAACGGATAGGTCAGAGACTCAAACTGAGCTGCCATCACAATAAATACCAATATAATAATCAAAGCAGCCAAAGTTCCCAAATCGCTAAATGAATCTTGCTGATCCTCATAAGAACCTGCCACCTGGATACTGATACCGTTAGGTAAATCCATTTTATCAATAATAGACTCCCCCGCTGCTACTACACTACCTAAAGGCGCACCTGAAATAACAGCAGATACCGTCACAATACGTTCACGGTCTTTACGCTCAATAGTAGGAGGAGCGGAACGTTCCACCACCGTTCCGATATCTTTCACCCGAATCGCTTTACCTTCATTGGTGTAAATCAAGATATTCTCCAGATTTTCAATACTGGTACGGAACTGGGGTGCATAACGCACCTTGATATCATATTCGTCACCATCTTCCCGATAGTAAGAGGACAAGGCACCATTAACACGGTTACGCAGGTACAAAGCCGCCGTAGAAAGGTTCAAACCATGTAAAGCCAGTTTCTCGCGGTCAAAATCCACCTGATATTCAGGCTGGTAATCCTGACGGCTGATATTTACCTCAGACACGCCGTTCACTTTCAATAAGGCCTCTTTCAATTCAGCAGCAGCCTTATCCGTATCTGTAAAATCATATCCATAGATTTCAAAGTCGGCAGTAGCCTGTCCACCCATACCTCCACTACTACCCCCCAAAATAACCTGAGCTTTGTCCAGTTCCGGATAGGCTTTCAAATCCTCACGCATGCCATCACAGACTTCTGCCAATGTGACGGAACGTTGGCCAGGGTTATAAAGGTTGATGTTAAATGAAATGATATGACTACCATTATCTTGAATAGAAGCCCAAGTATTGTCTGCATCAGCCTGCCCCACAGTATAGTTACAGATACGCATCACTCCTTCATACTTCTTCAACCACTTTTCGGTCAGTTCCTGAGCCAATGCCTGGGCACGCTCTACACGGGCTCCGATAGGTAATTGCAACTGAACTGAAATACGACTGTTATCTTGTGACGGAAAGAATTCCGTACCAATTCCTTTTGCACAAACCAGACTCAGCAGAAAGAATCCGAAACAACCGGCAACAATAGTCTTTCGGTGGCGGACAGCCCAATTCAAGCGTTTCTGATACCAGTTATCCAACCCGTCCAGCACACGTTCTATCGGTTTGTAGAATGCGACAAACCATTTGCTTTGCTTCTTTTGCAGACGAAGCATCTGCGCACACATCATCGGAGTGAATGACAGGGCCGAGATAGTAGAAATGGTCATAATGACGCACATCATCCAACCCAACTGACGGAACAAGACTCCTGACATACCACTGACCATCGTCAACGGGAAAAATACCGCAATCATAGTCAATGTAGATGCGATAACAGAAATCGCCACCTCATTCGTTCCATGAATAGCTGCCTGTTTCGGCTCAGAGCCACGCTCAATATGAGTGGTCACATTTTCCAAAACAACAATAGCGTCATCCACCACATTACCAATCGCAATAGAAAGGCACGATAAAGAAATAATATTTAGCGAACCACCGTCTGTGATAGCCAAATAAATAAAAGAAGCAATCAATGACATCGGGATTGTGATACAGATAATCACCGTAGCACGCCAACGGCCTAAGAAAACAAATACCACCAAAACCACAAACAGAATAGCATACATAATCGTTTCCGTCAAACTGTCTATGGTATTCAATATGTTATCCGAAGTATTCACAATAATCCCCAGTTTCACATCACTGGGCAGTGACTTCTGCAACTTAGGCAACTGGTCCATTACTTTCTGGGAAATGTTCACAGAATTTGCGCCCGATTGTTTCTGTACAACAATCATGGCTCCCTGCACTCCGTTGTTATAAGTCTTCTGCGCACGTTCTTCCACAGAATCAACTACCGTTGCCACATCGCGCAAATATACCGAAGCACCATTACGTGTACCTACAACGATATTCTCCATTTCTTTCGGATCTTTGAATTCCCCTTCCACACGCAAGGAGTAAGTATTACTGCCCACATCGAAAGTTCCGCCCGGGGTATTTCTATTCTCAGCCCCAACAATGGAGCTGATGGTTTCAATCGTCAGATCATAGGCTTCCAGTTTGTTTGGATCACAATAGATATTCACCTCACGCTTTGGCGCGCCGGCAATGGACACCGTTCCCACACCGGGAACACGAGCCAAAGGATTCACCACATTGTCATCCAATATCTTATACAGAGCCGGCTGGCTTTCTTCTGCCTGAACGGACAACAACAGGATGGGAATCATATCTGTACTGAACTTAAAGATAATCGGAGTATTGACTTCATCGGGAAGCTGTGAACTCACCATATCCAATTTGTCACGCACATCATTGGTCAATACATCAATATCATAACCATATTCGAATTCCAAAGTGATAACTGATATATTTTCTGAAGACTTGGACGTAATATGTTTCAAATTACTAACCGAGTTCAACGTATTTTCCAACGGACGGGTTACGTTATTCTCTATATCGGAAGCACTGGCACCCTGATAAGATGTCATAACCATAATGGTATTGGTATCAATATCTGGATACAAGTCTACCGGAAGTTTCGACAATGAGAACAGACCAAAGATCGCTACGGCCAAAAAGCACAGCGAGGTCATAATCGGTTTTTTCACCGCTCCTTCGTATAAACTCATGCTTGTTAAATTAAAAATTGAAAATTAAGAACTAATTTACTGCAACTTCCACACCATCAGTCAAGCGGGTCTGACCGGCAACAACTACCTGCGAATTATCCTCCACGCCGGAAATCAATTCATATTCAGTTCCCATCCGACGCCCTAATTCTACTTTATTATAAGAAACCTTACCGTCTTTGTAGACATATACATAACGGTCGCCTGAACCGGCACGTTTCACAATAGCCTGATCAGGAACCACCACATGCCGCAATGTACCAAAACTTACAGTCACACGGCCAAACATTCCCGGACGTACACGTTGATGGGTGTTAGCCAATGTTACCTCTACAGGAAAAGTATGAGTAGTAGCATCAATGGTAGGATAGACCAAACTAACTTTCCCTTCGAATTCTTCATCGCCATACACATCAAATTTCACCTTTACAACCATACCCTTAGTTACTTTCGGGAAATAAGATTCGGATACATTAATCAACAGTTTTACCGGAGTGATCTGTTCAATGACCAACACAGGAGTAGAAGCAGAAGAATATAAATCACCGTTATCAAAATTACGCGCGGTCACTACTCCGTTTATGGGGCTTACCAATTGCGTGTTCTCCAACAAATTAGCATAGGAAGTACGGCGTACATCCAAAGCAGTCTTTGCCGCATCCCATTCGGATTTAGAAGCTCCCCCTACTTTGTATAGTTCGTCCATACGTTTGAATTCTGTTTCTTCATTCTCCAATTGCAATTTCATTTGTTTCAGACTGGCTGCATCCATCTGCACCAATTTCTGTCCTTTAGCCACGCGGTCGCCCACTTCTACAAAAATACGGTCTATACGTCCCGGAGAAGTTGGAGCTATATTATTTTTCGCTTCCGCTTCGACAGTGGCAGTATACTCCTCAACCTGATCTACATCACGAGAAGCCACAGAGGCAAGCTTGACTACCGGTTTGTCTTCCGTAGCGATATCGGCAACTTCCTTACTTTCCGTTCCACCTGAACATGCACCCAGCATAGTTACCACCAGCAAAGCTGCGAATTGAAAATATGTTCTCATACTGTTATCTTTATGTTTATGCGTTATTATTCTGTTACTTCATCAACTCCTAATACTAAATCCAAATCGGCCTTAGCCACCAGATAATCATAGATGGACTGGTTATAAGTCAGTTGAGCCTCTGTCAAAGCCACTTCCGAACTGTTCAATTCCAAGATCGTTCCTTTTCCCACCTCATATCTTTTTTCGGCAATAGTACGTCCTTTCTCCGCCTGAAATACAGCTTCCTTGTTACTGACTACCTGTTCCGTACTGGCGGCCATATTATCCAAATAACTGGTGGCCTGCATCGTGAGCTGACGTTCTGTATGAATACGGTTCTCTTCCAATTGTTTCATCTGGATGCGGGTCTGTTTCAATTGAGTAAAATTACTTCCTCTAAATAAAGGAATGCTCAGATTCAGCCCAATCGTAGAATAGGGCCTCCAGTCGTATTCTTTGAATTTGAAATTATCATTCATTGAAGTATACATATACTGGAAACTGGCAGAAAGCGTCGGCATGAAATTGGTATATTGCAACTTCAGTGTCTGTTTTAATTGCAAGGCATTCAGTTCCAACTGTTTCAACGTACTATTATTTACCAGATTGTTAGGACGGGGCATCGCCTGGCGGGTAAACATTGACATTTCATAATCCTTCAGATTGCCTTCAACCGCTACCTTTACATCAGCTTCCATCCCCATCAAGACCTTTAACTGCAGATTGGCCAAATTCACTCCATTACGGGCAGACACCACAGCAGGCTTCAGGCTGCGCATCTGCACATCCGCACTAATCTTATCATATTCACTGACAGCCCCTTGTTCATATTTAGCCTTTACCACCTTGTAATTATCTTCACTCTGCTTATAACTTTTAAGCAGCACCTCATAACTATCTTGCGCCAAAAGCAACTGAAAAAAAGCTTTGGTTACTTGATTCACCATATCCAACCGTGAAGCACGCGATTTTTCTACCGCCAAATTCACATCGGTCTCTGTCAAACTGATACTTTTATAAAGAGCCGGAGCAAAAACCGGCAGACTGACAGACAGACCACCACTGTAAGTATTGTCCGTACCAACTTCAATCACCTCTCCCATCATGGCAAATGATTGTTTCTTTATGGCGCGTGAATAACTGCCCACCAAACTGGCTTCCGGAAAAAGACCTGCATAAGCTTCCCGACGGGCTTCTTTCTTTAACTGGATTTCCTGACCGGCGACTTTTATGGTGGGATTGTCGCTCAATGCTACCCGGACTGCGTCCTGTAAGGTAATCCTCAATGTGTCTTGCGCTTGTGCACTTTGTATTGCTACATAAAGTAATACAAACAAAGCCAACGTAGATTTACAACAAAATTTCATTAACTATTACTCTTTATTTAGTGACTTATTCAATTTCTAACCGCACTTATTATGTTTACTATCTTTTATATTCAATAAAAAATCATCCACTATCTTCAATCCCTTTTCAGTGGAAATGCCACGCATGTGCATAAATACGACTGTTTCATATATTTCACCTAGTGTATAGAACTTGCATATTTCCGAATGCAACAACAAGTCCATCTGCTCACATACCATAGCTCGTACAATATCATAATTTACATCATTTCTAAAAATACCTTGTTCCACTCCTTTGCGATAAAACTCCATAGCCGAATCCAAATTCTCCTTCCGGCTTTCATTAATGTAACGCATTACCTTGGGATATTTCTCAATATCCTCAAAGAATTTCCGGTTTGTATTCTGAAAGTCCTGAGCACTTCTTTGGAAAAACTTCAAGAGGACTTCCAAAACATTTTCTGCTTTGGAAGCCACCTGAGCCATATATTCCTGCATTTCCTCTCGATGTAGCTTCATGACATCAAGTAATAAATCCTCCTTATCATGGAACAACTCATAAAGCGTACGTTTAGATATAGACAATCCGGTAGCAATATCATCCATCCGCACTGTTTTAACGCCTTTCCGTGTAAATTCTTTCGCCGCAGCCAAAACGATGTGTTCTTTTACTACCATTTTATCTGTTCTTTTTTTCCTGACGCTATTCATTCTTAACATAAAGGGAAACAAGATACACTTATTTTATAATACCCAGCTTAGAATTTCTGACAAACTCTATCAAATGTACAATTTCAGGACTAGACGGAACCTGTTCTTCAATACGGCGCAATGCATCCTCTGTAGACGTATTCGCTTTATACAATATACGGAAAGCATGCGCTATATGTTTAATAATTGTTTCCGAGAATCCTTCATGCTGCAATACCGTATTATTGATACTGTAAAAAACAGTAGGTTCGTGAGCAGCCACACAGTAAGGAGGAATATCCTTGGTAAAACGACACCCGCCCTGCACGGCGGCATAAGTTCCCAAACGAGTCTTACCCTGCATCAGCACATTGGAAGTAAGAATGGCATAATCCTCGATCACACAACAGCCCGACACCTGCGAACCGTTACCGATAATACAATTATGACCAATGATCACATCATGTGAAATACGTGCTCCCTGCATAATGAAATTACCATTTCCTATCACGGTCTCATCTCCTGCGAAAGTAGCGCGAATAATTACCGCATTCTCACGGATCGTATTATTGTTACCTATACGGGCAATGGTATCATCCCCCGTATAAGTGAAATCTTGCGGAGCCGCAGCAATCACAGCTCCGTTATAAATAGTATTTCCGTTACCGATGCGTGCGCCGCTCATAATGCTGGCGTTGGGCATGATGACATTATCATCACCTATCTCTACATTCTTATCAATGTAGACAAACGGGTGAATCGTTACGTTTTTCCCGATTTTTGCTGACGGGTCTACATAAGCTAACGGACTAATCATATTCATTTTCTTTTTAAGGTTAATTATTCACGTCCACCGCCCAATGCGCTGTACAAGTTAATAACAGCCTGCATACGCTGGAAAGTATCGGATACTTCGTTCAACCAGGCACTCAACAATGACTGCTGTGCGGTAATGATTTCCAGATAAGTGGCCTTTCCCGCCTGAAACAAATCATTGTTCATCTCCACCGCTTTCTGCATTTCAGCAACCTGTGCCTGATGCTCGCTCAATTTTTTATCTGCCGTATCATATAGGAACAAAGCGTCACTCACTTCCTTACCAGCCTCCAGAATAGTCTGCTGATAATTCATTTTGGCAATCTGTTCTTCCGCTTTCGATACTTTCAAGTTGGCAATCAATTTTCCACGCTGGAAAATGGGCTGGGTCAATGAGCCTATAGCATTCCAGAGCATGACGGCAGGATTAGAGATCACTGTACCATTGGAACCATTGGTCCATCCCAAAGTACCGGTAATATTGACACTGGGATAGAAAGCGGAACGCGCCTGGTTGGTTGTATAATAAGCACTGGCTAATGCCAATTCTGCCGCTTTTACATCCGGTCTGTTCTCAAGCAGCTGCAGAGGAACCCCTACCGCCAAATCTACAGGCATCACTTGCTCCTCTAATGTTCCACGGTCTATATTTTGGGGAGCCTTGGCGAGCAATACAGAGATGGAATTTTCCGTTTCGCGCACCTGACGTTTCAGGTCAGCCAATGAAGCTTCTGTTTGATGATAAGCACCTTTGCTCTGTGCCACAGCTGTCTCGGTTGTCATACCGGCTTCTTTCATTGCCTCCATCGTACGCACCGTTTCTTTCATTAATGCCACATTCTGCTCGGTCACACTGACCTGCCGGTCGAGCATCAATAAAGAATAATAAGCATTGGCTATACCACCAATCAACTGTGAACGCACTGCCTGCTGATAGGCCTTATTTTGCAAATAAGAAGCTTTCTGACCACGATGGGCATTCAGTAATTTGCCGAACAAATCAACTTCCCAACTTGCAGAAGCAGGCAAAGTGTAGTTCTTTACAGGAGTACTTTTATCCACACTAGTCAACGAACCTTGTGGAGCAAGGGCCAAAGAAGGCAGATAAGACAAACGAGCTGATGTCAATAACGCCTTCGCCTCCTTCACACGCAAGATAGCGGCCTGCATATCTACATTGTTTGCCAATCCTTCTTCAATCAGCATCTGCAATTTCGGATCACGGAAAATTTCTTTCCATGACAAGTTACCCATATTGGTTGTATCGTTGGCAGCCAATGCATCGTTGGCGGCAACCGGGTCACGATAGATGCCTGTGGCATCTATCGACTCGGGACGATCGTATGATTTATAGATGTGGCAACCGCTTAATAAAAACGATGCGCAACATAATCCTATTATCTTTTTCATTGTTCTTCTGTTCATTTACGGGTGTATTGTTCAATTTCGGGTTCAACCTCTGTATTGTCCACACTCTCCCATTCAATCGGCTTGAATTTCTCTTGTAACCATTGGAATACCACAAACAATACGGGTACGATGAAGATCTGGAAAATCATACCGACCAACATACCGCCAATAGCCGAAGCTCCCAAAGTACGGTTACCATGAGCACCGACTCCCATAGCCAACATCAACGGAATCAAACCTACAATCATGGCCAATGAAGTCATTAAAATCGGACGCAAACGGGCTGCCGCACCTAAAACCGCTGCCCAAGAAATACTCATTCCCTGCTTGCGGCGATCCAAAGCAAACTCTACAATCAGAATGGCGTTCTTCGCCAACAATCCCATCAACATGATCAATGCAATCTGCATATAAATGTCATTTGACATGGTTCCCAAAATCATCTTCAAAGCCGGGATATTTCCCAATGCCGCAAATCCGTTTACAAACAAGAAGCTGCCCAACAGGCCGAACGGTACTGAAAGCAATACCGACAACGGCAGAATGTAACTTTCATACTGTGCACTCAGCAACAAGTAAACGAATACGAAACACAAGATAAAGATGATACCAGTGGAACTACCGCTGGTAGATGCCTCTTCACGAGCCATACCTCCCAACTCATAACCGTAACCGGTAGGCAAATTCTCTTTGGCTACTTCTGCAATAGCTTGCAAAGCTTGCCCTGAAGTATAGCCGCTGGCAGGAGCCACCATCACCTTGATAGCTGTATAAAGGTTGAAACGGCTGATAACGTCCGGTCCATACACTTTCTTGATAGAAACAAACTGAGAGATAGGAGCCATCTCATTGCCATTACGAATCTTGATGCTATTCAGAGATTCCAGATTCTTAGTCGCTTCGGGTTCCGCCTGAATCATTACACGGTACATCTTGCCGAAACGGTTGAAGTTAGAAGCATACAAACCTCCGAAATATCCCTGCATGGTCGTCAAAATATCACTGGGGCTGATACCTGCTTTCTTACAAGCGGCAGCATCAATATCCAACATATATTGAGGAAAGTTCGGGTTGAAGGTGGTCTGGGCCGAATTAATTTCGGGACGCGCCTTCAACGCATCCATATAGTTCAATACCACATCGTAGAAATGGTTCAAATCACCACCGGTCTTATCCTGCATGTTCAACTCAATATCACTGGACGCCGAATAACCCGGAATCATAGGAGGAGCAAAGAACAATACCTGCGCATCTTTGATAATCTTCTGTGCACGCATAAACAAAGTACCTACCACAACATCCGAATTCTGCATCATGGAACGTTTTTCCCAGTCTTTCAGTTTAATAATCAAAGAACCGTATGAGGGGCCTTGTCCGCCGATAAAGCCGAAACCGGAAATCACAGTACGCGAATCTACCGCAGGTTCGGCAGCCACCAAGCTGTCTACACGGTTCAAAATCTCCATGGCACGTTCCTGCGAGGTACCGGGAGGCAATGTCACCGCACCCATGATAGTACCCGTATCCTCGTTAGGCACCATACCGGTAGGAGTAACCTTCATAAAGAACACCAACAGAATGATAGAAGCGGCAACCAATCCGAATGACAACCATTTCTTATGAATAAAGAACACTACGTGTTTCTTATACTTCTTCAAAAGAGAATCGTATGCCGCATTAAAGGCTGTATGAAAACGTTCTACACGAGTCATCTTCTTGGCTCCATGTCCTTCATCATGCGGTTTCAAGAAAATAGCGCACAATGCCGGTGACAAAGTCAGTGCATTTAACGCTGAAAAACCGATAGAGATAGCCATAGTGATACCAAACTGACGATAGAATGTACCGGCAGTACCTCCCATGAAACTCACCGGAATGAACACGGACATCATGACTAATGTAATAGAAACGATAGCTCCGCCCAATTCGCTCATGGCATCAATGGAAGCCTCGCGGGAAGACTTATAGCCCTGATCCAACTTGGCATGAACACCCTCGACTACGACTATGGCATCATCGACCACAATCGCAATGGCAAGCACCATCGCCGAAAGTGTCAACAAGTTCACACTGAAACCAATCAGCTTCAGCACAAAGAAAGTAGCGATCAACGCCACCGGAATAGCGATAGCCGGAATCAATGTGGAGCGCATATCCTGCAAGAAAATATATACCACGATAAACACCAGGATAAATGCCTCAATCAATGTTTTAATTACTTCATGAATAGAAGCAAACAAGAAGTCATTGGCATTCTGGGCAATATTGATATTCATACCGGTAGGCAATGATTCCCGTGCCTTTGCAAGTACTTCCTCCAAATTGGAAATAGTTTCGGTAGCATTGGTACCAGCCATCTGATAAACAATACAAGACACAGCCTTATGGCCATTTACCATATTATTAAATGTATAAGACAAACGCCCTAATTCTATATCGGCCACATCTCCCAAACGAAGCACATTACCATCGGGCAATGCCTTGATTACAATATCTTCAAACTCATTTGTTTGCTGCAAACGTCCTTTATAACGGATTGTATATTGGAAAGTCTGATTACCACGTTCACCGAATTGCCCCGGAGCTGCTTCGATATTCTGTTCAGCCAAAGCTGCAGACACATCGGTAGGAACCAGTCTATACTGCGCCATCACGTCCGGTTTCAACCAAATACGCATCGAATAGTCTTGCCCCAACACATTAGCGTCACCTACTCCCTTTACACGCTTGATTTCAGGAATCAAGTTAATATTAGCATAGTTCTCAATGAACTCAATATTATATGAGTCGGTTTCATCATACAATGAAAACACCATCAACATGGAGTTCTGGCGTTTCTGAGTAGTCACACCCACCCTGGTAACTTCCGCAGGCAGCAAACCTTGTGCCATGGAGACACGGTTCTGCACATTGACCGCCGCCATATCGGGATCGGTACCTTGGTTAAAATACACATTGATATCAGCCGCACCGTTGTTTGATGCTGACGACTGGATATACATCATGTTCTCCACACCGTTTATCTGGTCTTCCAACGGAGCAATGACTGAATTCAATACGGCTGTGGAGTTGGCACCGGTATAAGTGGCACGTACCTGCACCGTAGGAGGTGCAATGTCCGGATATTGCGTAACCGGCAATGTAGCAAGTCCGATGATACCCAGAATAACTATCAAAACGGAGATTACCGTTGATAGCACCGGACGGTTAATAAATCTATCTAGTTTCATTCTCTATATACCTTATTTATATAAACGAAATTAACCTGTTTATTTTATACTGATTATTTAAAGGCTGTGGCAATATTGCCTTCCTTCTGGTCTTTCAGGTGTTGTTGATATTTAGCCTCTTTCTGTTCCGGAGTGATCGGGGTAATTGTCTGGCCGTCCTTCAATATCTGTACACCTTCTACTACAATTTTATCGCCGGGCTTCAAGCCACCGGTAACAATATAATTCTTACCATCACTCAAATTCGACACTTTAATTTCAGTATGTTTCAATGTATTATCCGACTGAAGTACATACACAAACTTTTTGTCCTGAATTTCCTGTGTAGCCGACTGAGGAATCAGAATGATATCTTCCATTGTATAAGGGAAAATGACATTCGCCATACCGCCACTACGCAATACAAACTGCTTGTTTGGGAAAACAGCACGCATACTCACCGAACCGGTAGTTTGGTCAATAACACCACTTACAGCATCAATTTTACCTTCTTCCGTATACATCGTACCGTCAGCCAATTCCAAATTCACAGCCGGCATCTTCTCCAGTTGTTCCTTTAGTGTGCCACCGGCTCTTGTCAAGCCTAACAACTGTTTTTCGGTCATAGAGAAATACACATACATCTCACCGATTTCGCTTACAGTAGTCAACGGTTGTGCCACCGAAGGACTCACCAAGCTACCTATACGATACGGAAATGTACCAACCACACCATTCGATGGACTGGTCACTGTACAGAAAGCTAAATTCTGACGAGCACTGGTCAACTGAGCCTCAGCCTGAGCCAAACCGGCCTTTGCAGAAAGCAATTGATCCACCGCACTTTGATACTCAAAATCACTGATAATTTTCTTATCATACAAATTTTTCTTCTGTTGTTCATTCAATGTCAGCGTATTAACATTTGATTTTGCCATCTCTACAGCAGCCTTTGCCTGACGTTCGGCAGCTGCATACTGTGTAGGATCAATCTGGAACAACGCCTGGCCTTTCTTTACAGTTGCGCCTTCATCCACACAAAGCCTTACGATAAAACCGGAAACCTGAGGACGCACTTCAATATCCTGAACACCCTTGATGGTAGCAGGATAAGAAGTGGACTGTCGGCTGGCTGTAGACTGTACAGCCACAACAGTGAATTCGTCATCACCCAACTTCATACCGCTCTGACCACCTCCACAACTGCTTAAAACAGTCATTGCCGCCATAAATATCGCAAGGCGGCTCCATGAAAAACACTTCATACTATTTACTGTCATCTTCATAACTAATATTAACGAACTTTACTTATTTATCGAATTAACAGAGGTTTATAGAAAACTTTTTGAACCCAATCAGTTTTTACTGTCGCAAAAGTAGTCATTTTTTCGGCATTTGTTCGTTTAGCCTACCAGCTTTAACTATAAATAACGTGCACACACAAAAGGACACCTGTCATGTAAACATGTTTTATACCTATTCCTTTCGCATTCAGGCATTAATAACTAAAATACATTAGACCATGACACAACTCATTTTGGGATCCCTAAAGAATAAAATCTGATTTTCGCACTGATCAAGGCCAACACTTAAAAAATCTTCAATTCGACATCATTTTACACTCCTTAGACTTCAAATGATTATTTTATTTGTATTTTTGCCGCCAATTTAAAACTATATATTATTAAAGGAAAAAAGATTATGGTCAAGATTACCAAAGAAGCTGCTTTGCTATATCACTCGCAAGGCAAGCCCGGAAAGATTGAAGTTGTACCGACAAAACCGTACAGCACACAAACAGACCTGTCACTGGCTTACTCTCCCGGAGTAGCCGAGCCTTGTCTGGAAATAGAGAAAGACCCGCAAACTGCATACGACTATACCGCGAAAGGCAACTTAGTAGCCGTTATCTCCAATGGTACAGCCGTTTTAGGACTAGGCGACATAGGCGCATTGAGCGGAAAACCTGTCATGGAAGGTAAAGGATTGCTTTTCAAAATCTATGCAGGTATTGATGTTTTTGACATCGAAGTAAATGAGAAAGACCCTGAAAAATTTATTCAGGCAGTAAAGGCCATCGCTCCCACTTTCGGAGGTATCAACCTGGAAGATATCAAGGCTCCCGAATGTTTCGAGATAGAAAACCGGCTGAAAGAGGAACTGGATATTCCGGTAATGCATGACGACCAGCACGGTACAGCTATCATTTCATCCGCCGGCTTGTTGAATGCATTGGAAGTTGCCGGAAAGAAAATTGAAAATGTAAGAATCGTAGTAAACGGTGCCGGAGCTTCCGCCACTTCCTGTACCAAACTGTATGTAGCATTAGGAGCACGGAAAGAAAACATCTTGATGCTGGACAGCAAAGGCGTGATAACCAGTGACCGCCCCAACCTGACAGAAAACAAAAGATTCTTTGCAACCGACCGCCGAGACGTACATACACTGGAAGAAGCCATCAAAGGGGCAGATGTATTCCTAGGATTATCGAAAGGCAATGTACTGACTCAGGATATGGTCCGCAGCATGGCAGATCATCCTATCGTATTCGCATTAGCCAATCCGACTCCGGAAATCTCCTACGAAGACGCCATGGCATCCCGTCCTGATGTATTGATGTCCACCGGACGTTCAGACTACCCCAACCAGATCAATAACGTAATCGGTTTCCCCTATATTTTCCGCGGAGCTTTGGATACCCAAGCCAAAGCAATCAATGAAGAGATGAAGCTGGCTGCCGTGCATGCTATCGCCGATTTGGCAAAACAACCTGTTCCCGACGTAGTGAACGAAGCCTACCATGTGAATAATTTCACTTTCGGCCCTGATTATTTCATACCCAAACCGGTGGATCCTCGTTTAATTACCGAAGTTTCCATGGCTGTGGCAAAAGCAGCAATGGAATCAGGAGTGGCACGCAAAAATATCACCGACTGGGAAGCCTACAAGACCCGCCTGCGCGAACTGATGGGACAAGAAAGCAAATTAACCCGTCAACTTTACGAAACAGCCCGTCGCGACCCACAGCGGGTAGTATTTGCCGAAGGTATCCATCCTACCATGTTAAAAGCTGCCGTAGAAGCCAAAGCCGAAGGAATCTGTCATCCTATCCTATTAGGTAATGACGAGCGCATTGAGAAACTGGCAAAAGAACTGGATCTGAGCTTGGAAGGAATAGAAATCATCAACCTTCGCCACGACCGTGAAGCCGAACGCCGTGAACGTTATGCCCGCATCCTTTCGGAAAAACGCGCACGCCAAGGAGCCAACCTCCAGGAATCCAACGACAAGATGTTCGAACGCAACTACTTCGGTATGATGATGGTTGAAACCGGAGAGGCCGATGCATTCATCACCGGTCTATATACCAAATATTCCAACACGATCAAGGTAGCGAAAGAAGTGATCGGCATCCAACCGGAATACAAACATTTCGGTACAATGCATATCTTGAATTCAAAGAAAGGTACTTACTTTGTAGCCGATACCCTGATTAACCGTCACCCGGACACCGACACGCTGATTGACATTGCCAAGTTGTCAAAGAAAACAGTAGAATTCTTCAATCACACTCCGACAATGGCCATGCTGTCTTACTCCAACTTCGGCTCAGACACAGAAGGCAGCCCGGCTAAAGTACATGATGCAGTGGACTACATGCAAAAAGAATATCCGGAACTGGCTATAGATGGTGAAATGCAGGTCAATTTTGCACTGAACACCCAATTGCGTGATGAAAAATACCCCTTCACACGTTTGAAAGGCAAAGAAGTAAACACGCTAGTATTCCCGAATCTGAGTTCCGCCAATGCCACCTACCAGCTCATTCAATCTATGAGCGAGACTGAGGTTATCGGCCCGATACAAATGGGATTGAACAAACCTATCCATTTCACTGACTGTGAAGCTTCCGTACGCGATATCGTAAACATCACTGCGGTTGCGGTAATTGACGCTATCGTTGATAAGAAAAAGAAAGGAAAATAAATAACATTCACCACAGATTGTCTTGATTAACATACAATCTGTGGTGGAATATATTCAAGCCATTCAAACAATACTATGAGAAGAAAACCACTTTCCCTCCCACAAATCGTAACCTTAGCCCTATTATGGATTGCCATTTGCTATATTATCCTTACAGGAAGCGAACATATTGATGGCCCTTTAATACTATCCATTATCATTTCGGGAGCTTTGGTCTTTATTCCATTACTAAAATATCTCAAGGAAAGAAGAAAATAATCTTTTATCCGCTTTTTAGCTTACATTTTGTACAGATTGATATTTTTACGCGCATTTTCTTTATAATTTGTTGCACATTTCAATTCTTATCTATATTTTTGCACCATCAAAAGAAACAAGAAGAATTAATTAACAATTATAAAAAGAAGTAGATTATGAATGCAGCTAAGGTATTAGAAGATCTGAAAAGAAGATTCCCCAATGAACCCGAATATCACCAGGCGGTAGAAGAAGTGCTAAGCACCATCGAAGAAGAATACAACAAACACCCCGAATTTGACAAGGCAAATCTGATTGAACGTTTGTGTATTCCTGATCGTGTATATCAATTCCGTGTAACATGGATGGATGACAAAGGTAACATCCGGACAAACATGGGCTACCGCGTGCAACATAACAATGCCATCGGCCCATACAAAGGAGGTATCCGTTTCCACTCTTCTGTAAACTTGGGAATTTTAAAATTCCTTGCCTTCGAGCAAACATTCAAAAATTCACTGACTACCCTTCCGATGGGTGGTGGCAAAGGAGGTTCCGACTTCTCTCCGCGTGGCAAATCAAACGCTGAAGTGATGCGTTTCTGCCAGGCATTCATGTTGGAATTATGGCGCCACATCGGTCCTGAGACTGACGTTCCGGCAGGTGATATCGGTGTAGGTGGCCGTGAAGTAGGTTTCATGTTCGGCATGTACAAGAAACTCTCTCATGAATTTTCCGGTGTACTGACCGGCAAAGGCCGCGAATTCGGTGGTTCCTTGATCCGCCCCGAAGCAACCGGATATGGTAATATCTATTTTTTGATGGAAATGCTGAAAACCAAAGGCACAGACCTGAAAGGAAAAACTTGCTTGGTTTCAGGTTCAGGCAACGTAGCTCAATACACGGTAGAAAAAGTAATCGAACTGGGCGGCAAAGTAGTTACCATGTCCGACTCAGACGGTTACATCTATGATCCGGATGGAATAGACCGTGAAAAATTGGATTTCATCATGGAACTGAAGAATTTATACCGTGGACGCATCCGTGAATATGCCGAAAAATATGGTTGCAAATACGTAGCAGGTGCTCGTCCCTGGAGTGAAAAAGCAGATATCGCATTGCCTTCCGCCACTCAGAACGAATTGAACGGTGATGAAGCTCAACAATTGATTTCCAATGGTGTCATAGCCGTCAGCGAAGGAGCCAACATGCCCTCTACCCCCGAAGCTATCCGTGTATTCCAGGAAGCTAAGATTCTGTATGCTCCGGGTAAAGCAGCCAATGCGGGCGGCGTATCCGTATCCGGATTGGAAATGACTCAAAATTCCATCAAACTGGGCTGGAGCCAAGAAGAAGTAGACGAAAAATTGAAGAGTATCATGAAAAACATTCATGAAGCTTGCGTACAATATGGTACGGAAGCTGACGGCTATGTAAACTACGTGAAAGGCGCTAACGTAGCAGGATTCATGAAAGTAGCCAAGGCTATGATGGCTCAAGGCATCGTGTAACAAACGCCACACAAGACAGTGTGTAACAGTCCGGAACAATTTTTTGTTCCGGACTTCTTTGTTTTAAACGGCAAAAAGGACGTTCACCGAAAAGCCGGAGCTTCTGAAACAATATTCAGAAGATAAACAAGAATAATGCATTTTAAGAGCAAAACACACACAGATTTCCATTAAAAATCAGTAACTTTGCTAGCTATTCTAGA
The DNA here is from genome assembly GCA_011959205.1 of Bacteroidaceae bacterium. Classification (GTDB taxonomy): domain Bacteria; phylum Bacteroidota; class Bacteroidia; order Bacteroidales; family Bacteroidaceae; genus Phocaeicola. The sequence continues at coordinate 22,054 of BLLV01000229.1, forward strand.
TATGGAACTATTAAACAACAAATTCATGAAGCTAAAAAACTTACTAGCCAGTACAATGACAGGACTGCTCCTTTGCACTTCATGCATCAAGGACGAAGCTCCCAATGCGGAAGCAGACATCCTGAGCTGTATCCTCCCCACCGAGATCCTGACAGGTACAAACATTGACTACAATCGTCCTTATGACAAAAGCCTGAACGCTTACCCTATTTACATAGAAGTAAACAACGGTACCGACCTGACCAAACTGGCTCCTGCTTTCGAACTGACCGAAGGGGCATCTATCGAACCAGCCAGTGGAAGCACGCAGAATTTCACCTATCCGGTGCGCTATACAGTTACATCCGAAGACAAAAACTGGCATCGTACTTACGCCATCCATATTCATTATCCCGAAACAAAGAGCATACCAACAGTCTTTAATTTTGAAAACGCCAAAACCGTCCCTTACAACAAAAATGAGTATTATGTGTTGTACGAAGCAGCTACCGGTTACTCTACCTTGACATGGTCCAGCGGAAACCAGGGATTTGCCTTGACAGGAAGCGGTTACACTCCCAACGATTTCCCCACCGGCATCAGTCCGAACGGCCGTACGGGCAATTGTGTACAACTGATTACCCGTCAGACAGGAAGTTTAGGGGCGATGGTGGGCATGCCCATTGCAGCAGGAAACCTCTTTATAGGCTCTTTCGACATAAGCTCTGCCATGAAAGACGCATTGTCGGCAACCCGATTCGGAACCACCTTCTATTATGAACCTATCAAACTGGAGGGCTACTACAAATACAAGGCAGGACCGCAATTCTATGAGAAAGGAGAATACACCGACAAAAAAGACGTTTTCAATATCTATGCCTTGTTTTACGAAAAGACGAAAGACGTACAGATGTTGGACGGCCATATCACGAAAAACAATTACGAACATGAAAACATGGTAGCCGTTGCCGTCATAACCGATGCGCACGAAACGGACGAATGGACCCACTTTGAACTGGCATTCGACTATGACCGCTTTCAAAAGAAGGTAGATCCCCAAAAGCTGGCAAACGGAGGATACAACATCAGCATCATCCTGTCGGCAAGCAAAGACGGTGATGTATTCCAAGGCGCACCGGGCAGCACCCTCCTTATTGACGACTTGGAACTGGTATACAAACAACCACTTAGATAAAAAACAGATATGAAAAAATATACATTAACCCTGATACTGGCTTTAGCAAGCCTCGGCCTGCATGCGCAAACAAACAGAAACAAGACCATCATCAATGCCGCATTGCATGGTTGGGAATACGAAATCAAAGCGGGAGTCAACTTGGGAGGTACCGCCCCGTTACCTTTCCCCGAAGAAATACGTAGCATAGACGGATATAATCCGACCCTATCTATCACCATCGAGGGAAACATGACCAAGTGGCTGGGTGCGGAAAAAAACTGGGGAATCATCACCGGACTGCGCCTGGAAAATAAAGGTATGCGCACCAAAGCCACGGTGAAGAATTACAATATGGAAATCATAGGCTATGACGGAAACCGCCTGAAAGGGAACTGGACCGGAGGGGTACGCACCAAAGTGCAGAACTCCTACATCACCATTCCCGTGCTCGCCGCTTACCAGCTTAACTCACGCACCACACTGAAAGCCGGTCCATACTTCTCTTATCTGATGGACGGAGATTTTAGCGGTCACGTATATGAAGGTTATCTACGCGAAAATAATCCAACCGGAGATAAAATCAATTTTGACAACGGAGCTATTGCCACTTACGACTTCTCCAGTGACTTACGCAAATTCCAATGGGGAGTTCAAGCAGGCATTGACTGGAAAGCTTTCAAGCACCTGAAAGTGCATGCCGACCTGAACTGGGGACTCAATGACATATTCAGCAAAGATTTCCAAACGATTACTTTCGGCATGTATGCCATCTACCTGAATGTGGGATTCGGGTATGCGTTCTAGCTGAACAGCCTAAACCGGTTGCTCCTTTTTTTGCTTTCAGAAGTTTCAGCCTCTCCGCAAACTCCCTGTTCATCGGCCGTCCGGCTGAAGGATTAATCCCCCCCAAGTCCTTCAGCCGGACGGCCGTTCTTTCAACCGAGAGAATCGTCTCTTATTTTCACCCCCGTCTACCGGCAAGACACGTATCTTCCGGGCAGCCTGCCTTTTCATAGACACCTAACTTCTTTTTTTCCTTACCCTAATCCTTTTCTTGCCGTATACCAAGTCTTTTCAAGCAGATTATTACTACTGCCGCAAGAAAACAGATACTTGATAACAAACAAGGCGAAAGAATTCATGTTTCCTTCGCCTTGTTGCTATTGGTGCGGATTCTCACCGCCTTTATCTGATCTTTAACGAACAAAGTTCAAACCGATCTCCACTTTAGTGGTAGATTCTATGATCTCAGGAAAAGCCTCCAACATCGGTCCGGCCATACCGGCCATTGAACCGAAATCAGGATCTTTAGCCATAAGTTCCATCAGCATGTTCACTACTTCTTCATCTGACAACAAAGGCACAACCAATGTCTTCAACAAAGGCAACAGCAATTCGGTATTCAAATAAACGCTCAAAGCATCATCAGTTTGTTCAAAAGCTACAGGCACACCATTAACCAACAAAGGATATAATGCACCAATAGCCTGCTGAATGATGGCATTCATATCAACAGCTCTTCCCGTATTATTGACCGCGGCCATGATAGCAACAGGATTCAGGAACACTTTCATCTGATTGTCATTCTCTACCACATATTGAGCCAAGTTTACAGGAGACTTCGTCCACTCCGTACCACCATTGGCAGCATCTTTATATGTAGCCACAATGTTACCATCTTCCATGAAAGTGACATCCTGCAAAACAGCTCCCAACATATCAGTAACGGAAACTTTATTTTCTGCTCCGACAGCAATCAGCGGCATGCGCAATGCGATTTTCAAAATCGACTCAACCGGCATTTCAAAAGAACCGAAAAGAGGAATCCCTTTTTCCGATTCCCACACCAAACGAATAGGATCCTGCTCTTCTACTTCCAGGTTAAAAGGTTTCAGCTTCCAAGTCATTCCAGCCAATTTCGCATTCTTCAATTTCACATCGGTCAAAGCCAACTCCATAGCTCCTGTTGATACTTTACCTTTATAAGAGAACGTACAGTAATCTGTTTCTGATGTACCGGTAAAAGAACATTGATCACCATTGATAGCCAGATCTACCGGCAAGATAACCACCGGAGTTCCCGGCAACACACCGGGAGCAGTAGGCATCGATCCATTTTCACGAGCAGCAACACTCTTTGCTTTCCCCAAGATGCCATTTAAGTCAAATTCCCCTTCCAAACATAGCGTTGCCTTCTGAGCATTGGCTGCATCGGGAGTGAAAGTTACTTTTTTGCCCAACATCGGTTTATCATTATATGTAAGCTGCAAACCGTTCTCACTATTAAAAGTAGTCTGCGGTACAGGGTTTACCACCACATCATCATCGTCACTACATGATGCAAACAATGTCACTGAACAAATTACAGCAAACAAATAATAAAAAAGATTCTTTTTCATTGTTTAGTTAATTTAATTTATACTCAAAAATTCGTGCAAATATACGGAAAAAGTTAAATACGCCCTTTGCTTCTTGAAATTTAGAACATATTTTACGTAATTTAGAACACTATTCTGGCAACATTACCACCCCTAGCTTCTTCTTTCCATCCATCTTCACTATCAGCGGTTTATCAAACCGCACATGACGAATGAATTTGGTTTCTTCAATAGCAGGCTGAGCATTCAGCACCTCCTGATTATAGATACCATCCTTTATATACGCATTGATGGTGAAATATCCCACTCCGAAAGAAGTCAGGTTCTGAAAAAAGTGGGTTCCTTGACTGGGATCCACACGATAATTGGTCAGCCCTGCCTCTACAATGACACGTGCCGCCGAAATATGGGGCCACTTCACAGCAATACCCAGCCACGAGTCGCTGCTTCCCCAGCGTCCCGGGCCTACCAGTATATAATGTTTCCCTTCATCCAGAAATTTACGGTTCATCTTTTCTATTTCATAAGCGATGGTGGGGTTGTTGGAAGCAGTGTAACCGTCGGTCTTCACATAGACCACATCTTGAATGTCCTCCATAATGCCATGCCCCAATGAATTATTGCTCCGCAAAAGAACATCCTCGTTCCTAATAAGGTTCAAATCTTCTTCAAGATTAGCTTTCACGTCCACCATCGGGCGTATCTGTAACAAATAAAAAGTTCCGCTTTTCTCCTGCTGGTTCAATGTCACGGCAAACTCTATCTCGACAGGGCGCCTCATCTCGCTTTGCCCGTATTCCTGTACCAATTGCAAGATACGGGGTAAAGGAAAGACATCATGTTGCAATACATTGGCAAATGTTATCACCTTCCGCCCTCCCGGATAAATTCCGTCACGGATAATCATATCGTATGGATCATACGTAGAAGCAATGAAAGCTAAGGATCCATCATTATCAGCTTCTTTCACAGGCAGTTTCAATAAATTAAAACCGTCATCCAACGAAAAGTTATGTCCTGTATTCTTCAAATCAAGCGCATAAAACTGAGTTTGCGTCTCCCGAAGAGCGATTTCCATCTCACTGGTTTGCAAGACCTGATTAGGATGATACGGACACACCCGCAAAGTCAGGCCTCCATCCACAATATATTTGCCTAACCCTAAAGCAAGACTCACTGTTCCTTCTTCTGCCTTCTCATCTCCTATCGGATAATAATTGAGCGAACGCGCCACCCCCGAAATGGAAGGATAGAAACGGTCACCATACTGCGTGCCGACCACCTGCTGCAAGATTACAGCCATCTTCTCCTGGTCTATCACATTGCTGGTAGCCTGCATATAAGCCTTGCTGTCTCTGAAAAAAACAGAAGCATACACCCCTTTTATGGCATCGCTCAGCATACGGAGCATCTCATACTTATCATCCAGATAAGGAATCATATAAGTAGAATAAATTCCAGCAAAAGGTTGATAATGAGAATCTTCCAGCAAACTGGAAGAACGGATAGCTATAGGCGACTTCACCACATCAAAGAAAGCGAAGAAATCTTCCACCAGACGGTCGGGCAACTTGGCACGAAGAAAAGCCTTCAATATCGCATCATCATCCGCATCACTCAACGCCACCTGGTACAAGCTATTGGTATCCATGAATTCATCAAAGATATCTGTACAAAGCACCACCGTTTTAGGAATAACCACCGTTGCATTCTCAAACTCGTCAAATTCCGCATGGCGCTTTACCATATTGTCTATAAAAGCCAGACCACGTCCTTTACCCCCCAATGACCCCTCACCGATACGGGCAAAATTAGAATAACGGTCAAAACGGTCACGCTGGAACACCGCCACCACACCTTGGTTCTTCATCTTACGATATTTCACAATCGCCTCAAAGATAATGCGACGATGGGCGTCAATGTCCTGCAAAGAATCCCAAGTAATCTGCTTCAGGAACTCGGCAGGTGGAAACATGGCACGGGAATACAGCCAACGGGACACGTGGTTACGGCTGATATGGTAAAGGAGAGACTCCTTAGGAATGGCAAAGATTACGTTCTGCAATTCTTTCAAGTTATGAACACGGGCTACTTCCTCCAATGTATCAGGGTTACGGAAAATAAAATCTCCGAAACCAAAATCATCAGACACGATCTCGCGCAAGTCTATATTCATCTTCTTGGAATTCTTATCCACGAAACTGGCACCATACCGGGAAGCATACACCTTGTTGTTCACCTCGGCCGACTGCAAAATAAGAGGAATAAACGGATCCCGGGAACGTACCTCCGCCAACAGTTTGATACCTGCCATCGGATCCACCACACCACCGCGCGGATAACGGGCGTCCGTAATCACACCTAATACATTATTCTGATACTTATTATACAAGTCCATCGCCTCCTCGTAGGTACGTGCCAATACAATTTTGGGACGTCCCCGCATACGCAAGGTACGCTGATGGGCATTCAAGGCCTCCGTAGCAAATTCCTGGCTCTGCTTCAACACGAATTTATACAAGTTGGGCAATACGGAAGAATAGAACCGGATGGAGTCCTCCACCAACAAGATCATCTGCACTCCCACTTCTTTAATATCATGCTCCACATTCATCTTGTCTTCTATCAACTTGATGATAGACACCAACAGGTCCGTATTTCCCAACCAGCAGAACACATATTCAAAAATACTCAGGTCCTCGTGCTCCATACGTGCCGTGATGCCGTGCGAGAACGGAGTCAGCACCACCAGTGGAATATGAGGGTATTGTTCTTTTATGCTGCGTGCAATTTCAAATGTATCACTGTTATCGGATCCGGGCATACAAATCACCAGGTCGAATGTAGTATTCTCCAATTGCTTCCAAGCCGCCGCCTCGGTAGAAACTTGTGTGAAACGAGGCGGATAACGAAGGCTGAGATTCATATATTCGTTAAAGATCTTCTCATCTATACGCCCGTCATCCTCCAACATAAAAGCATCATACGGATTTGCTACCAAAAGAACATTAAAAATCCGTTTAGTCATGAGGTTTACAAACGATGTATCCTTGAAATACAATTGGTTTAATTTTAACTTGCTGAACATGGTTACTTGATTTACATGGATAATGTAATAGCAAAATACGTCAATAATATTGTTTTATGCAACTTATTCGCAATAAAAAAGAACTTTTGGCTAGAGAGATTTTACCACAACGATTAACTTTTTATCACTGCCATACTAAAATTTTGCCAAAAACATTTTGCCAATTCATCAGAAAACATACCTTTGCATCAGAAATAATTTTCATTTTGTCAAAACCTTAAATGCATAATAATTATGGATATTAATCAAATCATGACCTCCTTGGAGGCAAAACATCCTGGTGAATCAGAGTACTTGCAGGCTGTAAAAGAAGTCTTGCTTTCTATTGAGGATATATACAATCAACATCCGGAATTTGAGAAAGCGTCCTTGATTGAGAGACTGGTAGAACCCGACCGTATCTTTACATTTAAGGTGCCCTGGGTGGATGACAAAGGAAAAGTACAGGTAAACTTAGGTTACCGTGTTCAATTCAATAACGCGATCGGCCCGTACAAAGGCGGTATCCGTTTCCATGCTTCTGTAAACCTCTCTATCCTGAAGTTCTTAGGATTTGAGCAAACATTCAAAAATGCATTGACCACATTGCCTATGGGCGGCGGTAAAGGTGGATCCGATTTCTCACCACGCGGTAAGAGCGATGCTGAGATCATGCGCTTCTGCCAGGCATTCATGCTGGAATTGTGGCGTCATGTAGGTCCGGATATGGATGTTCCTGCCGGCGACATCGGCGTAGGCGGCCGTGAAGTAGGCTATATGTTCGGTATGTATAAAAAACTGACCCGTGAGTTTACAGGTACCTTCACTGGTAAAGGCTTGGAATTCGGTGGTTCATTGATTCGTCCTGAAGCAACCGGCTTCGGCGGTCTTTACTTCGTCAACCAAATGCTGAAAGCAAAAGGAATTGATATTAAAGGCAAAACAGTAGCTGTTTCCGGTTTCGGTAATGTAGCTTGGGGTGCCGTGACTAAAGCGACTGAATTAGGTGCGAAAGTAGTCACAATCTCTGGGCCCGACGGTTATATTTATGACCCGGACGGCATAAGCGGTGATAAAATTGATTATATGCTGGAATTGCGTGCGTCAGGCAATGATATCGTAGCTCCATACGCTGAAAAATATCCTAACTCCACATTCTTTGCCGGACGTCGTCCGTGGGAAGTTAAGGTAGATATTGCACTTCCATGTGCGACTCAAAATGAATTAAATGGCGAAGATGCTTGTAATTTAATAAAAAATTCCGTTCTTTGCATTGGAGAAATCTCCAATATGGGCTGTACTCCCGAAGCCATTGATGCATTTATCGAAAATAAACTGATGTATGCACCAGGCAAAGCGGTAAATGCCGGAGGTGTAGCTACCTCAGGTCTGGAAATGAGCCAGAACGCGATGCATTTGAGCTGGAGTGCACAAGAAGTTGATGACAAGTTACATCAAATCATGTATGGTATCCACGAACAATGCGTGAAATATGGTACTGAACCTGATGGATATATCAACTATGTGAAAGGAGCAAACATTGCAGGCTTCATGAAAGTAGCTCATGCCATGATGGCTCAAGGAATTGTTTAAAAGCATTCTATTAGCATAAAAATATCTCGTTTAGTTGTATTTGTATTTTGTATTGTAGCTTGCGCTGCCCGCCTGTGAAGGTATGGCAGCGTTTTTTTATGGTATATCCAATCTTTTTTATACATTTGTAGCTTTAAGTAAAACGTATGTAAAATTTAAGTTATGGAAATAGTACAACTAGATGGTCTTGAACCTCAATTATTTAATTTAATCGGACCATTGGTTATGAATCCCAAAGTCCTAAAGGCAAATAACAATTATCCCTTTAAAACAACTGAACGTTTTCAATGGTACATTGCTATCGAAAACAATGATGTAACCGGTTTCGTCCCTGTAGAACAGAAAAGCGGCAGTTATGTTATTAACAACTACTATATCCATAACGATAATCAGGAAGTACTGACTGAGTTGTTGGGAGCAATAAAGTTCCAAAAAAATTTATACGCAATCGTTCAAACCAAACACGAAGCAATTTTTTCCAACTGTGGTTTTCAAACCGAACATCGCTGGACTAATTATATTAAAATGATTTACAACACAGACAGACATGAATAATAAAAGATCTAAAGGGGAAAATGTTTATCAGCTCGTTCAAAAGAGACTCAAATTCCTATTCAACGAATTTGATAATATCTATGTTTCTTTTTCTGGAGGAAAAGATAGTGGTGTCTTGCTCAATTTATGTATCCAATATATCAGAGAACATAATCTGAACCGAAAAATCGGAGTATACCACATGGACTATGAAGCACAGTATCAAATGACTACAGAGTATGTGGAACAGACATTCAGAGAAAATCAGGACATTCTGGAAATCTACCACGTCTGCGTTCCTTTCAAAGTAGTGACTTGCGCTTCCATGTTCCAAACTTACTGGCGCCCCTGGGACGAAAGCATGCACGCCCACTGGGTAAGACCTCTTCCAAAAAACTGTTATAAAAAGGAAGACTTTCCCTTCTACAATGAGGAAATGTGGGACTATACTTTCCAAACCTCATTCGCATCGTGGTATCATAAAAAGCATGACGCAGTACGCACTTGCTGCCTGGTAGGCATCCGCACCCAAGAGAGCCTGGACCGGTGGAGAACCATTCACGGCAAAAACCGCCTGAACAGCTATCATAACCTAAAATGGACCCGCAGGCTGGGATACGATTTATACAATGCCTACCCTATCTATGACTGGACCACCGAAGATATATGGACTGCATACGCCCGTTTCAAATGGCCGTTCAATCAAATGTACGAACTTTATTATAAAGCCGGCGTACCTTTGGACAGACAACGTGTAGCCAGCCCGTTCCTCAGCACAGCACAGGAGACTCTGAAATTGTACAAAGCCATTGATCCTAATACTTGGGGAAGAATGTTAGGCCGCGTAAACGGAGTGAACTTCACCGGAATCTATGGTGGAACCCGTGCCATGGGATGGCAAAACATCAAATTGCCGGAAGGCTACACATGGAAGGAGTATATGTACTTCCTACTGGACACATTACCCGAAGAAACCAAACAGTCTTACCTGGAAAAACTAAGGGTAAGCCGGGAATTCTGGAAGTACAAGGGAGGATGCTTGGATTTATCAACAATCCGCAAGTTAGCCGACTTGGGCATAAAATTCCATGTACAAAAGAAAACGAACTACAAGACAAACAAACTTCCTGTCCAAATGGACTATCTGGACGATATAGATATTTCGGAGTTCAAAGAAATCCCTACCTATAAACGTATGTGTATTTGCATTCTGAAAAATGACCACGTATGTAAATACATGGGATTCGCCCTTACCAAAAAAGAAAAATTAAGAAGAGACAGAGTGATGCAGAAATATAAAAACATTATCAAATGAAAGAAGAATTCGAAAGTCCTGTGTATCACGTGCACAGAGTACCGGTGGAAAAGGTACGCGCCAACAGTTATAACCCAAACCACGTAGCTGCTCCTGAAATGAAGTTACTGGAGCTAAGCATTTGGGAAGATGGCTACACTATGCCTTGCGTATGTTATTATATTCCCGATGAAGACATCTATGAACTGGTAGATGGCTATCATCGTTACTGCGTGCTTAAAACTTCCAAACGTGTGTTTGAACGGGAGAAAGGTCTGCTTCCCGTAGTCGTTATAAAAAAAGACCTTTCAAACAGAATGGCAAGCACCATCCGCCACAACCGTGCCCGTGGTACTCACAGCATTGAACTGATGGTAGATATCGTGGCAGAACTGACCAAAGCCGGGATGAGTGACGAATGGATAAAAAAGAATATCGGCATGGATGCCGACGAACTTTTACGTCTCAAACAGATATCCGGTTTGATGGAACTTTTTGCCGACCGGGAATTCACCATACCCGAACCATAAAACATTTCTTATTTAATACATTATTCAGTTGAAATACCATTCATTGATCATAGGGTTGTCGGTTTTGGCTTTACAAAGCTGTACCGACAACTTTTATACAAAGCCAGGCATGAAAGCAACCTTCACTGGTAATACATGCCAAACAGCTTTCACAGGAAATTCCTCTATCTCTACTTTTAGCCCCGGCAGCCAAATCCTGCTGAATGCTTCGGGCAGTCTTCAAATAGACAATCAGGTTCTGACCTATATTGACAATCAATGGAAGGCAAGGGATGAATTTGATTGGACTGACGGAACGGCAACAACAAAGGTTACGGCATTCTATCCTGTCTATCCCGATTTAGCTTATACCAAGGAAAAACTTTATAGCAAGGGAGGATTGGAGGATGTACTCTATGCCAAGGATGAATTTCCGGCCGGAGCTTCCATCCATTTACAGTTCAAACATTTATTTTCTCTTCTGACACTGCATTTAGACAAAGATTTACAGACCGACTTTCAGAAAATAGAGGTAACATGTCCTGCTGTTTCTTCCGTCATTCCAAAATCCGCTGAAATAATCCTGGCGGACAATGAGACACATACCACCACTATTACCCAAATTTCTCCTGCTGGCAATTATTCGTTTATAATTCCTCCTGCCGAAAACATAACGGCCACCATAGACATTCAGACAAATGGTGGGATATATACAACACAGCTGACAGCAAAGTCTTTTACCGATAACCAAGAATATACTTATCATTTAAAGACATCCGAAAAAACTCCTGGAATTGCAACTGCCGAAGATTGGATTGCATTCAGCCGGCTGATAAACCATAATAACATAACTGAATACAATGGAAAAACGCTTGCTGATTTCGGAAAGACAGTAAATGGAATCACCACTTATTACCTGTTGAATGATATTGATTTTGAAGGAGTGGATTGCAGTAAACTAGAATATGTTGGAGGATGGGCCAATAAAGACAGAATATTTAAAGATGTATTTGATGGACGAGGACATAAAATATCCAATCTTATTCTAAAGCCATTCAATGGTTACGCTGGATTATTTGGTAAAACAGGCTCATCTTCCATAATCAAAAATCTGCACATGGAATTGTGCTCAGCCAATATCAAAGCAAATGATAATAGTGCAAATTTGGGAATTGGGACTATAGCCGGCTTCAATTTGGGAACTATCATAAACTGTTCTGTAAAGAATTGCCTCATCATATCAGAGCAGGAGGCAGATACCGGAGGATTAGCAGGATGCTCCAAACAGGCAATCATAAATTGTAAAGTAGAAAACACAAACATATCAAGCAAATACTATACCGGAGGATTAGCAGGTAATGCCTGTGGAGTTATATTAAATAGTTTTGCCGCCAATGATACGGTAAAAAGTACAAGTAATTACAGTGGAGGTCTTATCGGAAGGTCATTCCCATCAATGACTGTAATTATGGCCAACTGTTATGTTCATGCTATCACTCTCCCCTCCATCCAAAGAGGAGCACTGATAGGAAACTCCAATCAATATCACATAAACAATCTTTTTTACCCCATTTCATCCCCTAATCCTATAGGAAATATCAAAACAACGGTCACTGGAGCAAGTCCCTATCATTTCACAAATGAAACGAAAGATGCTATCTACCAACTTCTCAACCAATGGATAGACGAAACCGCTCCTACCCTTTATCCCGATTACACCTTTACCCGATGGACAGACGGAGGAGAAAGCCTTCCTGCCATTTTCATTACAGACTCTCAGAGTGAATCCAAGTAAGTTGACTTAAAAGGCAAAGTAACTTAACTTACTTGGACAAGTTACTTAACTTACTTGGGCAAGTTACTTAACTTACTTGAAAACGGGATTTCCCGCCTCATTTCCTAAAATCCGGAAGAGAATATATAAGGCCTCCCCATACAGAAGAAACTATGATGACTGAAAGCATTCGTCTATCAGGTTCCGGTTCAACAGTTCCCTATAAAAAAACCGCTTCCTCCTTTTACAGGAGAAAACGGCTTTTATATCCAATTGATAGCTTGTTCTTATTAAAGAGCACCTACTTCGTGCAAAGCAGCATTAGTCTTACGAACAGCAGCAGCACTTGCAGCAAATTTAGCTTTTTCGTCTTCGTTCAAAGGCAGTTCAACGATCTTTTCAATACCATTCTTACCCAAAATTACAGGAACACCACAGCAAATGTCTGATTCCCCGTATTCACCCTCCAAATAAACCGAGCAAGGAATCATTTTACCCTGATTGTGCAGAATGGACTCTACCACGAATGCGCCAGCCGCACCCGGTGCATACCATGCAGAAGTACCCAGCAATTTAGTCAGCGTAGCACCACCTACCATAGTAGCAGCAGCTACTTCCTGCAATTTTTCTTCAGACAAGAAATTAGAAACAGGCACACCTTTGTAAGTAGCCAGACGAGTCAAAGGAATCATCGTAGTATCACCGTGACCACCGATAACCATACCTTCCACTTCATTAGCGTTGCAACCCAAAGCCTGAGACAAGAAATATTTGAAACGTGAGCTATCCAAAGCACCACCCATACCAATGATTCTGTTCTTCGGTAACCCCAAAGCTTTCAATGACAAATAAGTCATGGTATCCATCGGGTTAGAGATAACTACGATGATAGCATTGGGAGAATATTTTAAGATATTCTGAGCAACAGACTTAACGATACCTGCATTCACGCCAATCAGTTCTTCACGAGTCATACCGGGTTTACGGGGAATACCTGAAGTGATAACCACAACGTCAGAGTTAGCTGTTTTTTCATAATCGTTCGTGCAACCTACAATGTTTGTGTCGAAGCCCAACAGCTGAGCTGTCTGCATCATATCCATTGCCTTACCTTCTGATACGCCTTCTTTAACATCCAGCATTACCACTTCGTCTGCTACTTCGTTAAAAGCAAGAACATTTGCACATGTAGCACCTACGTTACCTGCGCCTACTACGGTTACTTTTGACATAATCTCTATATTTTGTTTAAAGTTGATAATAAAATCGTCTTCTTAAAATTACTGCAAAGTTACAATGATATTCCGATTTAAAGAAAAATTTCCATAATATTTTTCGAGCAGTCTTCACAAATTATTGTACTTTTGCCTAAAATTCAATATAACACTATGGATAAAAGCAAAAAACTGATTATTGTCATTATTCTGCTGATTATAATTACCGGCGGAGTTTCTTTCTATGCTTTCCGTCAGGCAAAAGAGAATAAAGAAATGAGCGAACTCTTTGCCGTGGAAAAACTGGAGATGGAAAACGAATATACTACGTTTGCCACCCAATATGATGAACTTCAAATACAGATAAACAACGACTCCCTGCGTGAGAAACTAGAGAGCGAAAAGCTCAAAACACAACGGTTGCTGGAAGAATTGCGACAGGTAAAGACCAGTAACACCGCTGAGATCATGCGCCTGAAAAAAGAACTGAAAACCGTCCGTGCCGTACTACGCACCTACGTTATCCAAATAGACTCACTGAACAAACTTAACCAGGCGTTAGCTGAAGAAAATCAAGAAGTAAAACAAAAATACACACAGGCAACCCGTCAAATCAACAGTTTATCTCAGGAGAAAAAAAATCTGAACGAAAAGGTCACTTTAGCGGCACAATTGGATGCTACAGGGATCAACGTAGACCCTAGAAACAAACGAGGTAAAACGGCCAAGAAGGTGAAAGATGTGAAGAAGATCGCCATCTCGTTCACCGTTGTCAAAAACATCACCGCCAAAACAGGTGAACGTACTTTATATATACGCATTGCAAAACCGGACAATGACATACTGACCAAAAGCGCCTCGAACACGTTTCCATACGAAAACCGCAACTTGGCCTATTCTATTAAAAAATACATAGAATACACCGGAGAAGAACAAAATGTAACCGTATATTGGGATGTAGAGGAATATCTGCCTGCCGGAACTTACCATGTTTACATTTTTGCCGATGGAACCATGATAGGACAACAGGCTTTCAACATGAAATAGCATGGAACCCATTTATATCAGCTAAAAAATATCAGCCGGTTGAAAATCAACCGGCTGATATTTTTTTTAATACAAACAGTTTAAAAAAACAAAGAACACCTGAGCTGAAATCATAAAAATATTTTAAAATAGTGCCTATAATATGGATTTCTTGAAGATTTGTCTTATTTTTGTTGCATAAACAACTTAAAAAATAACTAAACAAGAACACTATAATGAAAAAGATAGTAGCTTTTATCCTATTTATCGGTGTTTTACATAGTATTTCAGCTCAAAATACACTCACCCTAGATAGTTGTCGTGCTTTAGCACTATCCAACAACAAAGAGTTGCGCATTTCAGCTGAAAAGATAACCGCGGCACATTATGAAAAGAAAGCGGCTTTCACCAATTATCTTCCAAAGATTGCCGCTGTAGGAACATACATGCGTACCCAGAAAGAAATCTCATTATTAAGTGATGAGCAAAAGGGAGCTATCAGTCAGATAGGGACTACCGCCCAAGGTTCTATACAAGAAACATTCCAACAACTGGCAGCTTCCAGTCCCGAACTGGCACAGATACTGCAACCACTTGCTCCCCTCATTCCAGGTATTGGGAATGCACTGAACAAGGTAGGACAAGGTTTGGTAGATGCGCTACGCACCGACACACGCAATATGTATGCAGGAGCCGTGACCCTTACCCAACCCATCTTCATGGGAGGAAAAATCGTTGCCTACAATAAAATCACCCAATATGCCGAACAACTGGCCGAATCACAACATGCCGCTGGTATGCAGGATATCATTTTGAGCACAGACCAGGCCTACTGGCAAGTCATCTCACTGACAAACAAGAAGAAACTGGCACAAAGCTACCTGCAACTAGTCAGCCAGCTGGACAGTGATGTCGATAAAATGATAGCCGAAGGCGTCGCCACCAAAGCCGATGGACTGAGCGTAAAAGTGAAAGTGAATGAAGCCGAAATGAAACTCACGCAAGTGGATAACGGATTAAGCCTGTCCAAAATGGTATTATGCCAATTATGCGGCCTACCCTTACAGGATGAAATACGCTTGGCAGATGAAGATGTGGAAAGCCTATCCCTTCCCGAATACCATGCGGATGACAATGTAGCCACCGCTCTGGCAAACCGCGAAGAATTGCGAAGTCTGGATCTGGCCAGCAAAATTTACGACCAGAAAATCAACATTACCCGTGCAGGATTCCTTCCTACGGTAGCTCTGACGGCCAACTATATGGTAACCAATCCCTCACTGGTAAACGGCTTTGAACGCAAATTCCGTGGCATGTGGGCCGTAGGCGCTATGGTAAAAATCCCTATCTGGAACTGGGGCGAAGGAATGTATAAGGTAAAAGCCGCCAAGGCAGAAGCAAACATAGCCCGCTACCAACTGGCAGACGTGAAAGAAAAGGTAGAGTTGCAGGTAAGTCAAGCCAGCTACAAAGTAAACGAAGCCGCCAAACGGCTGGAAATGGCCGAAAAGAACAGGGAGAGAGCAGACGAGAACCTGCGCTACGCCAAGCTGGGATTCATGGAAGGAGTGATTCCCACCAGCAATGTGCTGGAAGCGCAAACCGCCTGGCTGTCCGCCCAGTCGGACAAAATAGACGCTCAGATTGATGTCAAACTGACCGAAGTCTATTTGCGCAAGGCAATGGGAGTACTAAAGTAAAATTTAAAGATTAAAAACGAATAGATATGGCAGAAAGATCACAACACAGCAATATTTTGCTGGCATTCATTTCACTGACAGCAGTCATTGTCATCGTGTCACTGATAGGTTTCTTTACACTGGACAAAGGCCCGGAAATCATTCAGGGACAGGCAGAAGCCGACGAATACCGTGTTTCCAGCAAAGTGCCGGGACGCATTCTGGAATTTCGTGTGAAAGAAGGAGATAAGGTAAAAGCAGGCGACACACTGGCTATCCTGGAAGCTCCCGATGTGAAAGCCAAACTTTCCCAAGCGCAGGCAGCCGAACAAGCGGCTCAAGCCTTGAGTGAAAAGGCGCAACGGGGCACCCGCCGGGAACAACTGCAAGCCGCCTACGAAATGTGGCAGAAAGCCAAGGCCGGTGTGGAAATAGCCGAAAAGTCATACAACCGCGTGAACCGGCTCTTTGAGCAAGGAGTGATGTCCGCACAAAAGCGTGACGAAGCCAAAGCGCAGTTTGACGCCATGACCGCCACCGAAAAAGCCGCCCGTTCCCAATACGAGATGGCGAAAAACGGCGCGCAACGTGAAGACAAAGCCGCAGCCGCAGCCCAAGTGGAACGTGCCAAAGGCGCTGTAGCCGAAGTTTCCTCCTACATAGACGAAACCATACTGACCGCATCGGCCGATGGAGAAGTGACAGAAATCTTCCCCAAAGCAGGTGAACTGGTAGGTACCGGCGCCCCCATCATGAATGTGGCCCGCCTGAATGACATGTGGGTGACATTCAATGTACGCGAAGATTTCCTGAAAGACTTTACCGTAGGAAATGAGATCAGCGCATTTATCCCTGCCTTTGACCGGAAAGTGAAACTTAAAGTCACCTATATGAAAGATCTGGGTACATACGCCGCTTGGAAAGCAACCAAGACCACGGGGCAATTCGACTTGAAAACCTTCGAGGTGAAAGCTGTTCCCGTAGAAAAGACAGACGGGTTACGTCCCGGAATGAGTGCCATCATTGAGAAATAACAGACAATGAACAGTACAGTCCATAACCGTATCCTCCGCATAGCCCGACGCGAAGTGTTCCGCATCGCCACAAGACCGCTATATCTGTTCTGCATGATTATAGCGCCCTTGTTCTGCTACCTCTTTTTCACCACGCTGATGTGGAACGGACTCCCTACGGACATGCCGGCAGGTGTGGTCGATTTGGACAACACAGCTACCACACGCAGCATCATCCGTAATCTGGACGCTTTTCAGCAAACGAAAATTGTAGCCCATTATCCCAGTTTCGCCGATGCCCGCAAAGCCATGCAGCAAGGGAAGATCTACGCTTTCTACCATATTCCCGAAGGAACCACGGACAAGGCATTGGCAAGCCGCCAGCCCAAAGTGTCTTTCTATACCAACTATTCCTATCTGGTAGCCGGCTCACTGCTCTACAAAGACCAGCGCACCATGTCCGAACTGGCAGGCGGAGCCATCGGCCGCGCCACCTTATATGCCAAAGGAGCCACAGAAGACCAGGCCATGGCGTTCCTGCAACCCATCGTCATCGACTCCCATATACTGAACAATCCATGGCTCAACTACTCAGTATATCTGAGCAACACCATCCTGCCGGGTATCCTGATGCTGCTCATCTTTATGACCACCGTCTATACCATCGGAAATGAAATGAAGACCAACACCCAGAAAGAATGGATGAGCATGGCAGACAATTCCATCACCGTAGCCCTGACCGGCAAGCTGCTGCCCCAGACGTTGGTTTTCTTTGTCATGGCCACTTTCTATAATGCCTATCTGTACGGTTTCCTGCACTATCCCTGCAACAGCGGCATACTGCCCATGCTGTTTGCCGGCCTGTTACTGGTGCTGGCCTCGCAGGCATTCGGAGTCTTTCTGTTCGGGCTGTTCACCACCGTCCGTCTGGCACTGAGCACCGCCTCTTTATGGGGAATGATTTCCTTCTCCATCTCGGGCATGAGTTTTCCGGTAATGGCTATGAATCCCGCGTTACAGGCACTGGCCAATCTGTTCCCGCTACGACATTACTTTCTGATTTATGTAGATTTGGCGCTTAACGGATATCCGCTGATTTACGCATGGCATTCAGTAGTCGCGTTGATGCTATTCATGCTGTTGCCTTTCCTCATCCTGAAAAGGCTGCGCACGGTACTATTGCACTATGTATATATCCCCTAAAACGGCAAGTAGTTATGAAAGAATATAAATTCAAACATATCATCCCACAAGGTATCAAGGATCTTTTCTACATCTGGTGGCAAGAGCTGAAGGCAGTTGTCAAGGACCAGGGTGTGCTCATCTTCTTCATTCTGGTACCGCTGGGATATCCGCTTCTCTATACCTTTATATATACCAATGAGACGGTGCGCGAAGTTCCCGCCGCCGTGGTGGACAACAACCGTTCCAGCCTCAGCCGTGAATACCTACGTCTGGTAGATGCAGGTGCCGACTTGGAAATAGTGTCCCATTGCAGTGATATGGAAGAAGCAAAAACGTTATTGAAGAACGGCAAGATATACGGCATCATCTATATTCCCGAAAGTTTCAGTCGTGACATTGCCAAAGGCATTCAAACCCATGTCACCATCTACTGTGACATGAGCGGTATGCTATACTACAAAGCGATGCTGACGGCCAACACCAACGCCTCGCTGATGATGAACAAGCAGATAAAGATAGAACGCTCCGGCCATACCACCGACCGTCAGGATGAAGTGAGCACCGCTCCCATCGCATACGAGGACATCTCCATCTTCAACCCGCAGAACGGTTTTGCCAGCTTCCTGATCCCCGCCGTGCTGATACTGATTATCCAGCAAACTTTGCTGCTGGGGGTAGGTTTATCTGCCGGGACCGCCCGTGAGAACAACCGTTTCCGCGACCTTATCCCCATGAGCCGCCACTACCATGGCACGTTGCGCATCGTTTTGGGGAAATCACTGACTTACCTGATGATATATGCTGTCATGGCTGCCTATATGCTCTGCCTTGTTCCCAAAATGTTCAGCCTGGTACAAATAGCGCAAGCCGGCACCCTGGCGGCATTTATGCTCCCTTATATACTGGCATGCATCTTCTTCGCAATGACTTGTTCCATTTTTATCCACCACCGGGAAGCCTGCATGATGATTTATGTATTCACCTCCGTACCGCTGCTGTTTATCTCGGGCATCTCGTGGCCGGGTGCTGCCATCCCTCCATACTGGAAAGTGATTTCGTGGCTGTTTCCTTCCACTTTCGGCATCAACGGTTTTGTACGCATCAACACCATGGGCGCCACACTGGCCGATGTACTGACAGAGTACCGCGTATTGTGGATACAAGCAGGTGTTTATTTCCTGACCACCTGCATAGTCTATCGCCGTCAGATTACCCTGAGCCGCAAGCACGTATACGAGAGACTGAAAGAGATAAAAAAAGACGTAAACCAAATGCCGTCTAAAATTGTTTATAAATCAAAAACTAAATGACTTATTTATGATGAAAAAACTTTTTATCTTCACATGCGCATGCCTGCTAATCACATCGTGCAACAGCAACAAGAAAAATGACAGCACCGCTGCAACTCCTATCGAAACAACTGATATGCACAATGCGGAAAATTCATTGGATTATGACGGTACTTATACCGGAACCTTCCCGGCTGCCGACTGTCCGGGCATCAATATGACCCTGACAATCAAAAAAGACAAGACTTTTGAACTGGTATCAGAATATATTGACCGTCAGGATGCTACTTTCAAAGAATACGGTACTTACTCCATTGAGGGCAATATCATAACCCTGATGAATGGAGAAGATAAACAATACTACAAAGTCGGTGAAAATATCCTGACTGCCCTCGACCAAGACAAACAGGCCATAACAGGAGAATTAGCAGACCATTACATCCTGCACAAAAAATAAGAATCACAAAACGAAAAGAAATGACGGCTCACAGGGCAAACGTATGAGAAGTACCTGATCCTGTGGAGCCGTTTCTCTGTCTTGCAAACTAAAAAATAAATATCACTCAAACAGAAAAAACGATTTATCGCCTCACTTACGCCATATCTTACAGATTTTCTCTATATTTGCCGCAATTATCAACCCATTTGAAAAACCTTTTTTCAAACAAATATGAAATCACTGAAGTTCCTTACCCTGCGGCGAATGGAAGCAGGTATCTTCTTATTGGTATTCTTTACCATTTTCGGCACTCTGGGAAGTATCATGGGAGTTCCCAACATGCTTAATACCCTTATGAAAACAGCCTACAGCCTGCTTATAGATACCGTATTTTATCTGATGGCCATTACCGTATTGTCCGGTGCATTAGGCAAACTATTGGTAGAATTCGGAGTAGTACGTTTGCTCGAATTACTGTTGCGCCCCCTCATGAAACCCCTATTCAACATGCCGGGTGTAGCCTCGCTGGGAGCTGTCATTACTTTTCTATCCGACAATCCTGCCATCATGTCACTGACCAAGGATAAGAACTTCAGCCGCTACTTCAAAACATTCCAGATCATCTCGTTCACCAATTTCGCCGCAGCCTACGGCATGGGACTAATCGTAATCGTATTCATGTCCAGTCTGGGCTATGCCTACGCGTCTTTGATCGGACTGTTCGGAGCCTTTATCGGAAGTCTCACCTCCACCCGGCTGATGCAATTCTTTATCTTAAAAGAACATCCTGAATATGCCCATGAACACACCTCAGGTGGCAATGAACAGCAAATATCTTTCAAAACAGAAGAACAAAGCCTCTTCCTGCGGGTACTCAACTCATTGCTGGATGGCGGCAAAACAGGTGTAGAACTGGGACTGGCTATCATTCCGGGCGTACTGATTATCTCCACACTAGTCATGATGTTCACTTTCGGTCCCAGTCAGGTAGGTACCAACACTACAGGCGAAGCGATACTCGCTTATACCGGAGGAGCATACGAAGGCATTGAGCTACTTCCCAAACTGGCAGGAAAAATAGGTTTTCTTTTCGAATGGCTATTCGGATTTAAAGATTCTACCTTGATAGCTTTCCCCATTATCTCACTGGGGTCGGTAGGTGCTGCGTTAGGACTGATTCCCAAGTTCCAGGCAAATGGTGTGATCGACAGCAACACTATTGCCGTATTCTCGGCTATCGGTATGTGCTGGAGCGGTTACCTAAGTACACATACCGCCATGCTGGATTCACTGGGATTCCGCCAACTTACTTCTAAGGACCTGATAGCGCACACCATTGGCGGGTTGGTTGCTGGAACCAGCGCACACTGGCTCTATGTAGGAATTACCCTGATAGGAACGCTTGTCACTCCGGAACTAGTGGGAAGCAGCAAAGGAGATGCCTGGATGACAGATGCCTCCGGAGAAAAAACAACTGCCGTCTACACCTCCACCCTGCAACAATACAACAATGGCTCCTACACCTTGAAAAATTGGTATAAGGATGTGGAAGGAAGCTACATTCAATTCACTGTTCGAGAAGACAGTACACTGCATATCAACAACGCCTACACTACCCGAGAAGGCTATTATTATGTCACCATCGATGAAAAAGCCGAAGGAGACAACGTACACTACGCCGTGTTCTATCCGGGAGAGAAATACTCCAAGTTCTCGGGAAACGCACAAAGCGGAACATTCTACCTGTACGCTTTCATCTATAGCAAACAAAGCAAACTGATAAAAGAAGGATATTACTGGTTCAAATGGGGAAATCCGCCTCATCCCAAACTAGTTACTCCCGACGACGAGCAAGCTACAACAAACTGAAAACCTATCACGCCATTGTAGCAACAGTCGCTATTTTCTTCACCTTTACACTAATTAACCTTTAACCGTCTTGCTAATTACGAAAAAATCGTAGATTTGTGAAAACACTGTAAACAACTCATTTTCTTATGGAAAAGTTAACTATACAAGAAATCAAAGGCATGTCCCGTAGACTCCCGGAAAGCATAAAGAAGAAACGGTACGCTGCAAGTCCGCCCTTCCTGTAACCATTAAGCTGCCTTGAAAAACAACCTTATTATAAAAACCCAAAGCACATGAAAAAGAACATTTACAGTCTCCTTATCCTTACAGCGGCAGGCGCATGGAACGCATGCACCCCGTCCGCCCAAAACGACGGAAGTATTTCCACTCTGGAAACGAACGGAGACAAACTGACCCTGTGTGATTTCAGCAAAGTAACGGACACATTGAGCATTCCCCTCAGCGAATGGGTGGAAGATTGCCGACTGGTTCGATTCGAAAACAGCGACACAGCATTATTCAAACTCCAGTGGCCCGCCATTACCGACCAGTATATCGGTATTCGTCAAAGCGGAGCCGTGTTCAAGCTGTTTGATCGTGAAGGCAAATTTCTGAACAACATCGGTGCCATTGGGCAGGGTCCCGGCGAGTATGCCGGTTCGCTGTACAGCGAAGCTATCGATGAGAAGAACCGCTGTGTCTATCTGGCACCTTTCTTTGGCAGCAATAAAATTCTGAAGTACAATCTGGATGGGAGTTTCGCGTCAGCCATTGAATTAGGAGAAACCCTGAACAAGCCCAAACTCCATCTGCATCCGGACGGCAGCCTGTCCGTAACCCACCTCTGCTTCAAAGGAAGAAACGAAATGATGGTTGCCCACATCGCATCCGACGGAACTTTGACCTCATACAAACCCACCGCAGAGCAGATCATCAATCCGATAAACAAAGACGGCAACTTCGTAGGGTTTAACAACGAGATATGGTCCTACAACAATACGGAAAACTTCAACTTCATGACGATGCCTACAGATACACTGTATCAGTACAATCCGTTACAGAACCGGGTAACAGCCCGTTTCGCCCTGCAGAACCAACCGAAAGACAAGGATGTCTTTCTGATTTACAACGAACTGCCGGGTAAATTCCTTGCCACCGTCTGGGGAACAGGCACCATAGCCATAGACTTGCAGAAACAACAGTCGCATTACGTGAAGCTGGTGAACGATTACTTCGGCGGTCTTCCCATTCCCATGAACTTTACTAATGGCTATTTCTTTGCCATGTACGAACCGTTGGTTCTGATGGACAAGATAGAAGAGCGCCTGTCCGCATCCGGATGCACCGACAAGGACAAAGAAGTGCTGAACAAACTGCTGGACTCTCTGGATGAGAATGACAACAACGTCATGTTCATAGGCAAACTGAAACACTAGCACCCGCCGGCTCGGACAAAAAAAGTCTGTCACACAAGCACCGGGCACATTGATGTATAAATATTACTTGCAACTGTGACAGCCCGTGTGACAGACTTTTTTATCCGAGCCGGATTCTTCGCCGAGTCCGGCAGCATGGCGAACCGATTATTTCTTCATCTCCACAATGTGTGTAGGAGCCTGTTCCGCATTCCGCTTCTCGGTCTGCCTCACCACATTCCCGGCCAGTTCTATAAACGCACGTCCTGTCAGGCTGTTCTCGTCCAAAGCCGCCGGAGTTCCCTTATCACCATTCTCACAGATACTCTGCACAATGGGGATTTGCCCCAACAAAGGCACATTCATTTCTTCAGCCAGTTGCTTGCAGCCCTCTTTTCCGAAAAGGTAATACTTGTTTTCGGGAAGTTCGGCAGGAGTAAACCATGACATATTCTCCACCAGCCCCAAGATAGGCACATTTACTTTGTCATTGGTGTACATATTGATTCCCTTGCGCGCATCGGCCAGAGCCACCTGCTGGGGTGTACTGACAATCACAGCTCCCGTAATGGCTAAAGTCTGCACCAAAGTCAGGTGGATATCGCTGGTACCCGGAGGCGTATCCAGAATGAAATAATCCAATTCCCCCCATGCGGCATCTCCGATCAATTGTTTCAAGGCATTGCTGGCCATACCGCCACGCCACAAAGTAGCCTGGTCCGGGTCAACAAAGAAACCGATAGAAAGCAGCTTGATACCATATTTCTCAACCGGAACAATCAAATCACGGCCGTCTATCTGCTCGGCGTATGGACGGGCATCTTCCACTTGAAACATCTTAGGCACGGAAGGGCCGAAAATATCCGCATCCAGCAACCCCACTTTATAGCCCAGCTTAGCCAGCGCCACAGCCAGATTGGCTGCCACGGTAGATTTGCCCACCCCGCCCTTTCCGGATGAGACAGCAATGACATTCTTAACCAGCGGAAGCAGCTTGCCCGGTTCGGGACGCGCCGCCTGGCGGCTCTCTGTGGCAATAGCCACCTGTACCTCAGGTGATACATACGTATGGATTGCTGTTTCGGCAGCCTTTATCATAGATTTCATAAACGGATCGGTGGGTTTCTCAAAAATCAACGAAAAGCTCACCGACATGCCGTCAATGCGAAGATTATCGGCAACCATCTCCGCTTCCACCAAATTCTTTCCCGTTCCGGGATAGCGCACTGTTGCCAGGGCGTCCAAAATCAATTTCGGATATAAAGTCATCATATTGTTATTATTTACTTGTTTTCAATCCGCTTCGTTTGCTGCGGTTGTAACTGCGATACTCATCCAATTCTATTTCCACATCGGGCTCGTGCAACTCATTCTCTTGCGGCAGACGGAACTTCATATACTTTATATTCAGTCCACGGTCCAGCCACTGCTGTTCATAATAAGTACGGATGCCCAATATGTCGTCCACCAGCCCCGAATGATACAAATCCTCGGTCATAAACTCTACCGGCAGTCTGTTTTCCTCTACCATGTAGCGGGTGTAGGTAAACATAAAATTACTATCGGTCTTCAAGTGAATCAGTCCGTCCGGCTTCAAAAACTTGCGATAGCGTTCCATAAAATAGGTGGAAGTAAGACGTTTAGTCGCCTTCTTCATCTGCGGGTCCGAGAAAGTCAGCCATATCTCGCTCACCTCACCCGGAGCAAAGAAACGGTCGATGATTTCGATATTGGTACGTAGAAAAGCCACGTTCTTCATGCCTTCCTTCAGTGCTTCCGTCGCACCGGTCCACATACGGGATCCTTTTATATCCACACCGATAAAGTTTTTATCGGGATACATACGCCCCAGCCCTACGGTATATTCACCCCGTCCGCATCCCAGTTCGAGCACAATCGGATGGTCGTTCTTAAAAAAGTCACGGTTCCAACTGCCCTTCATATCGAACGGAACATTATCGGCCACCGAATAAGGGTATTCAAACACGTGCGGATATTCCCGCATATCAGCAAATTTCTCCAGTTTTCCTTTTCCCATGAAAATTAGTCTATCATTAATTTGTTTCTACAGGCAAAGGTAGGAATATCCTGTGAAAGAGAAAAAAAATAGACCTGCAATTCGCTTGCAGGTCTATTTTCTTTCTCTTTCTATTAATCCAAGATAGTCACCCAATTATGTGTATCGGGTTCATCACCATACTGGATAGCACGCAGTTTGTTATACAGTTTTGTACAAACAGGTCCCGGTTTTCCATCTTTAGAGATAACGTACGATTTCTTGTTTTCCAAATCATCAATACGCTGGATCGGACTGATTACGGCCGCCGTACCGCAGGCACCCGCTTCTTCGAAAGTTTCCAATTCTTCCTCGGGAACCGGCCGGCATTCCACCTTGATACCCAGATCCTCGGCCAGCTGCATCAAGCTCCTGTTCGTGATAGAAGGCAGGATGGAAGATGACTTCGGTGTAATATAAGTGTTATTCTTGATGCCGAAGAAGTTGGCTGCACCACATTCGTCGATGTATTTCTTTTCTTTGGCGTCCAAATAGAACTCGCAGGAATACCCCAAATCATGAGCCTTCTTATTGGCACGCAGGCTGGCGGCATAGTTACCACCCACCTTGTAACGTCCTGTTCCGTATGGAGCCGCACGGTCGAACTCACGGATAATAACGTAAGGATTAGTAGAGAAACCACCTTTGAAATAAGGGCCTACCGGAGTGACAAACACTACAAACAGGTATTCATCGGCCGGATGAACCCCCACCTGGGCACCTGTACCAATCAGTAACGGACGGATATAGAGAGCCGCGCCACTTTCGTATGGAGGAATGAAACGCTCGTTGGCTTTCACTACCTTCTTTATAGCGGCCACAAACATTTCAGTAGGCAGTTCCGGCATCAGGATACCATCGCAAGTGCTTTGCAGGCGTTCTGCATTGGCTTCCGGACGGAAGATACGGATTTTACCATCTTTTCCACGATAAGCCTTCAATCCTTCAAACGCTTCCTGCCCGTAGTGCAGACAGGTGGCGGCCATGTGTATATTCAGTGTTTCTTCCGAACAGAGTTCCAATTCTCCCCATGCACCGTCACGATAGTAACAACGTACATTATAATCTGTCTTCATATAGCCGAATGACAGATTTGCCCAATCAATCTCTTTCATTTTGTATCTTCTTTTATGTTATTGTTTACGAATGAGAGCAAAATTACGTTTTATATTTGCAAATTCCAATCAAAAAGGGCTTTTTATTTTTTATAATTGCTACATTGACAAATCAGCTGATAATCTTCTTTATCTCTTCATCGGCTTTATAGAGTTTGTCCCGGCAAAACTTAATCAGCTCCTGCGCTTCTTTCAGCTTTTCGCTCAAACTGTCTATATCCAGTTCGTTACTGTCTATGCGTGATACGATTTCCTCCAGGCGTTTCATGGCCTGTTCGTAGGTTTGTTTCTTTGCTGCCATATTTCGTTTTATTTTTTAGTTACTATACTCTTTATCTCCCCTTGAGCCAAACGGGTGGTAAGCTCGTCACCCGGCTGCAAGGCAGAAGCATCGGTCACCGCTTTACCATTTTTCAGCGTGATACTGTACCCCCTTTTCAACAGATGCTCGGGAGATGCCGCCTTCACCTCCTGCTCCAACAGCTGAAGACGATGTTGCTCTTTCACCAGACGGCGCTGTGAAACAACCCCCAGCTGCGTCTCCAGCATATTCAGAAAATGAGTCTCTTTTGCCAGACGGGACTGCCAGCCTACTTCCAACTGCTTCATGATCCGCTCCTGCCGATAATGTTCCTCATTCAGCCTCATCCGCGTCTGCACGGGAATACGCTCCGCTATCCGGGCAAGCCGTACCTTCTCCCGCTCCATACGGGTGGAAACAGCCTGAAGAATGGCGGACGCATGGTTTTCAAGCACCTCGGCCGTGTCGTGCAAATGATTGATCAGAAACTCGGCGGCGGCGGTAGGCGTCTTGACACGGGTGTGAGATACACTGTCCAGCACCGTATCATCGCGCTCATGCCCTATGCCGGTGATTATAGGCAAAGGAAACTGGGCGCAATTGGCCGCCAGCTCGTATGTATCGAACCCCGAGAGATCGGACGTGGCGCCTCCCCCCCGGATAATCACCACCACATCCCAATGGTCACGACAGGCGTTGATGGCATCCAGCGCGGCAATGACCGATTGCTCTACCCGCTCCCCCTGCATGATGGCAGGAAACAAACGGGAATAAAAGACAAAGCCGTATGGATTATGTTCCAACTGATTACAAAAATCCCCATAACCGGCAGCCGTAGCCGAGGAGATAACAGCTATACGTTGCGCCAGCAAGGGAATCTCCAGCTCCTTATTCAAGGTCAGGACGCCTTCCTCCTCCAGCTGCTTCAGTATCTCGCGGCGGCGACGCGCCATGTCCCCTAAAGTATAGGTAGGATCTATATCCTGCACCGTAAGCGAGTAGCCATACAGTTCGTGAAATTCTACGGATACTTTCACCATCACTTTAATGCCCGCCACAAAAGCCTGCCCAGTCTCTTCCTCGAAATAAGGCTTCAACAGGCGGTAAACATTGCTCCAGATAGCCCCCCTTGCCTTGGCTATCAAATTATTCCCCCGCGGTTCCTTCTGTACAAATTCCAGATAGCAGTGGCCAGAATAATTGGAACGTACGTCACTCAGTTCAGCCTGAACCCAATAAGTGTCAGGCATGCAGGTGTTGATACTGCGCTTTACCAACGCATTCAGTTCATATAAAGAAAGAGAATGTTCTTCCATTAGGGTTTCTTTTTTAATGCTGTTTGATAAGCTTTCCAGATATCGGGGATGCCGTAACCGAATATATTATCGGGATACTCTTTACGGTCGCCTGCATTCCGCACCGCCTTTATCACCTGTTTGGCTGTCAGCCAAGGACAAGCCTGCCAGAAACAGGCTACCAGCCCGCAAAATATGGGAGATGCAAACGAAGTACCATTGGCATGAGACACGGTTCCGTCCGTACCCGCCACGGCAGCATACACTCCCACAGCCATCACATCCGGTTTTACACGGCCATCGATCGTATTTCCCACCGAGGAGAAATCTGCATTGACCAACTCCCTGTTGACAGCTCCCACCGTAATGACATGTTCTGCATCTGCCGGAGGGGTGATCTTCTTCCATGCGCCACGTCCTGAATTTCCGGCACTGCATACCACCACCAATCCTTTATCGGCAGCTAAAGAAGCAGAATGAGACATCAATGAACAATGCCCGTCCAAATCGCGATACCGGTAGTTCATGGCTTTATCATCAAACTCATAATACCCCAATGAAGTATTGACCACATCCACCCCTACACTATCGGCAAACTCCAGAGCTTCAGCCCAATAATCCTCTTCCACCAGTTGTTCCGTATCATCATCCTCACTGCGCAGCAGCCAATAGGCGGCTTCGGGAGCCGTGCCCACCAATACATGCGGCCGGTTGGCTGCCAAACAGGATAACACTTTCATGCCATGATAGTTCTCAGCATAAATGTCCGAGCGGGGGTTGACAAAATCGCGTGTTCCCAGCAAGTCCATTCCCTTGAAAACACTGATCTCATCAGCATTATAAAAACCGGCATCGATAACCGCTATCTGCATCCCCTTCCCACGAAAACCTGCGGCGTGAAGACTGTCCCCCTGATGAACAGCAATCTGCCGCCACGCATCCCCGTAATAGTTATCACCTTTTTTCACCTTATTGGTCACCTCCTTTTTACGGTCGGCATTGCGGGCAGGGATGCTGTCGGGGGAAGTCCATACTTTCCGAATAGTCCGTACAAACGGCAACAGGGCTATTCTATCAATAATCGACGTATCGGATACCTGTACCACCACCGTATTGTTCCATTTACTTTCAGATATCGGCCTGGCTCCTTTTCCGGCAAGCGCATCTACATAGCTGCGGCACACAGGAAGATCTGTAGAATCGACCGACAACCCCTGCTTCATACGGCGCTCCAAAGCACGTTCGGATAAATAAGCCGAAGGATTGCTCAAGGTATAGGTTGTCTCCACCTTATCGCGCAGACCGATACGATATTTATAAGTTTTCACCTGTGCCGAAATTTGCAGGGTGCATGCCAGCAGCAGGCAGCCTATTATTCCTCTTTGACTGTTCATCTATTCTATATTCATTTGTTTTTTCCGGCGCAAAGATAAAGAAACTTTTCCCTTGCACTTAATTTTTGCGTACCTTTGCATCCTGATTTAGGTAAAATAGGTAAAAAGACAGAATATGGCAAAAACAGGAACACCAACAGAATTAGGAACACAACCCATAGGGAAATTACTTTTACAATATGCAATACCGGCCATTATCGCGATGACAGCCGCCTCACTATACAATATGGTAGACAGCATTTTCATCGGCCACGGCGTAGGCCCTTTGGCTATTTCGGGACTAGCTATCACTTTTCCGCTAATGAATCTGGCAGCGGCATTCGGTTCATTGGTCGGTGTAGGAGCCTCCACTTTGGTTTCTGTCAAACTGGGACAGAAAGATTATGATACCGCACAACACATTTTGGGAAATGTAATCACGCTAAATCTTATCATAGGAATAGGATTCAGTATATTAACCTTGCTCTTTCTTAACCCGATCCTCTATTTCTTCGGAGCCAGTACAGACACCATTTCATACGCACGAGACTATATGGTCATTATTCTGCTAGGCAATGTCATAACACACATGTATCTGGGATTGAATGCCTTGCTACGCGCTTCCGGTCACCCGCAAAAAGCCATGACCGCCACCATTACCACAGTAATTATCAATACCATCCTGGATCCTATTTTTATCTATGGATTTCATTGGGGAATCCAAGGAGCAGCCATCGCCACCATTCTGGCACAAATCATCTCACTGATGTGGCAATTTAAGACATTTACCAACAAAAACGAACTGCTCCATCTGCACCGAGGCATCTATAAATTACGCACCACCATCGTAAAAAACACTATAGCCATTGGCATGTCTCCGTTCCTGATGAACCTGGCGGCATGTTTCATCGTCATTTTCATCAACAAGGGTCTGAAACAGTATGACGGCGACCTTGCCATTGGCGCATTCGGTATTGTAAACCGAATCGTTTTCCTGTTCGTCATGATTGTAATGGGCCTGAACCAAGGCATGCAGCCCATAGCCGGTTACAATTTCGGTGCCAGGCAATATCATCGTGTGAACCAGGTTCTGAAACTGACTATCTATGGTGCCACCGCCATCACGACTACCGGTTTTCTGGTGGGCGAGTTGATGCCCGAACTGGTTGTGTCTGCTTTTACCACCCACGAAGGATTAATCCGGCGCTCGGCCACCGGCCTACGCATAGTCGTGATGTTCTTCCCTATCATCGGATTCCAGATGGTCACCTCCAACTTTTTTCAAAGCATCGGCATGGCAGGCAAAGCCATCTTCCTGTCACTAACCCGGCAGTTGCTGTTCCTGCTTCCCTGCATCATCCTGCTCCCCCTCTTTTGGGGAGCAACCGGAATTTGGTGGAGCATGCCGATATCAGACTTAGCGGCAAGCGTTGTCGCAGGCGCCATGCTTTACCGTCAGTTCAAGATTTTTAAGACCCATAGCAATAATTTAAAAGTGGAAAAGTAAAAAGTAAAAATTAGTTTCCCTATATTTGTCCGCATAATCAATAGAAAACGACTATGAACAAGCATTATGTTATCAACCTGGGACGCCAACTGGGCAGCGGAGGAAAAGAGATAGGCGAAAAACTGGCTCAAGCGTTTGGTATCGCCTTTTATGATAAAGAGTTAATCAAGCTGGCTTCGGAAGAAAGCGGTTTGTGCAAGGAGTTTTTCGAGAAAGCAGATGAAAAGGCTTCCCAAAGCATCATCGGCGGTCTGTTCGGAACCCGTTTTCCTTTTATCAGTGACGGAGCTATTCCATACGGCAGTTGCCTGAGTAACGATGCCCTGTTCAAGATACAAAGCGACGTGATACGCGAACTGGCAGACAGACAGTCGTGCTTGTTTGTGGGTCGGTGCGCCGATTACATTTTGCGTGACCACCCCCGTTGTGTCAATATATTCGTTTCCGCTTCCAGGGAAGCGCGTGTAGAAAGGTTGACGCGCATTCATCACATTTCTGCAGAAGCCGCCGAAGAGCTGATGGAAAAAGCAGATAAAAAACGGTCTGCTTACTATAATTATTATAGTTACAAAACATGGGGAGCTGCCGAGACTTATCATTTATGTATTGACTCGTCCATATTAGGAATCGACGGAACTGTGCAGTTCATCAAAGAGTTTGTAAAGCTGAAGCTAGGCTTGTAACCGGTATTCTTTTTCAAAAGAAAGTTGAGGGCATAAATGGCTGCAACTTTTTTCTCAGGGCTAGCAAAAAATAAATAAGACCGGGAATCCTGCGGAAAGATTGTCGAAACATACTCGCCTGATTGCTTTCACATTACGTCTTTTATGCCTACCTTTGCCCATAGCAACATTTAGACCCAACCATTATGAGATACTTAGACCCCAAAGCAGATTTGACCTTCAAGAAAGTGTTCGGAGAGCATCCGGACCTGGTGAAAAGTTTACTGAACGCACTCCTACCCCTCTCAGAGGAAGAGGAGATAGCGGACATTGAATACCTGCCTGCTGAAATTGTACCCGAAAACCCGCTACGGAAGAACAGTATAGTGGATGTGCGGTGCAAGGACAAATCCGGCAGGCAGTTCATCGTAGAAATGCAGATGATATGGTCTCCTGAATTCAAGCAGCGCATCTTGTTCAACGCCTCGAAAGCATACGTGCGCCAACTCAATGCCGGCGAACAGTATGAACTGCTGCAACCGGTCTATTCCCTGAATCTGGTCAACGAGGTATTTGAAAAAGAACTGGAAGGATACTATCATTACTACAGGCTGGTGCACGTGGAACATAGCGAGAAAGTGATAGACGGGCTGCATCTGGTATTTGTAGAGTTGCCAAAGTTCCAGCCGCACAGCTACACAGAAAAGAAGATGCAAGCACTGTGGCTCCGTTATCTGACAGAAATAAACGGACACACACGGGAGGTGCCGGAAGACCTGATGGCAAACCCGGAAATACACAAAGCTGTCACAGCCATAGAGGAATCCGCATTCACACCGGCACAGCTGCTGGGATATGAAAAGTTCTGGGATATTATCAGCGTGGAAAAGACACTTTACAACAGTGCTGAAAGAAGAGGGATGAGAGAAGGATTGAAAAAAGGAATGGAAGAAGGAATGAGAGAAGGATTAAAAAAAGGAATAGAAGAAGGGATAAAAGAAGGAAAAGAAGAAGGAAAAAAAGAGGAGAAAAAGGCGATAGCAGCCAATTTAAAAAAGATGGGGATGGACATAAGTCTGATCACCAACATCACCGGGCTGTCTGAAGAAGAAGTGGGGAACCTATAAAATAAGAATGAATGTCACGGCGTGTCTTTATAGTAAGATTACTGCCATCATTCCCTAATACGAGAAATAAATGCCCGTTTCTTATTAATACGCTCTGCAAGTTCTTCTTGTGT
This sequence comes from Bacteroidaceae bacterium, assembly GCA_011959205.1. Classification (GTDB taxonomy): domain Bacteria; phylum Bacteroidota; class Bacteroidia; order Bacteroidales; family Bacteroidaceae; genus Phocaeicola. Next base: position 55,019 of record BLLV01000229.1, read on the forward strand.
CAGATCGAGTTTGATTCTTGCATTCCTTACTTGAAAACCTATCATTAGATCAGACAATTCTTTTTCATAAGCATCACGTTCAGGAGTGCCTTGCTTACCTACGTATTTATCTTCCAACTCTGATAATGTCTTTGTATTCATTTTCGTTCCTTCTTTTCTTTTTCTTGATAGTATTCATCCATAAGTCTCACAGTTTTTTTTATCTCATCGGGTGGTGGCGTCTTTTATGGCTGTTTGGGAGTTTTGACATATCCTTCTTTATTCTTCTCCTCCAAATACTCATAAAAAGCATACTGCGCACGTACCGGCCCTTCCTCCGGATCCCTTTTCGGCACATTGTTCAGATGTTCGTCCACCCATCCGGCTTTCCTGTTATCTTTCAGCTGAATGGCCAGCATATCTATCAGTTGTTGTTTCAAATCCTCGTCCAGCACAGGAGTGACAGCCTCTATACGCCGGTACAGGTTGCGTCGCATCCAGTCCGGTGATCCCATGAACAAAAGAGGCTTTCCTCCATTGTGGAAGTACCACACCCGGGCATGCTCCAGAAAACTGTCCACAATGCGGGTGATGCGGATATTCCTGCTGTAAGGCTGGTTGGGAATCAGGCAGCAAATGCCACGCACAATCAAGTCTATCTTCACTCCTGCCTCACTGGCCTTATATAATTCATCTATCATGGCAGGATCTTGCAATGCGTTCATTTTCAAGATAATTCGTGCCTCTTTCCCTGCTTTTGCCATATTTATTTCATAACCGATGCGCCTTCTCAGTTCAGACAAGAGATTGAAACGGGCTACCAGCAAACGCTTGAACCGGGGTTCGGTCACTTCCTTCCGCAATACCCGAAACAAAGTATGCAGGTCATTCACTATCACCTCATTGGAAGTAAACAAGCCTGAATCTGCATATATCCGGGCGGTCTTCTCATTGAAGTTTCCCGTACTGATATAGGCATAACTTCGAGTTTGCTTCCCCTCTTTATTATAACGCAATACAAGTGCCACTTTAGCATGTACTTTAAGTCCCGGTATGCTGAATATGATATGGATGCCCGCCCGCTTCATCATCTCGGCAGTAGCCAAATTGTTCTCTTCATCAAAACGAGCCTTTAACTCCACAAAAACTGTGACTTTCTTACCATTCTGCGCAGCAGCGATCAAGGTGTTGATCACTTCCGAATTCTCCGCCACACGGTACTGTGTAATCATAATCTCCTTACAAGCCGGATCGTGAACCGCTTCGTACAGGAAATGGATGAAATGCTCGAAAGAATGATAAGGGAAATGCAACATCAAATCTTTTTTATTCACATAACGGAAGATGGACTCTTTCTCGTCCAGGCAACTCAATTTCATAGGACGGGGCTTTGACTGAACATAAAGATCCTTATTGGGATTGGGCAAGTGAGACAAATCCTCTAAGTTCAGGTGTTTGTCTCCCGGAACCTGCTCGTCACGGTCAATGCCGAACGCATCAACCAGAAACTCCAGATAGTCAGCAGGCATCTTGCGGTCATAGACAAAACGGCATACGGCACCTATCTTACGCTTCTTTACTTTTTTCCGTAACTGTTCCACCATCACTTCAGAACTGGCCGCATCATCCACAAAAATATCGGCATCACGAGAAATCTTGCAGCAATAGCTGCAATCCAACTCATACCCGGGAAACATACGGTCGATATTCGCTTTGATGATATCTTCCATATACATCAGGTAAAAGTTCTCTCCCTGCCGGGGAAGCTCTATGAAACGGGGAACTTTGCTATAAGGCAATTTGATGATATAGTATTCCTTTTCCCTCGTGTCCTTGCGCGTCACGCGTACCGACAGATACAAGCGGTTGTCACGCAAGAAAGTCTTGATCCGGTTCTTGCACACCGGAACAGGCTGAAGATAAGGAAAGATTTCCTCCTTAAAGAAATTACGGATAAATTCCTGATGAAAAGGTTCCACTTCCTGCTTGCTTTGATAAAAAACAATATGATGATCGCGCAAGGCCGGAACAATCTTATGCTCATAAATGCGGATACGGTCTTCCATCTGGTTGTTCACCACCTCGGTAATCTGATGTATCAGATGTCTGGCTTCCTCCTGTGTCATATCATCACTCTGGCCGCCGGAAGCAATGGCCTTATGTTCCGCCACACGGATTTTGTAAAATTCCTCCAGATTAGAAGAATATATAGAGATGAAGTTAATCCGTTCATACAACGGCAGGGAGTCGTCATCCGCCTCCAGCAATACGCGATAGTTGAAAGACAACCAACTGATATCACGCTTGAAATAATGATATTTGCTCTCCATATTATGCTTAGATTTGTTCCAAATATAGTACCTTTGCCGGTAATAAACAAAAAAAGTATGACAAGAGTTGGATTATTATCGGATACTCATGCGTTTTGGGATGATAAATACCTGAAATACTTTGAGAATTGTGATGAGATATGGCACGCCGGAGACATCGGATCGGTGGAAGTCGCCCGGAAACTGTCCGCCTTCCGCCCCTTCCGGGCTGTATATGGAAACATTGACGGACAGGATATCCGCCGGATTTATCCTCAGATCAACCGCTTCACCACAGATGGCGCCGAGGTGTTGATAAAGCATATAGGCGGATATCCGGGCAACTATGATCCTTCCATCCGCGGCAGCCTGCTGGTGAAACCTCCTAAACTGTTTATCAGCGGACACTCGCATATCTTAAAGGTGAAGTATGACAAAACACTGGATATGCTGCACATCAACCCGGGAGCGGCAGGTATCTACGGATTCCATAAAGTGAGAACATTGGTACGTTTTTGCATCAATAACGGAGAATTTAAAGATTTAGAAGTAATAGAACTGGCGGATAAGTTGTAAGATTAAAAAATCTTTCCGAACTTTGCACGCATTAATATCAAAAACAATATGAAGACTTATCTCGTTACAGGAGCTGCCGGATTTATCGGAGCTAATTATTTGAAATACATCCTGGCCAAACATGACAATATCAGGGTGGTGGTACTAGATGCCTTAACATACGCCGGCAACTTGGGAACCATTGCAGCAGATATTGATAATGAACGTTGCTTCTTCATAAAAGGAGATATATGCAACCGTGATCTGGCCGACCAACTATTTGCAGAATACAAGTTTGATTACATCGTGAATTTTGCAGCAGAAAGCCATGTGGACCGCAGTATTGAAAACCCTCAGCTATTCTTGCAAACCAACATTTTGGGTACCCAGAACTTGCTGGATGCGGCCCGCCGCGCGTGGGTAACGGGAAAAGACGAGAATGGTTATCCCACCTGGCGCAAAGATGTACGTTACCACCAGGTATCTACAGATGAGGTATACGGCAGCTTGGGAGCAGAAGGTTTCTTTACTGAAACTACTCCTTTGTGTCCACATAGCCCGTACAGTGCTTCCAAGACGAGTGCGGATATGATTGTCATGGCTTATCGCGATACTTACAAAATGCCGGTAACCATTACCCGTTGTTCCAATAACTACGGTCCGTACCACTTTCCTGAAAAACTGATTCCGCTGATTATTAAAAACATTCTGGAAGGAAAGAAACTTCCCGTATATGGCGATGGAAAGAATGTACGCGACTGGTTGTATGTAGAGGATCACTGCAAAGCTATCGACCTGGTTCTACGCAAGGGCCGCGAAGGGGAAATATATAATGTAGGCGGACACAATGAAAAAGAAAACATAGAGATCGTGAAACTCACCATCGCCACCATCTACCGGATGATGACGGAGAACCCCGAATATCGTAAAATTCTGAAGAAAAAGGAATTGAACGAAAAAGGTGAGATTTCCATCGACTGGATTAACGAATCATTGATCACCTTCGTCAAAGACCGTTTGGGACATGACCAACGCTATGCCATCGACCCGACAAAGATTACCAATGAATTGGGATGGTATCCCGAAACAAAATTCGAAGTCGGCATTGTAAAGACTATTCAATGGTATCTGGAAAACCAAGAATGGGTGGAAAATGTAACAAGCGGCGATTACCAAAAGTATTACGAAAGAATGTATAAGAACCGATAGACAATACCATCTTATCATATTTATAAAAGCATAACCCATATCCCCGACAGCTGAATTATTACTAATCGACAATGCTGACGAATATCAAAATCTGGGATATTAACAGACAGGATAAATTTCCCCCTATAAAAAAGACAGCTCGGATAGCAGACTCTATCCAAGCTGTCTTTTTTATAGGGGATGTCATCATTATCCTTCAGTTTCGGTAACGAAAACTTTTCTCTTAAGTAAAAAGGGGGCCGAAAGTACATTTAAATATTGTTTATCCTACATTTGGGTAATAGTGATGAAGTCCATCTCAACTTTATGCCAGGGTAGACTCTATTTTTGTTCCGCCTTTAAAATCTTTCCATCACGCCATTAATTTTATTATCAGCAACTTACGGTGTAAAAACATCCCCAATACCCCTAAACTGGTATATAAGTGGGCGGCGTGAGATATTCACCTGCTATTTGCAAGAGAATGGTAGATATCCAATTAAATCCGGCAGGATATGCCGTGC
>BLLV01000230.1 GCA_011959205.1 Bacteroidaceae bacterium
TTCCTTGTTCAAGTACGTGCCAATAAAAGTTTGAATGTAAAACCCGTAAAGAAGATTACATATCTTCCCCGCAGTCTTCTACCGCACATACACATTTGATCTTTATTACTTATGATAAATCGGTAACAGGCGCAAAGAAAAGCAAAGTTTAGCTTAAAAAAAGTTCTATAATAATTTGGTTTATATTATAAACTACATTATATTTGAAAAGTATTTAGATAAAATAAACTTTTGTCATTCAACCAATAAACATCAGAGCCATGAAAACAAACACAACATTTTACAAGAAACGTGCCACTATCTTGGCATGCGCCACACTAGCTATCCTAAGATTTACCACTGCACGTATGGCACAAACCGCTGACCTTACTATCACCATAAAAGGTATTAAGGGAAACAAGGGAAATCTTATGATAGGCGTAGGAGAGTTGCAAAATCCCAAATCCATGAAAGGAGATATGGCAAGGATTACAAACGAAACAACCACTGTACAAATCAAAGAAGTGGCCAAGGAAGCTTGCTGATGACAGCCATAGAGAGAAGCATTAAATATTAATCAATCACAAACGAAAAAGAAAGAAACATTATGGAAGAAAGAAAATTGAATGAGAAAGAGAGTTTAGAACTCATCACTCAAATGATTCAGAATACCAAAAACAGACTGGAAACCAATTGTGGCATGCCGTTCCTCTTATGGGGATATACCACCACCCTTATCAGCCTGCTGGTCTGGTTCCTGGTAGTAACCACCCGGGATTATCATTGGCAATACCTATGGTTCTTACTTCCCGTCATTGCAGGAACAGGAACTTACCTGTCAGTACGCAATCAGCAGCCTGCTGTCAAGACTCATCTGGACAAAGTTATCAATCATATTTGGACAGTATTCGGCATAACCGGCTTTCTGATATCTCTGCTCGCCATGTTTTTCTGGCAACTTCCTATCCTGTTCATTGTCCTTCTGCTGATGGGTATGGGCACCGCACTTACAGGACTAGTGATCGGTTATAAAACCGTGATCATTTGTGGCACATTAGGAGCATTAAGTTCCGTCGGATGCCTTTTCTATCAAGGCTTCAATCAGATATTGATATTCACACCCGCCTTTATTTTCATGATGGTTATTCCGGGACATGTGCTGAATCATGCTGCCCGTAAACAAAAAAAATCGTAACTTTGCGCCTATGTTCAAAGAATTGAATCCATTACTACATTCCGAACTGAGACTTGCCGTGATGTCCATACTGGTTTCAGTGGAAGAAGCCGAGTTCAGCTATCTGAAACAACAGACAGGAGCGACGGCCGGTAATCTGAGTGTGCAAATAGACAAGCTGAACAAGGCTGAATATGTAGAAATCATCAAAACTTTCAAGGGAAAGATGCCTTGTACCATTTGTAAGATTACACGAAAAGGGCTGGAAGCCTTTGAAGAATATGTAGATGCGTTAAAAAGTTATATAAACAAATAAGTACGACAGTCATTCTGAAAGTCACCATCCAAAGATAATTATATGGGATAACTTTCTATTATCCCATATAATTTTTTAGAATAAGCACCTTTACAAAAGGTTTTGTAAATTTGTAGCCGGAAGAGAGAACATCCTCTCCCACAAAAGCGTTTATATTATACAAACTTTAAATAATAAAAGAATGATGGAATTTGTAACGAATGAAAAGCTGACAATCGTAGGTGCTGCCGGAATGATTGGCTCGAACATGGCTCAAACCGCTATTATGATGGGCCTTACTCCTAATATTTGTTTGTATGACCCATACGCTCCCGGTCTGGAAGGTGTGGCGGAAGAACTATACCATTGCAGTTTCGAAGGCATGAACATCACCTTTACTTCCGATATCAAGGAAGCCTTGACCAATGCCAAATATATTGTAAACTCAGGCGGTGCGGCACGTAAAGCCGGCATGACCCGTGAGGATTTGCTGAAAGGAAACGCAGCCATCGCCGAAGAATTCGGGAAAAATGTAAAAGCCTATTGTCCGGACGTGAAACATATTGTGGTTATTTTCAACCCGGCTGATATCACCGGTCTGATCACCTTATTATATTCAGGACTGAAACCATCACAGGTTACAACCCTTGCCGCCCTTGACTCCACCCGCCTGCGCAGCGAGCTGTCCAAGCATTTCGGCATTGCCATGGATAAGGTTGAAAACTGCCGCACGTACGGCGGCCATGGTGAGCAAATGGCTGTTTATGCTTCTACCGCTAAAGTAAACGGGAAAGCATTGCTTGATATCATCGGCACTGATGCTTTGACAAAAGAACAATGGGCCGAAATACAACAGAAAGTGACTAAAGGCGGCGCCAACATCATCAACCTGCGCGGCCGTTCTTCTTTCCAAAGCCCGTCATACGTCTCTATCGAAATGATTGCTGCCGCCATGGGAGGGAAACCATTCCGCTGGCCTGCAGGAACTTACGTTTCCAATGACAAGTTCGACCACATCATGATGGCTTGGGAAACTTCCATCACTAAAGACGGTTGCCACTTGAAAGAAGTGAAAGGTACGCCTGAAGAAGAAGCCGCACTGGAAAAAAGTTATGAACATCTTTGCGCCCTGCGCGACGAAGTGATTGCCATGGGTGTCCTTCCTCCGATTGCCGAATGGAACAAGCTGAATCCCAACATAAAATAATTCCGTTTACAATATTCCGTTAAAAACGTTGTCGGACTCACCTCCGACGACGTTTTTTTTGTATCTTCGCACCCGCAATGATAGACCAGCCCACCATAGACCGGATACTGGATGCCGCACAAATAGTAGATGTGGTATCCGAGTTTGTCACGCTGCGTAAACGCGGTGTGAACTTTGTCGGGCTTTGTCCGTTCCATGATGACAAGACCCCTTCATTCTATGTATCGCCAGCCAAAGGATTATGTAAATGCTTTGCCTGTGGAAAAGGTGGAAACGCCGTCCATTTCGTGATGGAACACGAACAGATGACCTACCCCGAAGCACTGCGATGGCTGGCCAAAAAATATCATATAGAAATAAAGGAGCGCGAACTGACCGATGAGGAGAAACAAGTACAAAACATACGGGAAAGTCTCTTTGTAGTCAATGAGTTTGCCCGCGATTATTTTCAAAACACCCTCTACAACCACGCTGACGGAAAAGCCATTGCCATGTCTTATTTCCGCCAACGGGGCATTCGTGACGATATTGTCAAGAAATTCCAGTTGGGATACAGCACCGCCGCTCCTGACGCATTGGCACAGGAAGCCCTGCGGAAAGGATATAAAAAAGAGTTCCTGATCAAGACCGGACTTTGTTATGAAAAGGAAGACGGCAGGCTGCGCGACCGTTTCTGGGGGCGTGTGATATTTCCATGGTTCAATATCAGCGGAAAGGTGCTTGGCTTCGGCGGACGTGTGCTGGACAGTCGCACCAAGGGGGTAAACCAAAAATACGTCAACTCACCCGAATCCGAGATTTTCAGTAAACGAAAAGAACTGTATGGCATTTACCAGGCCAAAGCCGCCATTGTAAAAGCCGACTGCGTTTACATGGTGGAAGGATACACCGACGTTATCGCCATGCACCAGTGCGGACTGGAAAATGTGGTGGCCAACTCGGGTACAGCGTTGAGCGAACAACAAATCCGGTTGCTGCACCGTTTCACCTCCAATATCACCTTATTATATGATGGTGACGAAGCCGGCATAAAAGCCAGCATCCGGGGTATCGACATGTTGCTGGCGGAAGGCATGAACATCAAGGTACTCCTTCTGCCCGATGGAGATGATCCCGATAGTTTTTCCAGAAAACACAATGCCACGGAATTCAGAAAATACATTGACGACCACGAAGAAAACTTTATCCGCTTCAAGACCAATCTTTTGCTGAAAGACGCACAGAAAGACCCTATCAAACGGGCCGGATTGATATCGGACATGGCACGAAGCATCGGACTGATTCCGGATAAAGTCATCCGATATACCTGCCTGACAGAGTGTGCCGCCCTCTTGAACGTAAACGAGCAAATTGTCTTGGACGAGATCAAGAAACATCTGCTTCAGCGGGACGATAACTATCTGGAACAAATCAAGAAAGAAAAAGACGCATCCGCCACCACCGGCTCTCTGCCTCCTGCCGATGCTCCTTTTCCCGGCGGCAGCATACCTCCGGCCGATATGCCCCCCATAGGAGTGAATGATGATGTCCCCCCTCCGTTCCCTCCTGCAGAAGCAGAAGCGGGGTATCAATCGTATATTCCCCAGGAAGGGCAGGAAAAGTACGTTTTTTATGTAAAAGAACAGTTACTGCTTCAAACATTAATACGCCACGGAGAGAAAGTTATGTGCTATGTAGAAACGGAAGAAAACACGGAAACTCCGCTCACTGTGATAGAATATATTTCCATGGATTTGAAACAAGATGAATTACAGTTCCATAATCCGTTGCACCGGAAAATACTGGCAGAGGCAGAAGCTCATCTGCATGACTCCAACTTCACAGCAGAACGTTATTTTCTGGCTCATCCCGACCCCACCATCAGTAAGTTGGCCGCAGATATGATAAACGATCGTTACCAGTTGAGCAAAAGCAACTCGCAAGCGATGGTCAAAGACGAAGAACGCCTGCACGAATTAGTGCCGCATCAGCTTATCGACTTCAAACTTGCCATACTGGAAGAGGATATGAAATATACCCTGCAAGCTTTGAACAATCCCGAAGTGGCCGCCAATGCCGATAAGTGCCTTGAAGTCATGGCCCACTTTAAAGAATTAAGTGAATTGCAAAAAATCATGGCCAAGCGTGCCGGCGACCGGGTAGTACTAAAATAAAGGCATAACTCCTTACCGGTTATGCCGTATCAGATTCATAAATTCCTCACGTGTTTTGGCTTGGTTGAACGCACCTGTAAAATCAGAAGTCGTTGTAATGGCATTTTGTTTCTCCACCCCGCGCATCTGCATACACATGTGCTTGGCTTCGACCACCACCATCACTCCCAGCGGATTCAAGGTCTCCTGAATGCATTCCTTTATTTGCAACGTCATGCGTTCCTGTACCTGCAAACGATGAGAAAACACATCAACCACCCGGGCAATCTTGCTCAAACCGGTAATGTAGCCATTGGGAATATAAGCGACATGCGCCTTTCCATAAAACGGAAGCATGTGGTGCTCGCACAAGGAGAAGAAGTCAATATCTTTCACGATAACCATTTGGCTATATTCTTCTTTGAATTTAGCTCCCAGTAAAATGGCATGCGGATCTTGTTCATACCCGCGTGTCAATGTCAGCATAGCCTTGGCTACGCGTTCAGGAGTTTTCAGCAATCCTTCTCTTTCCACATCTTCGCCCAATAGCGATAAAATACTCTGATAATGGCCTTTCAACTGTTCTATTTTCTCTGTAGACCATTCGGGGTGCAATAATTCTTCCATATTATTAGTCCAAGGGAATATTAATTTGTTCACGAACTATGGATACTTCTTTAAAAACGCCGGTAGCTTTCAAACGACGCATAGCGGCATCCGCTTCTTCAATACTGCGGAAATCACCTACACGACACAGCCAGCGAGGCGGCTGGAAATAGGTATAGACAGGCATACCGGGAAATCCCTCTTTCACTTTAGTAGCCACGCTGTTGGCTTCATTGCGAGCTACACGCGAATTGTTTCCTGCATAGACCTGAACACGATATCCTCTGGCTTTCAACATTTTCTGCTCGCCACCCATAATTTTCCCTGTATAGATATGCCCTATCAATCCTGTAATTTTAGGATCTTGATGAATGGTTACAATACCTTCTCCAGGACGATTACGTTGCAAGCTTTCCACCATGTTCTGCTGTGCCAGAACGGAAAGCCCGAGGCTCAAAAAGAGTAGGATAAAAATGTATCTCATATCGTTTTATGAATTTAGGTAAATCACCACAGATTACACTTTCTCACAAATTGTTTTATGAAATTGCGTTTGAGTAATCTGTGGTGAAATTAATTATTTGAATGCATCGATAATGCCTTTGAAGTCAACAACTTTCAAAGCTGCACCACCAATCAAACCACCGTCCACATCAGGATTAGCAAACAATTCCTTAGCGTTAGAAGGCTTGCAGCTACCACCATAAAGAATAGAAGTGTTATCAGCAACTTCCTTGCCATACTTGTCGGCAATCAAAGAACGGATGAATGCGTGGATTTCCTGAGCCTGTTCTGCAGTAGCAGTCTTGCCTGTACCAATAGCCCAAACCGGTTCGTAAGCCAGGATGATCTTACCGAAATCTTCGGCAGACAAAGAGAATACCGATGCCAGCTGAGCAGCAACCACTTCATTCTGTTTGTTAGCTTCACGCTCTTCCAATACTTCACCGATACAGAAAATCGGCTTCAAATTGTTAGCCAAAGCCAATTTCACTTTTTCTTCCAGAATTTCCACTGTTTCGTGATAGTAAGCACGACGTTCAGAGTGACCCAGAATGACATATTCAGCACCTGTAGAAGCTACCATTTCAGCAGAAACTTCACCAGTATATGCACCTGATACTTTATCTGCACAGTTTTCCGCACCCACACCAATCACAGCTTTGTCAACAATAGGAGTAACCGAAGCCAAGTGAATAAACGGAGTACAGATTACTACATCACAATTGGGTTTGTCAGCAGCCAAAGCCTCATTCAATTCTTTTGCCAAAGCAATACCTTCTTGAAGGTTCTTGTTCATTTTCCAGTTTCCTGCAACAATGTTTTTTCTCATTTTGTTTGTTTTGTTAAAGGGTTAATGAAATTATTTTGTTCAATTTTCTTTCAATTTCTTTTTTCTATGGAAATGCTCCCAAATGGCATCTACCATGCTGAAAAACAACAACGGGAAGACAAACCATGCCAATACCAACACCAGTTTATGGCTGAAAGTCTTTTCATGGACTTGTGCCAAGGGGAGTTTTTCCAGCCTGTCGGTCAGCATATATTCATCGGGCAGACTATTCACGCTCCACTTGTTTATAACCACTCCGTTCTTCAGCAACATCAGTCCGGGATTAGAGCGTATCATGGTTTTCAGTGTAATGTCATCCATCAGGCAGAAAGGATACTCGGCCCCTGTACGCTCCTGCCAGTCTTCAATGTCACTATCGGATGATGAAGTGAGACAATAGAATTGATATCCATGCTCCACACTATAATCATACAATTCATTTATCAGGTCTATGGAACTGTCGTCCGCCTGGCTCAGCCGATGCGCCACCAACAGGAAAGTATACTTATCATCCGTCAAAATCTCATCCGTCACATCCTCTCCGTCTTCTTGCCGGATAATAGAAAAGTCATGGATAGGCGGTTCATATCCCTGCTCCTTCACTATTGTTCTTGAATCCACAAAAGTCCATGTACTGTCTGGATAATTGTCTAATGTAAATTCTTTCTCCACTCCGTTCTTCTGAAGAATAAAGCGAGTCTCATAAACAGTCGGTTTCGCCCCTTCCGGAATTTCCATCCCTTTACGTATATCGGTTCCGATATGATAAGGGCGAAAATCAAAGACAGGCAATTCACGGTAACAATACAAGGTCATCCCCCAAATATAAAGGAACGCATACATAGCCACCAGCCAGTCAAAACGCTTTGTTACCAAGGTAGTTATACGGTTTCCCCATTTAAAAACGGAAACCGCCGCTATCAACAAAAGTACATTCTTCCCAAAAGTTTCCCAATTGGTCAAGGTCACAGCATCGCCAAAGCATCCGCAATCCGATATCGGATTGGAAAGTGCCAACCATAAAGTGAGCGGAGTCATCACCCCCATGATCACCACAACAAACAAGGTAGTTATTCTCCGGCGAATACCAAACAAAAGGTAGATTCCTAAACAAAACTCAACCATTGCCTGCAATACAGACGCCAGAAACGGAAGGAAGGCAGGTACCAAAGCAGCCCAACCGAAAGCCTCCAAATAGTCCTGAATTTTATATTGGGTACCCAGCGGATCCACCGCTTTGACAAAACCGGAAAATATAAATACCACCGCCAGCAAAAAACGGCAGGCGTTTGTCCAGATTCCAACGATACTATGTAACTGTTTACTCTCCAAATTCCAACTTGATCAATCCGAATACTGAATAATTAATCATATCCATGTAGTTGGCATCAACGCCCTCTGATACCCATGTGGCTCCATCGTGCCCTTCAATCTGCTTGGTGCGATAGATTTTCATCAAAATCAAATCAGTATATGAACTGATACGCATGCTGCGCCATGCCTCGTCATAATCGTGATTCTTGGCCAGCATCAGTTCCAATGCCTGTTTGGCATACCGGTCATACAGTTCCAAAGCACGTTCTTCAGTCATATCATCCGTTTCGGCATATCCCAGTTCCAGCTGGACCAGTCCGATGATTCCATAATTCACGATAGCGATAAATTCCGAACGGATGCCTTCATCCACCATCGTCACTCCTTTGGTTTCGATACTGCGGATGCGGTTTGCCTTGATAAATATCTGGTCGGTGACAGATGAGGGGCGCATGATGCGCCATGCCGCACCGTAATCGTGCAGTTTTTTCGCAAACAAATCACGGCAGATAGCTATTACATGTTCAAATTGTTGTTTCGTATCTTTCATCATACTCTATGATTAGGCAACAAAGTTACGCATTTTTCTGCTTAAGCGTAAACAAAAAGGCGGAAAAGAATACTCTTTTCCGCCCTATTTTGTATTTCTTAATTAACTAAAGCTTAAGAACATCTTAACACTTGCCCCGGACGAAGAATCGTTCTGCGGGTAATGTGGTTCAACTTGCACAAAGCATCAATAGATGTACCTGTTTTCTGCGCAATGCGGCTCAAGGTATCTCCACTTCTTACTTTATGATAACGGATGGTACCATCTGATGAAGCCAACAAATTCACGTTCTTGCTGTTCGTGTTACGTTGATATCTGTTATTGCCTTTTCTAAACAAATAAGAATCGGCTACAATATCCTGTTTTTCAAAATCAAATAAAAGTGCCGGATTAATGGCTTGTCCCAAGAAACGGGTTTCAAAATGAAGATGTGATCCGCTAGATCGTCCGGTGTTTCCACCCAATCCGATAATTTCTCCAGCCTCCACATACTGATCTTCATCCACCAGCTGCTTGGACAAGTGTCCATATACGGTTTCCAGTCCGTTTTCATGACGGATCACCACATATTTTCCATATCCGCGACGTTCATATTTTACCATTCTCACCTTTCCGCTGAAAGCTGCCCGGATAGTATCGCCAATATACACTTTCACATCCAGACCATTGTGCATCCTACGGCGACGCGGACCAAACTTTGAAGTTATCTTCGTATTTGTCGTCGGCATGTGAAAACCGGTCATATCAATACGGAATGTATCAGGAATTGTAACAGTATTACCATAAGCGTGTACGCGCTCATTACTCCAATTAGGATAGAGACTGTAGGCAGGGTAAGCCGATTTTTCCGCCTTTATCTGACGAATCAATGCAACAGAATCTACTGCTTTCAATTTTCGATCGATGGGTGCCTGGCGTGCCAGCAAGTCTTGTCCTGACATATTCAGGCTGACTAGAGCAAAAGCTGCCACTGCGACTACTTTAACACATTTCAAAATCATCCGTTTTTTGTTTTTCTTTTAATATTCGTCATTCGCATAAAGGGAGCCAAACACGGCTTGCTTATACTCGAATATCTCTTCTGGTTTAAAAAATCGTTTGAGTTCCACTTCGGCAGTTTCCGGCGAGTCGGATGCATGGACTATATTCTCCTGAAAGCTCATGCTGTAATCTCCACGGATAGTTCCGGGAGCCGCCAGACGTCCGTTAGTAGGACCGGTTAATGTTCTCACTACTTGAACAGCGTCCACACCTTCAAAGCAACATACAATAACAGGGCAAACCATCATTGCATCTTTCACGCGCTGAAAGAACGGCTTCGAACTTAAATGAGCGTAATGTTCGCTAAGCACTTCATCCGTCAACTGAACCATTTTCATTCCGGCTAAACGCAGGCCTTTACGTTCAAATCTGTTAGTAATCTCACCTACCAAGCCTCTCTGCAACGTGCAAGGCTTCAAAATAACCAGCGTTTTTTCCATCATAATATTCGGTTCATTCAAGATTAATACTGTGCTTTTTCAAAAATTCCCTCAAAGATAGCGTTTTTCTCTGAGAAACAAGGTAGTTCTTTAACTCTTTTTTTAGGTAATTAAATGCAAACAGTAAACAAAATACCCAAGAACCTCTATAAACAGGGGAGAAATGATAGAAACATGTTATACAACATACTTCTTTGTTTTTAACAATACAATAACATAAGCTAAGAGATAGCCGCCCAATTTACATTTGTTTTACGTAATGCCTGCAACTGTTGCCAAAGAATGGCATTTTCCGGACGAATCCCTGCGGGATCCTCATCTACAATCCGACTTGCCACCTCACGGACATATTGCAATAATTGTCCGTCACGGGCGATATCAGCTATTTTCAGATCAAAAGCAACCCCACTTTGCTGGGTCCCCTCCAAGTCACCGGGGCCACGAAGCTTCAAATCGGCTTCCGCTATTTCAAAACCATCATTGGTCTGCACCATTATTTCCAGCCGCTTGCGGGTTTCTTCGGTCAGTTTGTACGTGGTAACCAAAATGCAATAGGACTGGTCTGCTCCACGCCCTACACGGCCACGCAACTGATGCAATTGTGAAAGTCCGAAACGTTCGGCGTTTTCAATGACCATCACCGAGGCATTAGGTACATTCACTCCCACCTCAATCACCGTAGTGGCCACCATAATCTGGGTTTCACCACTGACAAAACGCTGCATCTCGGCATCTTTCTCCGCCGGCTTCATTTTACCATGCACCTTGCTCACTTTACAATCGGGAAACTCGGCGCAAATCAGTTCATACCCCTCTTCCAGATTCTTGATATCCATCTTTTCGCTTTCCTTGATTAAAGGATAAACAATGTAGATTTGCCGCCCTTCCTCTATCTGTTTACGAATGGAAGCATAAAGACTGGCTCGGCGGTTGTCAAACTGATGGATCGTCTGAATGGGTTTACGGCCCGGCGGCAACTCGTCAATAACTGATACATCCAGATCACCATACAGCGTCATAGCCAGGGTACGGGGAATAGGGGTAGCCGTCATGACCAGCACATGAGGCGGACAAACGTTCTTACTCCATAACTTGGCACGCTGAGCCACCCCGAAACGATGTTGCTCGTCTATAATCACCATGCCCAAAGAAGAAAAGCCCACGGTGTCTTCCAGTACGGCATGGGTACCTATCAGAATCTGAACATCTCCCGTCAGCAAATCCTTCAATATCTTCTCGCGCTTCTTTCCTTTGACGGAACCCATCAGAAGTTCCACACGCACATCCATGCCAAACAGGAATTTCTGAATGGTCTCATAATGCTGGGTGGCAAGAATTTCCGTGGGAGCCATCATACATGCCTGATAGCCGTTGTCTAATGCGATGAGCATGGACATCAGTGCCACCAGCGTTTTTCCGCTCCCTACGTCCCCCTGCAACAAGCGGTTCATCTGCCGTCCGCTTCCCATATCCTTCCGTATCTCCTTTATCACCCGTTTTTGCGCTCCGGTCAGTTCAAAAGGAAGATTCTGTGAATAAAACGTATTAAAAATCTCGCCCACCCGCTCGAAACGAAGCCCCCGGTATTTGCGCTGCCTGTCCTTGCTGTAACGTAGGATATTGAGCTGCACATAGAACAGTTCTTCAAACTTCAAACGATATTGAGCCTTCCGAAGCTGTTCGGGGTTCTGAGGGAAGTGAATATAGCGGATAGCCTCATCCAAGGACATCAGATGATGCTCCTCCACCAACTGCGGAGGTAATGTTTCGGCAAGAGGCTCTTGCAATAAGGCAAGCGCGTTCTTCATCAGTTTCTCCATCCCGTGAGAGTTCAAGAAACCGCGCTTCATCCTTTCCGTCGTGTTGTAATAAGGTTGCAGCCCCATCGTTGACAAGGTAAGTTCACCGGAAGGATCCATATCGGGATGGGCCACGTTGATACGGCCATTGAATACGGTAGGTTTACCAAAAACAATATACTCTGTCCGGGTCTTATAATGTTCTAACAGATACTTAATTCCTTGAAACCAGACTAAATCAATAACGCCCGTTCCATCCGAAAAATGACCGACAAGCCTGCGTTGCCTTCCCTCACCGAAAGTCTCAAAACTGAGGATCTCACCTTTCAACTGGATATAGGGCATGTTGCCGTCTATTTCGTGGATATAATAAAGGCGGCTGCGGTCTACGTATTTATAAGGGAAATAGTACAACAAGTCATGCAAGGAAAACAGATTCAATTCCTTGTTCAAGACGGTTGCACGCTGCGGACCTACTCCTTGCAAATATTTTATGTCACGCGTAGTGATGTCGAACATTTCAAATTAAGACTTCCGCTATTTTCAAATCAAAAGGGGTGGTCAATTTTATATTTTCTCTATTTCCCGGCACCAGGCATACTTCCCCACCCATGGCCTCCACCACAGAAGCATCATCGGTAAAGGTATCCGTATATTCCTGATTGTATGCCTCTTTCAGCAACTGAATATCAAAGACCTGCGGAGTCTGAACCAGTTTATAGTCGCTGCGCGGAACAGTCTCACTTCCCGGTTTCGTAAGGTGACGCACGGTCTCCACCACATCAATTACAGGAACAACCGCTTTCTTTGTCTGCGCCGCCTCATAGCATCCGGCTATCACTTCCCGGGAGACGAAAGGGCGAACGCCATCATGGACACCTACCAGGCCTTCACCCGTTACGTATGCCAATCCATTCTTTACGGAATGGAAACGAGTCTCTCCCCCGTCGGCAATGTCATGACGCAAAGTGAAATGATACGTCTCACAAAGTTCTTTCCAGTAAGCCTGCTGGCTCACCGGAAGAACTAATATACAATGTATAGAAGAATCAAAAGCGTAAAAGGCCTCTATGGTACGCATCAGCACGGGCCTGCCTCCCACAGGCAAAAACTGTTTGGGAATATCGCCCCCCATGCGCAGCCCTTTGCCTCCCGCTACTATGATGACATGCCTGTTCATTCTTCAATCATCATCCCCAGCTTCAGTTCCTTCACCTTTTCCGCACCGACATATTTCCCGGCAATGGCAAACGAGAATGTCATCGCGGCACCGGGACCTTTACCGGTAATGAAATTACCGTCTGTCTCTACCAAAGCAGCCGTATACTCAGCACCTTCCAGGTATTTTTCAAAGCCCGGATAGCAAGTTGCTTTCCTGCCTTTCAACAAACCACGCTTTCCATATACCAACGGAGCGGCACAGATGGCAGACAACGGACGTTCCGCCTCGGCAAATGTCCTGATCAACTTACCCAGACCTTCGTGAGCATCCAGATTCGTCGCTCCGGGCAGACCGCCGGGCAATACAATCATCTCCACCTCCTCTTCTTTCACTTCTTCAAACACCCTGTCGGCTATTACCGGAACACCATGTGCACCGTTTACGGTCAGCACACCTGTTACGGAAACGGTTTTTACAGGCAAGCCTGCACGTCTCAACACATCTACCGGGGTCAGCGCTTCCACTTCCTCGAAGCCTTCTGCCAAAAATACACAAATTGTTTTCATAAGCTACTTCAGTTTAAAGTAATATGTAATAGTACCCGTCTGGTTATTCACTCCGTCCACTTGGTTAAAGCGTGCCTTACGGGCAGCCTCCTCCGCCGCCTTCCGCAACGAAGCGTTTACTGTATTGGTACGTTTGTTGATACTGGTGCTTATCACCTGCCCTGCGGGATTCACGGTGATAGTCACCACCACCCTTCCCTCATCCTGCACATTATAGACAGGCATGGGCAAACCGCCACTACCCAACGAACGTCCGTTGAGGTCGAATGTTCCGTAGCCGCCCACTCCGCCGGACTTACCTTCCGAAGAATTTCCCGTCGGGCTTCCCTCTAAGCCGGAGCCTGTAGTGCCTGTTCCCTTATTTCCCATCTGGGTTCCCTTGCCGAAAGCACCGGCTATCTTCTTCGCCGCCGCCTCCGCCGCTGCCCTTTCGGCCGCCGCTTTCTTTTCTGCCGCCGCCTTTTCGGCTTCGGCACGCTTCTCGGCTTCGGTTTTTTCTTTCGGCTTTACCGTCTCTTTCTTGGGCACATCCTTCTTGGGAGTTTCCTTCTTAGGCTTCTCTTTTTTAGGAGTTTCTTTTTCAGGCTTCTTTTTGGGAACCTCCACCGTTTTCTCTTCAGTCTGGGTGATGATTTCCTCTTTTGCCTCGACAGGAGGAACCGTTTCCGGTTCGGATACATCAGGAGCCGGAGCTTCGGGTTCATTCATTATATCCACATCCGTCAGCGTATAAGGATCGGCATTCCCCTGAGAAAGTTCCGTATTTCCCAACATAACAGGGACACCCCCTTCTTCCTGAACCTGCGGACGGCGGATAGCAATCAACAGCAGCAGGATAAGGAGAAATATATGCAGTACAGCCGTACCAATCAGTCCTGTTATCTTATTTTTTTTCATGCTTGCAGCTTAACGTTTCTTCTCAGGCGGACGCGTAGCCAGCACCATCTTGAAGTGATTTTCATTTGCAATATTCAGCACCCTCACTATTTCGCGGTAAGGCACGGCCTCATCCGCATAAAGGGCCACATACATATCGGGTTCCTTCTCGGCACACCTTTGCAGGAATGCGGGCAGTTCTTCCAAGTCTATCGGCATTTCATCCTCATTGCCGAAAGCGGTATAGAAGTTCAGCTGCTTGTCTATGATTACCCGTGTGAGCGGTTTCGCCGAAGTCTGCTGCCTGCCTTGCGGAAGCAGTACCTTAATGGCATTGGGCGACACCATGGTAGAGGTAATCATGAAAAATATCAGCAACAGGAATATGATGTCGGTCATAGACGCCATACTGAAGTTGGGTGATATTTTATGTCTTCTTTTCAGTGCCATACGCTATTACTTTAGAACGGGTTCGTTCAGTAAGTCCATAAAGTCCATGGTACGGGCCTCCATTTGGCTTACCACTTTATCTACCCGAGTTACCAGATAATTATAGGCAAACATAGCCGCAATACCTACAATCAGACCACCGACCGTAGTAATCATCGCTTCATAAATACCACCTGAAAGCAGCGTGATATCAATGTTATTTCCGGCATTGGACATTTCCCAGAATGCCTGCACCATACCGGTCACTGTTCCAAGAAAACCAATCATCGGAGCGCCACCGGCAATAGTCGCCACAATAGGCAGTCCGTTCTCCAATTTCGCTACTTCTATGTTACCGGAATTCTCGATGGCGGCCTGCACATCGGCTACAGGACGTCCCATGCGGGTGATACCTTTTTCAATCATACGGGCCGAAGGAGTATTGGTGATGCGGCAATAGTTGATAGCCGACTTTGTCTCACCCGTACGGATATAGTCACGGATACGCTCCATAAACAAAGGATCGTCTTTGCCCGCCTTACGGATAACCGCCAAGCGTTCAAAGAAAATATAAAAACAGATGACAGACAGCAAAGCCAGCACAAGCATGATCCATCCGCCTTTTACCGCCATATCCCAAAGGTTCATCTGAGCCTCCTCTGAAACGGGAGTTAATACGGGATTACCCCCGGCAAGGGTATCCGCCAGAGCCGCCTGTGCAGCCAATAAAATGATATTCATCATGAACGAAGACAATTTTTATATTCTTCAATAGTTTGTTTTAATCCCATATAAAGTGCATCGCTTATCAATGCGTGACCGATAGACACCTCGTCCAGCCAAGGAATATGCGTATGCATATATTTCAGGTTTACCAGACTAAGGTCGTGGCCTGCATTCAGCCCCATCCCCAAGCTACGGGTCACCTTCGCCGCTTCTATAAAGGGAGCGATGGCCGCTTCGGGGTTCTGGGGAAACAGCGTGGCGTAGGGTTCCGTATAAAGTTCCACCCGGTCGGCCCCCGCCTTGGCGGCATATTCTATCATCTCTCTGTCCGTACCGACAAAGATAGAGGTACGGATGCCTGCCTGGCCGAACGTATCCATCAGTTCGGTCAGGAAAGAAAGATTCGCCTTGGTATCCCATCCGGCGTTAGATGTAATCTGATCGGGCGCATCGGGTACCAGCGTTACCTGATGAGGTTTTACTTTCAGCACCAGGTCAACGAACTCCGGTGCGGGATATCCTTCGATATTAAACTCTGTAGTAAGCAACGGACGAAGTTCGTACACATCGCTACGGCGGATATGACGTTCATCGGGACGGGGATGTACGGTGATGCCTTCCGCACCAAACGCCTCACAGTCCAAGGCTACTTTCACCACATCCGGATTGTTACCTCCCCGGGCATTACGCAAGGTGGCTACCTTGTTTATATTTACACTTAACTTTGTCATCTTGGCAATATATTATTATCTTTGCAGTTCTGATGTGCAAAGTTAGCAGGTTTTATTAAAACCTGATCCATTTTGGCAAACAAAAGATTTATAAAATTAACTAATGAATATACGTCCAATGAAATTCGCCCTTTTCGGAAACACTTATCAGGCCAAGAAATCGGCTCATGTGGAACGCCTGTTATCCATTCTATCACAGCATAACGCCGAAGTTCACATCTGCCGTGAGTTCTACCAGTTTCTGACAAACGACCTCAAGATCGGCATCCGTCATGCCGGTGTTTTCGATGGGAACAATTTTGAAGCCGACATGGTGCTGAGCATCGGAGGTGACGGTACTTTCCTGAAAGCCGCCAGCCGTGTGGGTTCGCGCAACATTCCCATACTGGGCATCAACACCGGGCGGTTAGGTTTTCTGGCCGATGTCTCCCCCGAAGAGATGGAGGATACCTTCAATGACATCTACAGCGGAAACTACCGGATAGAAGACCGTAGCGTATTGCAGGTATCCTGCAAGGAACAGGAACTGAAAGGTTACCCTTTCGGGCTGAACGAGATAGCGGTACTGAAGCGTGACAGTTCTTCCATGATTTCCATCCACACGGCCATCAACGGGGCCTATCTCACCACTTACCAGGCGGACGGACTGGTCATTGCCACTCCTACCGGCTCTACCGCCTACTCGCTGAGCATCGGCGGACCTGTAATCGTGCCGCACAGCAACACCATCGCCATCACCCCGGTTGCGCCACACAGCCTAAACGTACGCCCCATCGTGATCAACGATGACTGGGAAATCACACTGGATATAGAGAGCCGCAGCCACAATTTCCTGATTGCTATCGACGGACGCAGTGAAACTTGCCGTGAAGGCAGCCGGCTCACAATCCGCAAGGCTGATTATAAAACAAAGGTAGTAAAACGGAACTGCCACATCTTTTTCAACACGCTCCGAAATAAGATGATGTGGGGAGCCGATGGCAGAGGATGATATTGCAATTCATCCTCAAAACAGTTTAAATAGTGGTTATCAAGATTATACAAAACCTTTTATATCCAACAAATTTCTTTTTTCAAATACTATGCTTATATTTGTGCCACAAACAAAAACATCACACGGAATATGAAAGGCACAATACAAAAATGGAAAATCATGATACTTCTGGAGGTATTGCTGTTCGTAAGTAACATGGCTTTTGCCGAGGACGAAACTAAAAACAATACAGAGGGAAATCCTGTAGATACAGCATTGGTTACCTCTTCCTCTGTCCAGACGAATATTCTCAATCCTCTTTTAGTAGATTCCTTGTCATTGAAACGCTACTCTATCCATCGCATCGGCCTGGAAGCGCGCCCCGGATACATATTCCCCACCAGTTCTTTTTTCAGAGGAGAGAATCTGGACAACAGGCCCATAGAGAACTCCCTGTCGCTTCACTTGAAATACTCGTTCCAATTTCATCCGGACACCTATACCGGCCGCATTTACAGAGGCGCCTATCAAGGCATCGGCGTGGCCTATTATAATATGTATGAGAAGCAGCAGTTGGGCAACCCGCTTACCGTCTATTTGTTTCAAGGAGCACGCATCGCCCGTTTCAACCAACGGCTGTCGTTAAACTACGAATGGAATTTCGGAGCATCCTTCGGCTGGAAACCATATCACAGTGATTTGAACCTTTATAATAAGGTGGTAGGTTCGAAAGTAAACGCCTATCTGAACACAAACTTCTATTTCAACTGGATGCTCTCTCCCCAATTCGATTTCACAACCGGAGTGGCAGTGACGCATTTTTCCAACGGTAACACTAAATTTCCAAATGCAGGACTCAATTCCATCGGGCTAAAGGTAGGACTGGTGTATAACATCAACAGGAAAGAAGAATGTTTTGCAAAACCCTTATACCAATCACCCGTGCCTAAATTCCCCCGCCATATCAGTTATGACTTGGTATTGTTCGGTTCATGGCGCAGAAAGGGAGTAACGATCGGCGAAGGACAGATGGTTGCCTCTCCGGAGGCTTATCCGGTGCTGGGATTCAATTTCGCACCTATGTATAATTTCGGGTATAAGTTCCGTGCAGGCATTTCATTGGACGGGGTTTATGACGGCAGTGCGAATGTATATAGTCCGGACGGATACGGCAACGAGTTCCTCAAGCCGTCTGCCGGCAAGCAACTGGCACTGGGGGTTTCGGGACGTGCCGAGTACGTGATGCCTTATTTCACCGTAGGCATAGGACTGGGTACCAATGTGATTCATGCAGGCGGAGACTTAAAATCCTTCTACCAGATCTTGGCACTAAAGATAGAAGTTACGCGCAGCTCTTTCCTTCATATCGGATATAATTTGCAGGATTTCCATGATCCCAATTATCTGATGCTGGGATTCGGATTCCGGTTCAATAACAAGTATCCTACTTTTCACAGACAGTAATTACTCCTTTTTATATTAAAACTTTGCTCGTCGACAGAAAATCACTACCTTTGTATCAGATACAATTATATTCAATATCATAGATTATTATTTTTTTTCAGATACAATAGTATGCCATTACTTTACAACTTCGACATGGATACGCCAGACGAATTATTAGCAATCCTTGCTAATAATTTGCAGAAACGGAGATTGGAGAAAGGGCTTTCCCGCGAGGCTCTCACCGAACTTAGCGGAGTTCCCACCCCTACCATCGCCAAATTCGAACAAAAGCATACCATCTCTTTATCTTCTTATGTGGCATTGGCAAAAGCATTAGGCTACTCCAAATCCATAAAAGAATTACTTTCCGAACCCATTTACAACACAATGGAAGAACTGGAAACAATCAACAAAAATAAAAACAGGAAAAAGGGACGCAATGAATTCGGTAAATAAATTAACAGTAACCTATCATGACCGTCATGTCGGGACTCTTAGCATGACCCCCGATAATCGTCTTTGCGCTTTTCAATACGACAAAGACTGGCTGGCAAACGGTTTCTCCATTTCACCACTTGATTTACCATTAAAACCGAATCTGTTTATCGCCAAAGCTGAACCGTTTTGGGGGAACTTCGGCATTTTTGAAGATAGTCTGCCCGATGGTTATGGACGTTATCTACTGAATCGTATGCTAAAAAAGCAAGGCATAAACGACAGCTTGTTAACGCCATTACAGCGATTGAGCATTGTCGGAACTTCTGGAATGGGAGCATTGTGCTATATTCCGGAAACATACATCGGCGAAGAAAAGACACTTCCACAACTGGATACCCTCCAACAAATGGCACTAGACATACTCTCTGAAAAATCGGACAAAGATGAAGATGTTCTCTATTTCAACAGCGGCAATTCAGGCGGTTGCCGCCCCAAATGCCTGCTTCACGACACTGAAGGTGCATGGCTGGTTAAATTCCGCCATACTTACGACCCCGGAAACATGGGAGTAATGGAATACCGCTATAATGAAACGGCACGCAGATGTGGCATCACCGTACCCGATTTCAAATTGATAGACGGAAAGTATTTTGCCACCCAGCGTTTCGATATCGAAAATGGGAAACGACTTCATATCGCTACCGCAGGCGCTCTATTGAATGAGTCCATCACGCAACCGAAACTAGAGTACAAAACGCTGCTTCATCTCACCGGTTACCTTACACAGGATGCCAAACAGGTGGACGAGATGTTCCGACGTATGGTGTTCAATGTACTGACAGACAATAAAGATGACCATGCCAAGAACTTCAGTTTTATTTGCCGAAAAGGTGTCTGGTCACTGGCTCCGGCTTATGACTTGACCCTATGTAGCAACGGATATAATGGTGAACACGCTACTTCTGTCAATAATAATGGCAGGCCGACCGTTGAAGATATGATTACTGTCGGTGAGAGCATACGCATTTCCCGGACAAAAGGAATGGATATGATTCATAACATCGCGGAAGGATGTTCGGCGATTCTGTCAAAGGACTATCGTTCTTTCTTTGAGAAGACACCGTAAGCAACATAGCCCAATTACTCATGACGGTACTCTCACAGAGTATCAAACGCCATTGTGCATATAAAAAACAAGATATTCCTATACCAAGAACCTGCAAATCTTGCTACAAGATTCCGAAAAACTTGCCACAAGAATTGCAACATTTTGCGGCAAGTATTCAAGGTCTTTCTAGCTTCTTTTTGATATGCGTATCCATCTTTTGAAGATAAATATCCCTCTCTTGGAGAATGCCCCAAAAAATCTTTCAGAAGTTTCAGCCTTTCTACAAACACCCTGTTCATTGGCTTTTCGGCTGACAGATTGATGCGCTGAGATCCTTCAACCGCGCAGTTCTTTCTTTCAGCTGTGGCCAATAAATGTATAAAGGTGAATCCGGACACCGATAGAAAACCAAACAAATACGGCATCGCTTACCCTGCCACGCTGAAAGATCTTTTCCGGCTGAATGATTTTATCGTGCATATCCTTCAGCCGAAAAGCCGATGAACAGGGCGTTTGCGGAGAGGCTGAAACTTCTGAAAGAAAAATAAGGTATTTTGCCATGTATATACAAAACGAGTGGAAAAGCATCAAAACATCCTGTTTTTTTCAACAAGGAACAGACGTTTTTTGAAGCCTCTGCCGTGCGGATGAAACACGTACTATGGTGAGACGCAACACATACTAATGTGTAAGCCGGAAAGTTAGTAATGTAATGACTACACGATCATACCAGAATGAAATTCCAACATCAAAGACAAGGACGTTTTTTACGCCATCGGATTAACTCTTTCAGCAGGTTTTGTCCCTGCTGAGAAGACATCCAGTCTCTTGTCAAACGATTGCAAAAACCATGTGCATTTGGCTACGACAGCTATTCCCTGTACAAAGAATCAATATTTTCATAACATTCAAACAGTATTCATTATAAATTAAAAGATAACTGAAGTTTTTGGATTCCATTCCAAAAACTTCACCTTCCTATTGTCCCACCACCTGCACCTTGCTCCTTCCGCTTCCGGTCTTCACCACCTGCACCTGCGCAGGGATACGTTCCGTCATCTCCGCCACATGGGAAATCACCCCTATCTTACGCCCTTGCATCTGCAACCGTTCCAAAGCATCCATGGCAATACGCAGAGTGTCCATATCCAACGATCCGAAACCTTCGTCAATAAACAGCGACTCCACATTCATCCGGTTAGAGGACAAGGAAGACAAGCCCAATGCCAAGGCGAGAGATACCAAGAAAGATTCACCCCCCGAAAGGGAATGGACACTACGCACCTCACCCATCATATCAAGATCCACAATCTGCAAAGCCAGCGTGTCAGGGATACGTTGCAGTTCATAACGGGGGGCAAGGTCTTGCAAATGCCTGTTGGCATAAAGCAAAAGGACATCAAGCGTATAACCTTGGGCTATTTCCTTAAACTTGGTGCCAGTCTGGGAACCGAACAGTTCGTTCAGTTTCGCCCAATTCTCGTAGATAGAGTTTTTCTCCTCCAACTCCTTCTCGATGCCGGCTATGCGTTCCTTACCTTTTATATGGTTCTGTATCGTCACCTCTATTTGGGCCAAGCGTCCGGTTTCCGTTTCTTTGGCAGCGGTGCAGGCAGTCAATGTTTCAGTCAGCGACTCCTTGTCCTCCGTGGTATCCGGTTTTAGAGGAGCTTGCTGATGCTCCTCCCTTTTCTGCCTTCGCTCCGCAAGGATCGCCTGAAGAGTGGTTTCTTTCTCTTTCAGTGTGCCCAACGCTTGTTTCTCAGCCAGTATCCAGCTTTTGTCTTTGGAAAGCAATTGTTCCAACCCGGCATACGTTTCCTTTTGAAGCGTGAGCCACTCGTTTATTTTCAATTCGTCTTGTTGCAAGACAGCAGTCAGACGGACTAATTCCTTTTCCAGCTGTGCGGTCTGCCCTTTGTAAGATTCCGCCTGCACAGTTAAAGAATGATGCAAGTTCATGGCTTTTTCCAGTTGTTGTTCCAGTTCCTTTTGCCGCCTTGCATGGGTTGCAACCACCGTTTCGGTGGGTTCACCATTCAATAGAGAGGCTCGCCGACGGCTACGTTCGTTCAGTTCTGCCTGCTGCTTTTCTTCTTTTTGTTTCTTTTCTTCGTACAAACCGATGGCATTGGTCTCTTCTTTTTTCAAACTATCTCTTTGGGCAGATTTTGAGGTAAGAGCCTCTTTTATTTCGGTCTGCTCTTGCAAACGGGTATTCCATTGCCTGCCGAATTGTCGGACATAATGTTTCAAGGTGCCCTGCTCCAACAAATCTTTCCAATTAGGAATAATGGATACGTATGTTTCTACTTTTTTCAGCGTATCATCCACTTGCGCCATATAATTCTCAATCAATGCAGAAAGACGAGCCATCTCCAGTTGGCGGGCATTCAGCGTGTTTTTCAGTTGTTCCATTTCTTTAGCAACCTGTTCTTTCGCACGATTCAGTTCCTCTTCCTGCAAGGATTGGACATTGGTCTGTTCCCTCATCGGATGATGGAGGCTACCGCAAACCGGACATGGTTTTCCTTCCTCCAACTGCTCACGAAGCAACAGCACCTCTGCCGGCAACAGACGGTTTAGGCACTCGGCTTCCTGTTGTACCGATTTCAACCGCTGTTCCTCCGCTTCACTCGCTTTCTTTACTTTATCCAGCAGTTGCCGGTTCGATACGCTTTGCGCCCTTGCCATTTCCAAATTGGTAAGCAAACTGGTAATCAGTTCAACGGCAGGAATCAGTTGGGAATAAGCGGTATATCGTTCAAACCAGGTTTGCAAGGCGGTTTGCTTCTCCATCAACAAACTTATATCCTTCTCAGTCCTACAAACGGATCGATGCAGATTATCTTTTGCTTTTAATGCCAAAACCGCTTCTTTCCGGCTTTCTGTCCATTGCTTTCTATTTTCCACCAACTGCACATCCAATGCTCTGGCCTTATCCAATTGCGGTTCTTGCTGTAACAAATAGGCCTTAAATGCCGCCAGCTCCTTCTGAGCAGCTTCCCACTGCACGTTTGCGGAAGTCTGCAAAGCTGCATTCTGCCGGATGGCAACCTGTATTTCGCTCAACCGGGAACGACCGGCAGCTATCTGTTGCCGGGCATTACGCTGTTCCATATATACATCGCGGATATCCTGCGCCTGCTCTATACGGGCCAACAGTTCATAACGCGGACGGGCAGCTTCTATTTCTTTTCTGATGCCGGAAAGTAATTCTTCCGCCTGTATGCAACTTGTATGCAAGCGTCCTTCTTCTTCCAGCCATTTCAACTTGCCGGACAACGCCTCCTCTTTCTTCTTCAAAACGGACAAGCGGACTTGTAATTCTTCCTTTTCAGCCGAAAGTTGCTGTAATTGCTCATCTGTCAGCAACTCAATGCCTTTGATACGTTCCTGCAACAATTTATACTCGTTTTCCGCCCGCTTGGTGCGTTCATAGATGGAAGCAGAGATACGCGAGTAAATTTCCGTTCCGGTGAGTTTTTCCAATATTTCGGCTTTATCAGGCTGACGGGCTTTCAGGAAGGTAGCGAAGTCTCCTTGAGCCAGCAACACAGAGCGATTGAACTGTTCGAAAGAGAGTCCGATCAGTTCACTGATACGGGATAATAATTCGGTCTTTGTTCCTTGCTGTTCCACTCCGGAGGTAAGGTTGGCCAACGTCATTTCCACTTTTTGCAAGGAGCCGTTTATCTTTCCACGCGAACGCCGCACGGTCCAGCGCGAACGGAACACCTCTCCTGTCAAAGCTACGAAATCCACTTCCGAATACCCTTCGGCCGTACCCCGGCGAAGGATGGAACGACTGTCGTTCTGTGCAATTCCCCTGTCGGCAACATCCATGACAGAGACGTTATTCTCTTTCGCCTTGTTCATGCGTGGCGTACAGTCAAACAAAGCCAGACACAAAGCATCCAGCAAGGTTGACTTTCCGGCTCCGGTACTGCCTGTAATGGCGAATATACCTGCCGTACACAAAGGTTCGATGGTAAAGTCTATCATAAATTCACCTTCCAATGAAGCCAGATTCTTCCCTCTTATCGCTACTATTTTCATACTCCTGCCTCCTTGATTACACTTTCCAACAATTGTTTCATGGTATCGGGCATCTCTGTCCCTCCATATTTCCGTTTAAAGACATCCAGCGCCATATCCAGCGGACGGATGGTTTGCAACTCCTCATAGGAAGTGGCAACAATGCCGCTTGCCTTTTTTTGTGGAAGCATAGCGGCGATGCGTGCCAAGCGGACCGCTTTTCCTTTCAACGCTTCTTCTATCTTATATTTATAAGAAGGCTCGGGTTCGGTCATCAAAATCTTTATTTCCAGATAGGGCGACCGCAACGTGACATTCCCATCGGGCAAATCGCCGATGGCTTGCAGCACTTCTTCCAGCGGACGGGCCTGACGGGGAATACTCATCAATCCGGCTAACGGTTCAAATGCCAATCTCTCCATGCCGGTACCCTCAGCCCCTATCGTTATCATGACCACTCCCGAAGCATTGTTCTTCTCAGCAAAAGACATCGGCATGGGAGTTCCGGAATAACGCACATTCTCCCGATGGGATACACGCTGGGAGCGATGCAGATGCCCCAATGCAGTATAAGCGATAGCCTCATCAAAAGCATCGGGAGATACACATTCCAAGCCTCCGATAACGGTACGTTCCGAACGGTCATCCTCCGAGATTTCCGAGCCGGTGGCTTGCAGATGTCCCATGGCGATAACGGGAACTCCTTTCTCCTTCACTTCGTTGAAAAGCTGTTCATAAAGCAGTTGGACTCCCTTTGAGTAATTTTCAGCCGAAGGATAATCGCCCTGACGCAGATAGGGAACGGCAAGGCAATAGGCGGTCACTTCCCCTTCTGTGTAAAGGGGGACAATGAGGTGTTGCAAGTCTATATCACCTTCCGCATTGCGGCGCACGACACCGCGAACAGTGACATTCATATCCTCCAACAGGGGATTGGGAGCCTCCAGACGGGCTGCCGAGTCATGATTTCCGGCAATGATGATAATTTGCAAAGAAGGGTTTTCGGATGTAACTTCTCTTAGAAAACGATAATACATTCGTTGTGATTCCGCCGAGGGGTTCGGGCTGTCGAATACATCACCTGCTATCAACAATACCTCTATACCATGCTGTCTTATCTGCTGTTTCAGCCATTCTAGAAAATGGAGATGCTCTTCCCGCCGGTCGTATTCATAAAAAGTCTGGCCCAGATGCCAGTCTGCTGTATGGAGAATTTTCATTAGCTGTTCGGTTTGTTTCCTGCAAAAATAGAGAATCTTTTCGGAAAGACAGATAGCAAACAGGCACTTCATTTATAAAAAGAAATAAAAAACGATCATACCCATGAGAGATGATCGTTTTTCTTACTTTAAAGCATGTATTTATTCAGCCACCAGCCGCACCTCATAAATATGCGGAGTCACTTTCTCATTTCCTTTACCGATCTTTATCTCCAGCTGCTCATTGGATTGCATAGATACAGGCACATCAAATATCCCAACCGATACATCCGAAACCGGTTTACCAGCCAATCGTCCTACTTCCTGCCCGTTTATCCATACTTTTGCATCCTTACGAATCTCGGGACGAAACCGGATACGCACTTTATTGACCTGCTTTCCGTTCGTCTTCATACAATAACTGAACCAACCGACCGCCTCACGCCAGTGAATCCCTTCATCATCCCCCGTACGGGAATTCTCCATCCGGATGAAATGGTCGCTTTCCGGTTGCTGTTCCCCACAAATCACTTTATCGGCGGTCATACCATCCAATGCGGCACGCTCCTTTTCCTCTTTTGCCAACTGTTCCTGCCTTGCCTGCAACTCCTGTACGGACAGCACAGGCCAATAGACCATATACCGGCACTCGTATAAACGAAAAAACGGTTCAACAGTCATACCCTCATAGCGTTCGGGATAAACTCCGGACAATGTAAATGTCAACGACTTACCTTCCACTTTCTTCAGATGAGAAAGAAGATTGTTCTTATCCCCCACAATGACAGGCATCGTTTGTAAAGGCAGACGCGGTCCGGCAGCAATGTGTCCGCCACGACTGTCATCGGCAAACATGCCATCTTGATTTTGCTTACCCAACCGGGCGGCCAGCACAACCGGTCCGTATAAGATGGAATAGTTGGCAGAACCATCCGGTAGTGCAATGGCACGCAGATGCATCGGCAGTTCCAATCTTACTTTGTCACCTTTTGACCAAGTACGGTTTAGACTAACATATCCCTCTTTGCCCGTCACGTTCTGCCGTTTACCATTAACAGACAAGCATAATGCTTCCGGCTTCGTCCATTCGGGAATACGGAAAAGGAGGGTGAATTCCTTCTTTCCCTTTTCCGGAGAAATAACAAGAGTGGTCCCCTCTTCATCGGGGAAAGCCGTCTGTTGCTCAATTTGGATATCTCCCCAACGCAAGATAGAGGGAATGAAAAGGTTGACATACAGATTATTATCCTTGTGTCCATAAATCATTTCACCATAACGGGCATGATTTTCCATTCCCGATCCCACACAACACCAAAAACTGGTCTGAGGTTGCGAATAGACCCTGTAATGACCGGCACGCATCGGGGTAAAATAAACAAATCCGCCTTGCACAGGATCTTGCGTGGAAAGGATATGGTTATAAAGTGCCCGTTCGTAATAATCCATAAAATGAGCGTCCGCACTCGTTTCATACAGCATTTTTGTAAGGCGGAGCATATTGTAGGTGTTACAAGTCTCTGGCCCCTGCTCGCTGGTGAGCATACTGCTGAAATCATCAGCCGGATGAAAATGCTCACGCACACTGTTACCTCCAATAGTGATGCTGCGATGATTTACCACCGTTTCCCAGAAATAGCGGGCAGCTTCGCTCCAGTCCCGGTTGCCTTCCAAATCGGCAATACGTTTGAAACCTATCACTTTCGGTATTTGCGTATTGGCGTGCATCCCCGTCAATTTATCCTCTTGTTTCAACAAAGGCTGCAACACGGTCTGATGAGAAAATTGATGAGCCAGTTTCAAGTAGCGTTTGTCGCCGGTGATAGCGGCCACATCGGCAAATGTCTCGTTCAGCCCTCCATGTTCGCTGCGTAGCATATCCTGTATCTGTCCATCGCTCAACTTGGATACCAGACGAATCATCCAGTCCGTGAGTTTCACCAACATTTCCTTTGCTTCCCGGCTATCGGTCTGAAGAGTTGCATCACGAAGACCGGCATATATTTTATGAATATTATAAAGAGGAACCCAGCGGTCATTCAATCCGAAACCGGACGCACGAATGTTTCCGTCCTCTATTTCTTTCCACATTTTACGCCCGTTTGGGACTCCGCACAGATAACCGTCACCGGCGGCATCCTGGCAGCGTTTCAGTTCACTTATCATATAATCCAGACGCGTCTTGATCTCCTTATTTCCCGTAGCGGCATACATATAGGAAAGGGCCGATAAATAATGTCCGCCAATATGTCCGTCCAGCCCTGTATTTTCCCAATTAGTATAATTTTCGGCTTTAGGGGAAAGACCAGCCTCCTTCAAATAAGGAGCTAACAGACGGTCGGGGTCTATTCCCAGCAGATAACGGATATCCATATCCTCTGCATGTTTAAAAGGGCTGGCAGTGAGCCGCACATCCCTGACCGGAAAACTTTCTACTTTTGCGGGTAGCTGAGCATGCAAAGCTACAGAAGCTATAGCAAAAACAGAAGTGGATAAAATGGTTTTAAGTAAATTCATAATGTATTTTATCGTTTCTTTATTTATTCTGCTGGATATTCAATATGAACATTCTAAAGTTTCACCTCAATTGCTGTACCGGTATAATTCACCATCTTTCCTCCCTTCAATGGTTTATCGCCTTCTCCTGATCTATGATTTACGAGAACTACTTTGAACTTCCTCTTTTCCAACATTCCGGGATATCTTCCTTCACGGTCGCTGATGTGCAAAGTACGGTTACTATCATCCCAACGGAAAGTGATAGTAGAATAAACTCCCTTTTCATAATTGTAATTATCGTTCTCATCCTCATAAAGAATAAAAGTTGCATTAGCACCCGGATAAACACGAATCTCCAAGTCATCCCAACTTTTTTCTGTGGCATACTGCACCGCAGGTCCCCAAGGAATTATAGAACCGGCACGGATATAAACTGGCATGATATCAATAGGTACTTCACGCTGTATGGTTTGGCCACCAGCCAACTTTGCCCCAGTCCAGAAATCAAACCAGTTACTTCCCTCTGGCAAATATACATCCGTTTTCTCTATTTTCCGCATATTTTTCTGATAACCATTCTGTTTTTTATCCTGCCATGTATAGAGAGAATCAGTTACCGGACGTACTAAAAAACTACGTCCGAACATATACTCCGTATCCATATCAAGTACTTTCTTGTCTTTCGGAAAATCCATCACCAAAGGACGAATAATGCTGCCTGCCTTATTTGTTACTTCCCAAGTAGTACTATATAAATAAGGTAATAAGCGATAACGCAAATGGGTATATTTCTCCAATGCATCATAAGCCCAATCACCTTTATCGCCGAACTGATAGATCTCTACAGCAACAGGACTGGAATTATGAGAACGCATGATAGGTTGGAAAGCTCCCCACTGATACCAACGGACGTGTAGCTCATGATAAGCAATATTATTAACATCATTATTATATTTCCATGCAAAAAATCCCCCCAAGTCAGTGTTCCAGTAAGGAATACCACATAAAGAATAATTCAGGCCAGCCGCCAGTTGCTTACGCATCACTTCCCAAGTAGAAACGACATCTCCACTCCATGAATGTGAAGCATAACGCTGCTGTCCCAAGAATGAAGAACGGGTAAGTAAGAATACCCGCTTGTCGGAAGTGGTAGCACGCTGGTGTTCATAAACACCTTTATTGGACATCAAAGGAAAAGCATTGTGAACCCTTCGGAAAGAACCTAAATAAGTTTTTGTATCAAAATCTTTATCTTGAACCTCCAGATGATCGGGTTCGGTAGAATCCAACCACCAGCCGTCCATACCTAGATCAAAGATATTCTTTTTCATTTCATTCCAATAAATACTTCTTGCTACAGGATTGAACGGATCATAAGGTTTCACTCCGGCTTTAGGTGGCCAAGTCTCAAAATGAAGCAAAGCATTCAGACTATCCATTTTGTGATACATCTCTGTCCACGGACCAAAAGAGGCCCATACAGAAATCATGATATGCGCATTCCGCTTGTGTATATAGTCAATCATTTCTTGAGGGCTTTTTATCCTTGGAGTACCATAACGTGCATCCGGATTCTCACCATTCGGAAGATATTTCATGTATTCCTTGTCGCCCATCTTATTAATATAGCGAGGATTCTGGAACTTCATGGAGTTCCAGTTAGAGTCACATCCCCAATACTGCCAATCCTGAATGATTCCATCCAAAGGAACTTTCCGATCACGGTATTCATCAACCACTTCACACAGTTCATCCGGACTCTTATAACGCTCGCGGCACTGCCAGAATCCAAGTGTCCAAAGCGGATAAAGAGGAGCCTGCCCGGTCAAATCACGGACTCCGGCTATCACGCCATCCGCATTGCTACCATAAATGAAATAATAGTCGGCACAATCGCCCACTTCAGAGTCGAATGACATTTCTTGCGGATTGTCCGTAAAGGTAGTCGGAGAATAATTATCCCAATAAAGTCCGTAACCTTTCACTGAATGAATAAAAGGAATGCAGATACTCATATTCTTGTTACGAAGAAAAAGTTTTTGATTGCGCTGATTCACTTTTCCAGTCTGTTGTTGCCCCAATCCATAAATCACTTCATCCTTATCTAATAAAAAAGCCTGCCGGACATTGTAAGAAAAAGTACCCGCATCATCAAACGGAGTGAACTGTGTCCCATAATCCTTGTCTTTTAACAACACCTTTCCGGTAGCGTCATAGAAATTGATTCCACCTGTAGATGAATTGACCTCCACCTGTAATGCATCCGACTTTAAACGAATATACTCTTTATTCATTGCAAACTCCACAGAAGTCTCCTCAGGCTCTTTCATTACTACAAGGCTCTTCTTGTCATACGAGCTTCCCTCCGGTGTCTTATAAACCCGGACGATGGATGGCGTATAAAATGCCACTTCAACATCCATACCTTGTACAGTAGCCTTAATCCCTTGCGGCATCTTCTGATAGCTCTGTGCCTGGGAAAATAATCCCAGACAGAGGAGCAATAAACTTATCGAAATCTTTTTACTCATAATTCTTTCTAATTTAATGTAGAAAAGAGAAAACAACCTTTTCATCCTTAAAAAAACATCCAATAAATACTATTTAGAATATCCCGGATTCTGTTTCAGATTACTATTGGTCAACAATACTTTATTTGGAATAGGATACAGATTTTTGGTTTCATCACTCTTATCATGAGAGAACCAAACTTTTGTAGTGAAGATGCCAAAACGAATCATGTCCTGACGGCGGCGTCCTTCCTGACAAAACTCCCAGCCAAGTTCATCAAGGAAACGGCCATATTTAATATCTGTTCCTCCATCATGTTCTGTCTTATAACTATCTCTCCGACCATAATCATATACACTTCCTCCCATCAGTTCCGCATCTGTAACTTGCGCTTTTTCAGGTTCATTCTTGAAGGCGCGTTCACGTACCTGAGTCACCAAAGCACCTGCTCCCGATTTGCCCAAACGCATCAATGACTCCGCTTTCATCATCAATACATCCGCATATCGTAACAACGGCCAGTCATTGCTCAAACGGTTGGTTATACCGGTGGCATATTCAAACTTACCCCAACGGAATCCATCATCCACATCCGACTGATCAATAGAGGGAACATCTACCGTATAAATCAATGGTTTTCCATCAATACTACGCTTCAAGATTTCACCGGAATAGGTATATTGCTGACCTTGAATATAGTTAGCCTCCAAACGTGCATCATCCTCATCAAAAGAATTAATAAACTGAGGCACTGCACACACGCCCCCCCCAAGGACGTGCAGTCAATTGGTAAGTATCCTGATTCTCAGGTGCTAAAGTGTACATATGAAAATCAAAATCATTCCATCCTGTCACATAAATTTCATCAAACGGCAATGCAAAGATAATTTCTTTAGAATTCTCATTATGCGTTACAAAAACATCCTTCTGATTATTTTCCAATGCATATTCTCCGGACTTCTCGGCATAATTAATCACGATATCACACTCGTCAATACATTTCTGCCATTGAGCAGTACCCGACCAGACTTCAGCATTCAAATACATTTTGGCCAGCAATGTATGAGCCGCCCACTTATTGAAACGTCCATAATAATAACCTCTCGGCGTTTCGGACAACAAATCCATATTCTCCGTTATTTCTTTCACAATAAAGTCAAAGACCTCTTTACGAGTAGACTGTTGCGGCAAAGAAGTATCTTTAAAATCTGTCACAATGGGCACATTACCATACAAATCAATCAAAATATAATAATATGAAGCCCTCAGTACTTTCAATTCGGCAATCAACTTTTCTTTCGTTTCTCCATCTACACTGATAACGCCTTCTTCTATCTGAGACAGAATACGGTTACAAGTGTTCACGCCATTGTATGTACGTTCCCATCCTTGAAGCACACCGTCATCCTCGGTAGTCCAAGTATGCTGATGCCACCTTTTATAGATATAGCCATCTACCCATCCAATACCATCACGGGCGGGAAGAACATCTTGATCCGCACATAATTCCTGCGCACGAACCACTCCGTTCCATTGCAGCAACGTTTCACGCCAAGGTATATAAGCAGCATTTACCAAATAACTGACATCTTCCTCCGTTTTCGGTACGTAATCCTCAGACACTACCTGCCCATAGCTATCATGCAGCAAATCAGTACAAGCTGTATTTCCCAACAATGCGACTGTCATCAGTCCCATCGTCCATAATTTTATATTTGTTTTCATCTTCAATTCCTTTTTAGTTCATTAAAATTTCACATTAACACCGAAGGTAAATGAGCGTACGCTCGGATATCTGTCACGTGTATCATATCCCGGAGTCAAACCGTCTGTTGACACTTCCGGATCAATACCTTTATAACCTGTAATAGTCAAAGCATTCAATACTGAACCATAAACTCGGAGTGACTTTATATATTTACCAACCTGACCGAAGCTATATCCCAAAGTGATATTGTCAATCTTCCAGTAGTCACCATTTTCGACATAATAGCTGTTGAATTCCGGTTCCACTTCCGAGCTCAACGTATGCTTGCCAAACACCAGGTCATTCACAGATTTCAAACGATTTTCAAAACGGCTGTTTTTTACATTTTCGTAATTCATACGTCCACCATTGATTATCTGGAAGCCAAACGCGCCACGCATCGTCACATTCAAGTCGAAGTTTTTATAACGAAGAGTATTGTTCCATCCCGCATACCATTTAGGAAGACCGTTACCAATAACATGCTTATCCTCGGGAGCATGAGTAAAATCTTTATAGTTCACCAACTCACCATTCCTGTCTTCGTAAATCCAACGACCTTCACTGTCCACATCCACTACTTTAAAGCCATAAAAATTACCGATGCTTTCACCTACCTGTACTCTGTGAGAATCGGCTACCTGACCGGAGTATTCCACCGTACCCGTATTAAAATAGTCGTAATCCGACTTAAAGATGCTACCAGACAAACTGATCAATTTATTAGAGTTCAAAGAGAATGTTCCGGTAGTACTCCATTCAAAATCTTTATTCTGAACAGGAATCACAGTTACCAATACTTCCACACCACGGTTTCTCATTGTACCACCATTAGCCATCGTCTTATTATACAAGTTCGGAGGGGTCGGTACTCCATATTCGTATATCAAACCATCTACATCACGGTTATAATAATCAATAGAGCTGGACAAACGGCCACCCCATGAAACAAAGTCCAACCCAATATTGGTTTCTTTCTTTTCCTCCCATTTCAAATCAGGGTTCGGGTTGGATGCCGGAACAATGGTCTGTATCCAATTCCCATTTACAAAAGCATACGAGCCGTATTTCAACATAGCCACCCCCAGGAAAGGATCTTTAGGCTGTGAACCCGTCACACCATATCCCACACGAAGTTTCAAATCATCAAATATCTTCTGATTCTTCATAAATGCTTCTTCGGTAATTCTCCATCCGACTGATACAGACGGGAAAAGCCCCCATGCATTATCAGTACCCCATAACTGGCTGGCTCCTTCATAACGAAGAGCTCCCATCAACAAATAACGATTCTTGAACGAATAGGTAGCCCGCCCGAAAAAGCCGATCAAATTTGTAGGAGTTTTCTTTGAGCCGATATTCGCTTTACCGTCTTTCAAAGCAGAACCGATGCCAATATTATGCCATCCGCCAAAATAATCATCCTGAAAACCATAGTTATCAATCCAAAGTTCTTCAAAGTCTGTTTCATTGTAGCTGTAACCGCCCAATAC
The DNA here is from genome assembly GCA_011959205.1 of Bacteroidaceae bacterium. Classification (GTDB taxonomy): domain Bacteria; phylum Bacteroidota; class Bacteroidia; order Bacteroidales; family Bacteroidaceae; genus Phocaeicola. The sequence continues at coordinate 33,810 of BLLV01000230.1, forward strand.
AGTGAATTTATGTGCACCGATTTCTTTGCTATATTGTGCAGTAAGTTCCATCAATTTCTCCATCTTGGTATAAGCACCTACAGAAGACCAACCTGCCAGTCCATCACGCAAAGCAGAAATATGGTTCAACGTTTCACCATAACCACGGTTCATATTATCACGAATATAAGAGAATACGGCAGAAAGAGTCAAATCCTTGATGGGATTATAAACAATATTCCCATTGTAGCGCAACTGGGTCTTTTTTACATTTCCTTCAGCCTCATACAACAAAGCCAATGGATTCTCGTATTCGAATTTGCTCACATTCTCATTCCATGTACCATCCTCATTTCTTACCGGATCGGTTGGGTTTCTACGAGTTGCCTGACCATATACCCAACCTCTGAAGCTCCCCCCATTAGTGGTAGATTCCATCTGGTTTTTCTTACCAAACAGACCGAATTTCAATTTTAACTTATCATCAAACATACGGTGGGTCACCTCAATACGTCCTTGGAAGCTTTCGAAATCCGATTTTTTCATAATCCCTTGACGAGAGGCATAGTTCAAGTTGGCAATATAATTAGTCTTTGAATTGCCGCCCATCAATGACAAGTTGTGAACATGGCTAACCGGTGTACGGCTAATCTCATCAATCCAATCCGTATCGGCCCCATGGTCCTGGTCGGGATAAAGGGTACGGAACTCATCTGCATTCAGCATATCCAGTTTCTTGGCTATAAGAGAAGTACTGACATAGCCATTATACTCCACTTGGTTAATATCCACTCCTTTAGCCTGTTTAGTAGTAATTAAAATCACACCATTCGTACCCCGTGTTCCATAGATAGCGGCAGCAGAACCGTCCTTCAACACGTCCACGCTCTCCACATCTTCGGGAGCCACAGTACCAAGTTCTCCAGGAATTCCGTCAATCAATACCAACGGAGCAGTATTAGCTCCACCAATGGTATTTGTACCACGAAGACGTATCTAGGTACTTCCCGTCGGGTCACCGTTAGGATTGGTAATGGCCAGACCGGCTACTTTTCCTTGAATCAGCTGTCCCACATCCTTCACAGCTCCTTTTACAAAGTTGTCGGCTTTCACACTAGCTACAGAACTGGTCACATCACCTTTACGCTGTGTACCGTAACCAATCACCACCACTTCATCCAAGGTCTTGGTATCCTCCTTTAAAACAATCTCTAATGAATTCTTTCCTGCTGTCGGGACTTCCTGAGTGACATAGCCAATATAAGAAATAACCAACACACTCTTTGCCGGAACACCCAACATAAAGTTTCCATCAAAATCGGTAATGGTTCCCATGGTATTATTGCCTTTTACAACAACACTGGCTCCTATGACAGGCTCGCCGGAAGAATCTTTCACCTTACCCGTCACTTTTTGCTGGGCTAAGGCTGTTAATGAAAAGCTTAACAGAGTAAGCAACAAAAACAAATGTTTCATTCTATATCAAATTTAAAGTTATACATACCTTTACTGCGGGAATGAATGAAGAAGATGTGTTTTTCTCCCCGTAAAAGGTTGTGGCAAAAGAATGAAATAGGAAATAGAAATACAGGTGAAGAATCATGCTAACAGGGGATACAAATGGCTCTAGCTATAACTTGACGCATTTGTACCCCCTATTTGCAACAATTAAAGGACAGGAAGAGATTTATTTTTCGTGCTGTGATTTCTGAAACTCACTGGGAGTCATTCCAAATTCCTCCTTAAAGCAAGTGGTGAAATACTTCCGGTTAAAATACCCCAACGTAGCGGCAACCTCTGTTACACTTTTATCTTTATCTTCCAGCATGTGTCTGGCATGCTTCATCTTAATGTTCCGGATAAAATCCAATGGAGTACGGCCTGTTATGGCTTTCAATTTACGGGTCAAGGTAGAACGGGACATATTCATGGCATCAGCCAAAGCTGTCACATCAAAATCAGGCTCAGTAAGGTTATCCTCCACGGCTTTTACTGCTTTCTCCAATAAAAGTTTGTCCAGTTGTACAAACTCAGGTTCAGGTAAATTCACCTTGCTATCCAGATAAGTACGCATTTTAATCATCTCCTTGCTGTCCGCCCACATTTCATTATTCTTACGGTCTATCCGTTTCAGGTAAAGATATAGGCTATAACCGAATATACCCATTACCATCAAGACATAGAACAAATACGCCCACCAAGTCTCATAAAAAGCCGGAAGACGGCGGATGGACAGTTCTGTTACTTCCTTGCTCCAAAGGCCGTTTTCATCCGTCGCCTTCACTTGAAAAGTGTAAGTACCCTTACTCAGATGATTATAAAAAGCCGAGTTTTTTCCACCTTCCACATATACCCACGCCTTGTCCACTCCTATCAACCGATAAGCATAGCGTATCTTTGAAGCATAACGGTGGTTAAGAGAAGAAAAACTAATTTCCCAATTCTGGTCATCGGGATGTAATTCTATCCGGTTAATGGAATTGCTACCCTTTCTGTCTCCGAATATCAATGATGCTCCTTGCAACTTTATATCAGTTATCTTGGTCTTCACTGCACTAGCCTTTCTTTCCAACCCGTTTGATGGAGTAACCATGCAAATACCCGGAATGCCGCCCCAATAAATATTGCCGTCTTTTGCCTGACAAACAGCAGTGGGAAGAAAGCGATGCAACAAGATGGAACCGTCCGTGGTGAGATAGGTGCGGAACGAACCGTTACGAGGATTAAATTCTATCAGTTTCTGGTTTGTATCAATCCAAATATGATTGTATGCATCAGCCACTATTTGGTTCACCTGATTACCGTTCATACCGCAAGCCTCATTATAACTGACCAACTTATTCTCTGAAGGATCATAAGAATAGACTCCTCCGTCACAAGTTCCCAACCACAAAATCCAATCGGGAGCAATAGACAGACAAGAGAAATTCTTGTCCAATTTGAAAGAACGAAGTTTTTCATCCGCCGTTGTCTGAAACAAACCATTGTCTTGAGTACAAATCCATATCAGCCCTTCCTTATTCTCCACGATTCCCATCACATGCCCCACATCGGGATAAACCTGTTTAATTCTTTTCTGACGGACATCATAACTGCAAAGTCCTTTACTCAATCCTATCCATAAGATTCCGTGCGAGTCTTCATACAATTTGGTCACCGTAGCGTTCGGTTCCACCTGCCCGTTCAAATCAATAAGATCTTCCAAATACATCTCCATGCCCTTACGGGTCATACCATAAACCAATCTATTCAAATCTTTTGCCACCCAAATACCGTTATTAATACGTGCTCGCGTCATCTCTCGTCCGTTATCCAAAGACAACGAAACAAGCTCGGGAAAATCCGAATAGATTTTTACTTTATCCTGCTTCAAGTCATATAACACCAACCCGGTTCTTTCTTGCATCATCCACATCATACCGTCTCCGTCATCACACAAAGCCATTACAGCCGGACTGCGGTTCACCCTATCCGCCAAAGCGGGCAAGGCATAATCCTTGGTCATATTATCCATCAGATGTACAATGAAACTAGGGCGGTCAAAGGCCGACACCCATAGACATCCCCTCCCTTTCAGGACTTCTACCAACATGTGATTGACAGGTAGAAGTCCTGTCTGGAATTTCAATTGTTTTAACGTCTTATCCGGTTGTATTTGTAAGGACATGAAATCGTGCCCGGTGGTCAACCAAATATACCCCAGTTTATCATCCTGTACCAGACTAAGGATGACCCCATCCTCCTCACCGGCCGCATTGACCGGTATTTCAGAATATACAAACATGGAATCTTCCGGAGCCGAAGGGTCAAAACGCACCACACCATCCCCCCAGGTAGCCAACCAGAAGTAGTCCTGTTCATTATCCTGAACCATCACCGTAGGATTTTGTCTTCTCATCTTATCAGGATAAGGAACGAACTCGTCTTTTTCTTTGTCCAAATGATATACCCGGCCATTCCACACAGAGATAATAATCTCATGGTTGCGGCTCTCACAAAATCCGGAAATAGTAGTTCTTCCGTACTCATTCCGGAGGGGATACTCTTTGACCAATTGTCCGTTGATGTCATATTTGGCCAATATAGAACGATAACTCAGCCACATATAGCCGTCACTGGTAGCATAAAGATACATCACCGGAATATTCTTCAAACGCTCTCGGTCCATAGGATGTACACTGTAGTCCGATTTATCAAGAATATATACCCCTTTGTCTGTACCGAACCATATATTCCCCTTCTTATCCTCAGCGATACACTCCACCAAATTGTCCTCTAATAATCCCGGAGTTTCAATGTCCGAACGAAACACTTTCACATGATAACCGTCATCACGACATAATCCGTTCACCGTGCCATACCACATATATCCTTCGCTGTCTCTGAAGACGCGATGAATGGCATTTACCGGCAGCTGGTCAATGGTAGGGATATCTGTAATAGTTATGTTCTGAGAACACACCAAGAAGGAGAGAAAAGATAGTATAAAGGTCAATATATATTTCATTGTGCTTTCGGTTAGAATCATAGACTGTCACAAAGTTATAAAAAAGAAACCGGATACTCTAGCAATTTTTAAAATTTGCTAAAGTATCCGATAATTGTTCTACCCGCAGGTTCCCTTCTTTTGAAGTCTCCTCCTTACATCTGTGTTTTAATTCTTTTCTGTAGCTTCTTCATTTCCCGTAGGGGCAGTCTGTGTCTCCACCCCTACGGGAAAAGTATTTTAATAACCGAAACCGGTTGCTTTTACATACACCTTATAGTCTTTCATCATGCCGGGAGCTCCTTGTTCCGCACGTGGCAGAATACGGAAACCGGTCACGTTATATTCTTTGCCGAGATCTATCACCACCTGATGAGGATAAGCCGTATTATCCACCGTCTGCCAGAAAGTACTTTCCTGCAAATCATAAATCTTATCGGCTGTGCGGTTACCGCTACGAGTCTCCTCGCTGTCTGCATAAACAATCTTCCAGTTTTCACGAGAGATTTTCTGTCCTTTCTCATCCAGCACGTCAAACTCCGCGATGGCGGCAATGTTGGTATTATCAAAAGAAGACAGACCTTCCAGACAGAAGTAACGTCCTTTCGTAGCAGGTACTTTCACTTCCTGCCAACCGTTACCCGGTTTGAAAGTACCGGCAGCTACCGGTGTTTCCTTCTCCAGCTTGATGGTCTGCCCCTGTTTACGATGCGTTTCTGGAACAGCCACGCGAAGCATATCCAGGATAGGTTTGTTCAATCCGATAATGGTCGCCTCTTTCGGACCTTTCAAATCAAGAACAATGATTTCGTTCACTCCTTTTTTCAGCCAGCAGCCCGGCATGAACAGGGTTTGTTGAGGGCCGATTTCCCAAAAACGTCCCATGGCATGACCGTTCACCCATACCATACCTTTTCCCCAAGACTCCATGTTCAGGAACGTATCAGCCACCTTATCCAAGGTAAAAGTGGCGCGATAGTAGGCGGGAATACTTTCATCATTTTTCTCTATGCCACAAGCGGCAGACGAGTTCATATCCTGAAAATTCCTGGAAGATACAAATTCATAATCTACGGGAAGATTATAAACAGTCCAGCCTTTCAGCGTTTCGGCATTCTGACCGTTCACCAGTTCCACTTTCCCGGTAATTCCCTTGCGGTCGTGAATGGACTTGTCAAAGTTCACACGCCCCATGGCTTCCACCAATAAATCAAGCTGTGTACCGGCTTTCAAAGCAGGCAGTGTAAGTTCCTGTTCTCCACCACGGCGGTCCAGACGCCCCAACAGTTTCCCATCGGCAAAAACCTGTGTCCAGTCATGCTGTTCGGTGATTTTCAAAACGGTTCCCGCTTTCACATCTTCCGGCAAATGGGTACGGTACAGGATACTTCCCCAACCCTGGTCAAATTTCTCCATCGGCCGGATTTCCTCTGTCTGCTTCGGTTCGGGCAGATTGTCAACCAACGGAGCTATTTGAGTGAATTTAATGGCAGGGATTTCCATCACCGGTAAAGCTTCGGGAACTTCAGGCAATGTTTGTCCTTCGTCCAAGTAGTTCTTCAACATATCACGTAAAGCAAAATACTTGTCGGTGGTCCAGCCTGCTTCGCTGATAGGAGCGTCATAGTCATAGCTGCTGCACATAGCCGAGTAAGCCGGATTGTTGGCACCGCCCCACCAACCAAAGGTAGTTCCTCCGTGAGTCATGTACAGACTGAAAGAAATACCTTTGTCCATCATCTCTTTCAGACCATCCACCATGATTTGTCCGTCACGGGTTTCGTGCTTGCGTCCCCAGTGGTCAAACCATCCGCTCCAGAACTCGCTGCACATCAGCGGAGCGTCGGGACGTACTTCTTTCAGTTTGGCAAACTGTTTGTCGATATCGGCTCCCGTACCGAAGTTTACAGTCCAGAGCAAATCATCCAAGCCATTATTCAGGAAATTAGAGCTCCAGTCACATTGGAACAAAGGCACTTCGGTGAAGCCTGCGGCGCGTACCGTATCACGGATGGCCGACACATACGGCTTGTCCGTACCATACGAACCATATTCGTTTTCCACTTGCACCATAATGATGTTACCGCCACGGGTAATCTGCAAGTCCTGCAACTGCTTGCCCACTTCGTGCATAAAAGCTCCCACGTGCTGCATATAAAAAGGATCAAGTGTACGTAACTGTACGCTGTCATTCTTCAACAGCCACCAAGGCAGACCACCCATTTCCCATTCCGCACATACATACGGGCCAGGACGCACAATGACGTACATGCCATGCTTCTGAGCCAATTTACAGAAAGCTGCAATATCTTTATTGCCTGTAAAATCATACTTACCGGGAGTTTCCTCGTGCAAATTCCAAAAGACATACAGACAAAGTGTATTCATGCCCAATGCCTTACACATTTCAATACGATGTTCCCAGTATTCACGGGGAATGCGCGGATAATGCACCTCTGCCGCTTTGACCACGAACGGTTTCCCATTCAGCAGAAAGGTATTCTTACCTGCTTCGAATGTTCCGGGCTGATTGCCGGCACATCCCGCCAGCAGCAGGACCGCCAGCAATAAAGTCAGTAATTTTTTCATCTTCATTTATCTATTATTATTTTTATTCTTATTTATCCGGATTACCGTAAATGAATAGGCCGGCAATTCATACCCGAATTTCTCGCTTACCTCCATGGTACCGGATACAGGACGAGCCTGTTTGTCAGTGGGTTTTCCTGCCAGAACTGTCTTTACAGCAGTAGTATCCATTCCTTCCAAGGACGGAAGCTCCACTTGCGCATTCACCGCTACGGGCAACAGATTCACCAGTTTCACAATCATATCTCCTGTCTTTCCATCACGGACCACCGACACGCCTATTCGTTTCTCCACCGCATCCTGTGTGTTATCCAAGGTCACGGAAGAAGCGATGTATTCACTGCCCGCATTTTGTCCGTACATTTGCTGCGCATAGTAACCTACGGTGGGTTTCACCTCCGTATTGTTGAAATAAATCAAATCCGGATTCCACTGGGTATGCCCCTCCTTGGCCAGTAACGGAGCGTAGGAAGTCATGGTCACCACATCGGCATTACGCTCCACGGAAGTCAGGTACAAGGCCTCGGCCAATGCTGTTTCTATGTTGTTGGGACGTCCTGGCAAGTGAGCCGCATACTCTCCCAGATACACTTTCGCCTTGTTACGGTCATAACGGTCATAGAAATCCTGATTGTTGATAAACCATCCCGGGGTGTTATAATAATGTTCGTCCACCATCGGAATACCTATCTTGGAGGCGAACTTCCAGCCTTCCTCATAATCACTGCCCTCATAGAACGGACCTACCGTTCCAATAACGGTCACTTCGGGATATTTTTCCTTCACCGCATTGAAAATCATGGTGAAACGTTCTTCAAAGATATCGGTAATCAAATCCTCGTTACCAATACCGATATATTTCAGATTAAAGGGTTTGGGATGTCCGGCTTGCGCACGCTTCTTTCCCCACACGGTCTTCTTCGCATCTCCATTCGCATATTCTATCAAATCCAGTACATCCTGCACATACTGCGGCATTTCCTCCATCGGGATACCGCCCTGCTGGCCGCCACAACCCAGTTCGCCTACCGAATGATGGCTGCAAGTTCCCGAATTCTGGCAAGGCACTCCGGCTGCCACCACAGGAACCGGTTCTGCCCCCATGTCCTCGCAGAACAAGAAATATTCATGATATCCCAAACCGCGGGTCTGATGATAGCCCCACAAATTGCGCAAAGGCTTACGTTCTTCCAACGCCCCTATAGAGCCTTTCCAGTCATAAATATTGTCCACGCCATCTCCATGAGCCACACATCCGCCGGGGAAACGGACAAAACGAGGATGAAGGTCTGCCAAGGTCTGTGCCAAATCGGCACGCAACCCGTTCTTTCTGCCTTTGAACGTATTCTGCGGGAAAAGAGAAACCATATCCAAAGCATACTTTCCGACCGCCTGCGGACAAACGGACAACACAGCATCTGCGACATCCACTGTTGCCGTCAGTACAGCTTTTTGCTTTTTCCATTCTTTAGACGAAACTTGTATAGTAGCCTGCGCAATTTCCTTACCGTCTTTGGTGGTCAGCTTCACAAGTACTTTTCCACCTTTTGTATCATCCAGCACTTTGGAGAATATAGAAAATTCGTATTTTTCTCCCTGCTTCACGGCAATCCCGTCAAAACCGCTGTTCACCAAGGCCGCACCCGGACGACGTACCTCCAGCACTGCATAGCGAGCATTGTTAGCGTGAATAGGATTGTCCTCACTGACAGACAATTCCGCATCAGCACCCTGTATGCTCCATGCATACGTGCTGTTCCAGTTTTTATCTCTTGCGCCATCTTTGACAGAATACTCAAAATCACGGTTCTGAATGAGTTCCGCATAGAGTCCACCATCGGCAGCATAATTGATATCCTCAAAGAAAATACCTATCAGATGCTCGCTGATGGGCTTCACCTGTCCGGCATCCACCTTGATGGTAGCAGTGACCGGCATCAGTCCGGCAAAGCGGACGGCATCCTGTTCGGCGCACTCATTGTTCTGTATGTTGCGGTATTTCTTATGCTCGGCAAAACGGATCAACTGCTCTATATCCGTATAAGGAACTTTCTGTATATAGCCGTTCAAGGTATCTTTATTGAGGACAATCTGCCGGGCAGTGGCCAGCCGGGGTACAACAGGTTCCGCCGCATTGACGTATTGTTGGGGAGACCACTTCAGCAAGTCGGAAGAGCAGGAAGTACCCCATACTTTTCCGCTGGGTGTGAGTTGCCACCGACAATACCAACGTCCATCCTCCGCTTTTTCCAAAAGAGGTTTAATCATTCTCTTTTCCGAACCCCAACGTCCGAAGTCACATTTCAGATAAGCGAAACCATCGGATACACTCAGCCATTTGTCACCATCGGGACTCCATGCGAGTTTCAGTCCGCTGCGTCCCTCGTCCTTCGGATGGGCGTAAGAGAAAATATAGACCGAATCGGGTTCATTATATATTTTTTCCACTGTGGCGCAGACGGGTTGGCCTGCCGCCAGTGAGGCGATTGCCAAAGATAACAAGGTCTTTTTCATGGTATATGCTTTATGGTAATATAATTATAATGTGGGAACGACCTTTCTGATGGTTCCGTCCGGATTAAATTCCATACGGTCTATACATACTTCGCGATGTACACCGGGGCCTTTCTCACGGTCTATAAAGTTCTTATTAATACGATGATATACCATGTACCACTCATCCGTACCCGGAATTTGCAGGACTGAATTGTGTGCCGGGCCATAGATTTCTTTTACAGGATCCTGAATCAGCACCACCGGCTTCTTGGCAACTTTTATGGGACCCAGCGGAGATTTCGATGTGCCGTATGCCACATGATAGTTGGGCGAACCGGTATCGTCCACCGACCACATAAAGTAGTAAAGACCGTTACGATAGAACACATAAGGTGCTTCACGATAGGCATAATCTTTTAAAGTTCCTCCTTTGGGAGTCATTACCGTAACCGTATTTTCTTTGATGGAAACCATATCCTCGTTCAATTCAGCTCCCGCCATATATCCATTCCCCCAATACAAATAAGGTTTTCCGGATACAGGGTCCGTGAACACGTCCACATCAATCTGCTGCCCGTGTCCCACGGGTGAATCTGTAACAATGGGATGTCCCAAATCCTTGAAAGGTCCGGTGGGAGAATCCGCTACCGCCACCCCAATCTGCTTACCGCCACCGGCTACAGGATTTCCGCTGAAATAAAAGAAATACTTGTATTTTCCATCCATCTTTTTTTCCTCGATGCAAGGAGCCCAAGCATTGCCGTTCGCCCAAGAAACCTGGTCGGACTTCAAATCAAGCATCACCCCTTCGTCTTTCCAATCTTTCAGATTATCCGAAGAGAAGACAGTAAAATACCATCCACCCCATCCGGGCTGTCCGTCGGTGGTGGAATAGATATAATATTTTTTAGTCTGATGGGAATACAAGATCTCGGGATCAGCGTGGAAACCTTGCAGCACCGGGTTGTTGGGGATAGCGATATGGCCCATTTCTTTTGAAGGCCATTTGTCGGTAATTCGCTTCAATTCAGCACGAGTAATGGGGATAATCGTTCCATGACGCGGATGAAAGTTCATCTTCACCGCGCCATCTATTACTTTGAAGTTCTTCAGGTCAGTCGTTTCGGTAAACTGGTATTTACCTTTCATATAAACATCATACATCAGGATGTATTTATCCTGGCCAATCAGTTTGAAAGTTCCTGCACCTTCCACCGCATCGGTGGTCTGTTGCTTGTAGTCAGGCTCTTCCTCCCATTGTCCTGAAGTCAGCGAACGGGTGGTTGCCACCCGGATGCCGTTTCCGTGTCCTTCGGTTTTATAGAACAGATGGTAGATTCCGTTTTTAAACACGATATCGCCGTCAATACATGATTTCTTATTCTCAGGAATGAAGAGAGGTTTCGGCTCCCCTTCCAGATCGGTGAACTCCTGGTTGGCATAGGCATAATAAATCACGTCCGCACCGTCACCGTATTTCATCGACCAATAAACCATATATTTTCCGACTTCCGGGTCAAAAATGGTTTGTGGAGCCCATACCCGTTTCAACTTTTCCTGTCCGGCATAACGTTTCTGCATATTGATGACAGCATGACTCCAATTCACCAAATCCGTGGATTTCAGCAAGACCATGGCACGGTTGGAATCCCAACCGTTACCCGATACCATATCGGTCACTACCATGTAAAAAGTCTTTCCATCCTCGCAACGCAAAATGTGCGGGTCACGCACACCACCGGTAGAACTGATGACTTTTGAATCTATCACGGGCTTGTTGTCGTTCAGCGCCCAATAGGTGTATCCATCCGTGCTTACCGCATAACATACGGCTTCCTTACTGATATGGTTACCTGTGAAATAAGTAAAAAGGTAGGCTATGTAATCTTTTTCAGCTACATTGTTTTGTTGGGAAACAGCCTGTTGCGCTCCTGCCAGCCAAAGCAGCAAACAGGAAAACAGAATGATAAAAAATTTGTTTTTCATAATTATTAGTCTTGAGTTTGTTCGATGCAAAGATATATTATAGAAAACATTTTTAAGTATATAAATCCTTCAAAAAAGGAACTGTATTCGGTCAAATGGATAAAAATGAAAATATGAATAGAAAAAAGTAGGGATATCAAAACAAGATGCATACAACCTTGCAAACTTAAAAAGGCACATTTCATCACGAAATATGCCTTCAATTCTAACTTAACCTAAATCTATTATTAACCTCACAGTATGTTCATCTTACCCTTGAAAACTATCACTAATACCTCAGACTCTATTGTATCTTCTTACCGAAAAACAAAGATAGAGCTATCGATAGAGAAGCACTATCACAAATGATTCAAAAATAATACCAAATCATTCAGCATTCAATCATTGCACATTTTTTATATCTTTTGCATCATTTGTGATAAGATTATCGAAAGAAATCCAGTTTCCAACTATTCATCCATTCCACGTATGGAGTTCCTTCCTTGAATTGGATGGGCAACCAAATATAACGGGCATCACTGGGGTGCTTCGGGCGCCAGATATCTGCCATAAATATAAAGGCATCTTTCTTTCCCTCTACTTTTAGTATATAAGTACTTTGTCCGCCGAATGTAAGTTCCGAATCCGGTCCCACACAAGGATTAGGATGCTGAGTCCACGGACCATGAATAGAAGAAGACGAGAACATACGGGCCTCATTGGGAGCCCAACCGGTACAGCCGGAAGTGATCATCCAATAAGTTCCGTCTTTCTTGAAGATGGCAGGAGCCTCATTGTGTCCGGCAGGAGCCACACGCACATAGTTTCCTGTGTGTGAGAGGTAGTCATCACTCAGTTCCGCTATCTGAAGCGTGAGGTTTTCTTCGGAAGAGTAGATATGGTAGGCTTTGCCGTCCTCATCTACATAGAGGGTCATATCACGGGACATCTGTCCACCGTCCAAGTCACGTTTCACTATCAAGCCTTTGTTTACGGCATCCGTCCATTCAGGAGTCCACCATTTCTCATAATTCTTGGCATTCAGTGTATCCAGTACCGCAACAGCCTGCTCGTCCATATCGGCAGGTAGTTTGCCAGCATTGACGCGCCCCGAACGAATGAAACGGTAAGGACCGGTGGGAGTATCACTGACAGCCACTCCGGCACGAGCGGCCGAATAGCCTTTTCCTTTCAGTTCCAGATGAAACCACATCACGAACTTTCCTGTTTTCGCATTATAGATCACTTTAGGGCGTTCCAGAACGCAGCCACGTGCTATGTCGCTACTATCGTCATCGACTACGGCAAGCACCACGCCTTCGTTCTTCCAGTCGGTAAGATTCCGGGAAGAATAGCACATCACTCCCACCATGGCGCTGCTGGTGGTATCGCATTTATTCTCGCCGAACCAGTAGTATGTTCCGTCATGGTACATCACTCCGCCCCCGTGGGCATTGATATGCTCGCCGTTGTTGTCAGGCCATATCTCGCCTGAACGAATGGGTTGCAACGGCTCATTGCTGCATCCGCAAAGGAAAATCAACGCTGTGCACAATACACACAAGCTGTTTCTCAATTTACTCATCATGAATTATTTTTTAGTACCAATATAAAGCGGACTACGGATTTAAATCATTTCAAGCCGTAGTCCTCCTATTATCTCATCTGCACATTCATCAGACTTACTTTATCAGTATCAATAATATCTGTTGAAAACGACCATTAATCGGTCAGCTCTTCATCAGCCACTGCTTCTTCCCAATTGGTAAACATCGGAACTGCCTCATCATATCCGTCATATCCATAATTCTGACGAAGCCGTGCACCTGTATTGGCCGTGATAGCAGAATTGGGAACCGGCCAGAATAAATTACGCTTGTCTACCCGATAATTCAATTCCTTGTTGGACACAATAGGACCATGATTGAATATATTGCAGCGTGTGGTACGTTTGTACCAATAGCTTCCTCCATTCAAATCCGTACCACTTTGTTTGTCCCAAGTAGACAGATCATAAGTTTCCCCCCATTCGTCGGGCTGACCGCTACGAGCAAGACACCAGGAGATACGAGCCAGTTCAGGCTGTCGCCACTCCTCCAGATAAAGTTCCCGGGCACGTTCGTCAGCAATGTCACCAATAGTTACGGTAGTAAACATCTTTTTGGCATTAGCACGACGACGAACTACATTCACATCTTCAGCAGCACCAGCCAAATTACCTTGGTAGAATTTGGCTTCGGCACGGAGCAAGTAAGTTTCTGCCAAACGGAATAAATACAGATTGCCATTGGATACGCTATTGCCCTTGGTAGCTCCATTGAACTGGTTAGCTCCTTTGTTCTCTTCGGCACTCTGGTCAAGAATATATACTTTATACAACGGAGTTGGGAACCAACTACGGATGGTATCAGAACAAAGCAAATCACCTTTTTTCACCAATAACTCACCCGTTTCCGTATCATAATAATCTTCCGGTGCATACAACATCATATTCTGTCCGTAATAAGCCGACTTGGGGTTATTATATTTGAGATCGGTCATTTCCATCCAGTTACCCAATTCACGACTATGGCGCATATCTTGCCAGTCTGTTTCACCATCATAATTCCAAATAGTCTGGTTATAATGATAGGAAGTACGGAAGCAACCTATACCACGTCCCATAGCACGTACCCAGTCCAGTTCGGCATTATACTCACCGGAGTTACGTGAATAATTATAGGTAGGCGATCCTAAATTATGCGGGTCACGGATAATGCCGTTGCTCCAATGTACACACATGGCACGCATCTGCGGATATGAAATGAAACCTTCGGTATAATAGTTCAGCACAGGCATAATCATTTCCGTGTTGGAGGCGTCGGTTATGTTCACCCCACGGTGCAAATCCCAAATAACATTACGTTCCACCGACCATGTTTCCGGATTGCCCGAAGGAATATTCGTCCCGAACGGTGCCTGCATCAAAGCCAAGCCATGGTTATTTATTAAATCGGTAGCCAGCTGTTCTGCTTTTTGGTACTCACCTATCACCAGATAGCACTTGATAAGCAACTGCTTACAAGCTTCCTGATTGACAGTACCCAAATAATCTATCTTTTTCTGTGGAGACACATGCTCTACTGCAAATTCCAAGTCATGTACCATCATCTGAAAAATCGCTTCCTTGCTAGTGGACTTGTAATTTTGTTTAGGCACTTCAATCAGCTTCGTAATCAAAGGTATGTCACCAAACAACAGCACACCATGATAATAAGCGTATGCACGATGGAAATAAGCACGTCCCAGATACTCGTCACGCAAAACAGGATCCAACCCTGCCACCTTACCCACATTAGAGATAATGGTATTGGCAAAAGTCACACTATTCCATGTACGGTCCCAGAAACGCGACATTGCATTTTCATCACCCCCTCCCCTCATGCCGGAAGTCGGAGTAATCTTATTGGCAAAATCATCCTGCATATTACCAGCATCGGTCTTGGCATACAAACCGAGATCGGTCATGAAATAGAGGGAAGCCATGGGAACTACGTTACCGTTTCCGTCCATCAGCATTTCTTTCAACCCGTAATCACACATAGCCAATGCTGAACGCAGACCAGATTCGGTGGTATATGTATTTTCGGGATTGTAGAACGACAATGGGTCCTGTTTCAGGAAATCATCCGTGCAGCCGACACTCAACAAAGCAGTCGAAGCCAACACCATACATGCTTTCGTAAATAATGTATTGCTTGTTTTCATAATGTTTTTCAATGATTTAGAGTGTTACGTTAATACCAAAGTTAAAGGAACGTGTAGCCAATCCACCAGTTTCCGGATCCCCATATTTCCAATTGTCGAAAGTGCATACGTTCTTGCAACTTGCCGTGAGACGAATACGGTCTATCATATATCTCCGTGTCCATTTCTGTGGCAAGGTATAGCCTAATGTAATGTCGTCCAGACGGACAAAATTACGGTTATAAACTTTGTCCACCCCACCATTCAGACCTGTATTGGGACCTGCTGCATTCAAACGACAATATTCGTTAGTTGGATTCTCGGGTGTCCAATATTCACGGGCTGCCACATTAAAGCCATTGGTCACTTGAGAACCGCCATTTTCCTGATTCAACCAGTAACCAGCACGGCTTTTATGTCCCATATAGGAGTACAAAGAAACAGAGAGAGTCAAGTCCTTCCACAAAGTGAAATCATTACGCAAGTTCCAATAAATGGGAGGAGTAGTGGTTCCATGATACACTTTATCGTTATCATTATAAACCGGTATGCGAGTGCCGTCTTCCAATATTTGGTCATCCTCCGTATAATGATTTACAACTTTCGGGTCACCCGGTTTCTGCCCAACTAAAGCAGCTGCTGCAATATCTTCGGGGGTATTCTGCCAAACACCATCGGTTTCATAATACCAAATGGTACCGATAGCCTGACCGATAAACCAACCGTTAGAAGTGTCATCCCTTTCTACACCATTCTCATCATAATCATAATAAATATGGTTAATCTTATTCTTATTGATAGAGAAACCTACAGAAGTATTCCATGTAAAATTCTTATTCTGAATATTCGTAGAGTTCACTGCTATTTCAAAACCTTGGTTCTGCACTTCACCCAAATTAGCCATAATAGAACCAAATCCCGAGAAATTGGGCAGGCGCTGACTCATAATCATATCAGTCGTCCTCTTCAAATAGTAATCCAGATTGGCTGTCAGTCGTCCATTCCAGAACGAAAGGTCCAAACCAACATTCCATGCTTGCGTCTTTTCCCATTCCAGATTGGGAGCAGCCAGACGGCTCATATAAAGTGGATTGACCACGTTAGAATTACCGTTCTGGAAGTATACCATGTTTCCTCCTGCTAATGACAGATTGGACAAGGTAGAGTACACATCACCAAATTCGCGGTTACCATTGCTTCCCCAAGACAGACGCAACTTACCCATATCCAACCAATCGCTGGTATCGGACAGGAAACTTTCTTCAGAGAACACCCAACTCAGACCAACCGATCCGAAGTTACCCCAAGGATTGTTGGAACCGAAACCGGAATAACCGTCTCGGCGAAATGTTCCTGTAAACATATAACGATCCTTAAAGCCATAGAACAAACGTCCCAGATAAGAAGCGGCACTGTAGTGGCTGTCACTGGTACTGAAACTGCTCTGCGTTTTGTTTGCCCCTTGTGTATAATGGAAGCCCAACGCATCACTCGGCGTGATGTTACGTGCATGAATATTGTCGCTCCAGTAACGATGTTCCTCGGCCTCCTGTACAAATGTAGCGGTGAAGTGATGATCGCCGAAAGTCTTATCCCAAGTGATGGTATTATTCAAGTTCCAGTCAAAATTTTTAGACCAGCCACGGTTTACACCCCGATCGGCCGCCGAAGCATTAGGCAAATCGGCAGACATCCAATAACGGTCATAGAACCATTGATAGCGGGGAGCAATATTGAATTGATAAGAAAAACCCGCAGGCAAGGTAATTTTAGCATTAAAAATGGTATTCAATACAGTATAACCTTTTTCCAAATCATAATATTGACGGTCGAAATAATAATTATACCCTCCATTAGTAGGAAGACCGGACATCGGATATTGCTCATAACCTCCCTCTCCATTGTACATGGAAGCATACGGAGAATTACGCAACATGTTGTTGTCCCAATAATTGCTGCCAAGAGATACCTGGATATCACCATCCGAACGATCCTGGAAATTAACATTGGCTCCTACCTCCAACCAATCCGTAATTTTGGCATTAATCTTCATGTTAGAGCGGAATGCCTTGTATTCATTACCTTGTACGGCTCCTTCGTTATTGATATAACCCAGCGAGAAATAATAGTTCACACGTTCGGTAGCTCCCGAGATGCTAGCGTTGTAGTCTTGATTTAAACCGGTACGGAAAGTAGCATCATTCCAATCAATCATATGCCCGTTCAGGAAATTTTCCATCATCATTGGGGAATTATTGAATTCCAGACGACGAGCAAACAAACCAAGCATGGATTCACCTTCACTAAGGCCTATACCGCTGACACCGATATTGGAAGCCCAAGCTTTCTGCTCCGCTTCCGTCAATGTGCGGGGATCATCATAATAACCATTAGGATACAGCAAGTTGCCATTACCGTCTTTGGCTCGGTAGTAGCCGTACAGACCATCCTCACCTTGTCCATACGTATAATACATTTTACGCCAGTCCTGATGGAATTTCAAATAACCAGCAGCATCAAAATAATCGCGGTAATCCGATTTACCGGAAACCGAAAGATTAGCACCTACATTAATTACCGGCTTGCCTTCCTTACCTTTCTTGGTCGTGATAATAATAACACCAGCAGCAGCCTTGGCTCCATAAATGGCAGCAGAAGATGCATCCTTCAACACATCAATTTGTGCGATGTCATCGGGATTGATTTCTGAAAGCTCACCATAAAAAGCCATACCGTCCAATACAATCATCGGACTAGCATTGGTTCCCAACGAGTTCTGTCCACGCAGCCGAATGGAAGCATCACTACCTTTTGCTGTTGCATCGTAACCGATCTGCAATCCTGGTGTACCACGCAATACATCTTGAACAGAAGCAGGATTTTGATCAGCAATCTTGGAAGGGTTAATTTGTACTACCGAACCTGTCAAGTCCTTCTTACGCATTGTACCATAACCTACCACTACCACTTCCTCCAGCATCTCGCTGTCTTCAGTCAAAGTCAAATTTACCGGTTTGCCTATCACAGCTTTCATTTCTACCGTCTTATAACCAATGTATGAAATAACTAATGTGGAACCAGGAACCACATTCAATGTAAAATTACCATCAAAATCGGTAATCGTACCATTCGTAGTACCTTTCTCCAATACACTAGCACCAATTACAGGTTCGCCAGTAGCATCTTTAATAACTCCTGAAATGGATTGTTTCTGTTGTTGAACTGTCTGAACGGAAGGCACAATTTCTTCAGCCATCACACCAAGCGGCTGAGTTACAATGAAACCCGTACAAAGTAACAAGGCAGTCATGGCCTTTCGATTTCTTTTAAACGAATTTTCTTTCATCGTCTTTCTTTTATAATTAGATTTAATTAAGGTAATAAACTCTCATATTCTGAATCCGAAGCATCTATCAAAGCATCCGGACAAGACATTCAATGAACTCAAATCTATGTTTTCATAAGCATTAGAATTTTTAATTTGTTTTTTTTCTACACGCAAATATAAAAATAACATAAAAAACAGATAGAGAAAAACTAAGCAAGAAAGGTATAAAAATCGTTCATAACGAGTTTTTAGCTGTCGTATGCTGAATATATCATGTATTCCAACAAGATTATTTTGGGAAAATACTGTATATTTGTGGCATAAAAGTACCTTTATATGAAACACACATACTCATTTTCAATCTTATTACTATTCAGTTTTATTTTTCTGTTACGTGTATCTGCACAACCTTACGTTATCAAACGTCTAGGAGTGGAAGACGGCATGTCCAACAATTATGTGGTAAGTATTACTCAAGACAAAAAAGGCTACCTATGGATAGCTACCGAATCCGGTCTGAACAGATTTGACGGACGCCAGTTCAATGCCTACACCAAAAATAATTCGGGGTTGAGCAGTAACGAACTGAATGTCGTCCTTGCAGATCCATGCGAAAATAAAGTCTGGATAGGCACACAGCGGGACGGGCTTTGCTATTTCGACTATGAGACAGAAACAGTTTCCCCCATTTCTGCTACAGCAAATTATATGCTCAGCAATGATATCACCGATTTATCAATTGCCGCCGACAGTGGTTTATGGATCACTCATTATCATTTCGGGGTGGATTACTACGATCGGAAAGCCAAAATGTTCACCTCCTACTCCTCTAAAGACGTAGACGGCCTGGAAGGTAATAACTGGGTGTCAAAGGAAGACGGAAACGGTAACTTGTATATCGGGCATCACCTTAAAGGATTAAGCATTGTATCCCTTAAAGACCGTACTGCCAAAAATTATCAGCATGACCCCAATAATCCTTATAGCATTCCCAATAATGAAGTACGTGCTCTATGCATAGACAAGAATAAAAATGTATGGGTAGGCACCGATAACGGTCTGGCGCTTTTCAACCCACAAAGCGAAAAATTCACTGCGTTCAAACACATACAAGGAAATGAAAATTCGCTATTATCCAATCAAATTCTTGATATCAAACAGATGAAAGACGGTAGTCTATGGATAGGTACCAATATGGGAGGAGTAAGCATCCTTAATCTCAGGGAAAATACATTTATATCACCGGAAAATATTACATTCTCCAATATCACCGTAACCAATGACAACCATGGATTATCCGGACCCAATGCACGAAGTATCATACAGGATTCATTCGGAAACATCTGGGTCGGGAACTACCGCGGCGGAGTGGATTTCATCAGCTATGCACAGCCACTGTTCAACACCATTCCCTATACAATCGAGAAACAGGGCAAGATCAACAATAAACAAGTGTGGGGATTATGGGCAGACAATAATCAGATATGGCTGGGAGGAGAAGGTGAATTAGGGATTCATGAGAAAGGAAAGAAAACAAAAAACTTCTCTTTACACGAATGCCGGTTGCACCCGCAAACGCATATCAATGTGATTTACCAAGACAAACAGGAACGACTGTGGCTGGGTACTTATAAAAATGGAATATTGATTTATACTCCCAAAGACGGACGCATCACCCGCATAGGAGATAGAGACTCGGAGTTCCTTGATATCTGTTCCTTCAGCGAGGATACAAACGGCAAGATATGGATAGGTACACAAACGGGAATCTATTCTTATTTCAACAACCAATTGTCGTACGAGACAGAATTAAACGCCCAATTACCCGACATTATGGTACACGGCATCATACGCGACAAAAACGGAAAACTATGGGTAGGAACATTCGGCAAAGGAGTGGTGATATTTGACGAAAATGACCAAATGCTTTATAATTTCACAACAGACCATTCATTTCCATCCAATGCCGTGAATTATATGATGGAAGATTCCCGCAAACGCATTCTTGTTGCTACCCGGGAAGGAATCATTATTTTCAAAGATGTCAGCCAGCCTAATGTATTTATGTCGTTCAGCGCAAAGGAAGGTCTAGAAAACACACAGGTACGCGCCATACAGGAAGACCATGACGGCCATATATGGATAAGTACTAATGGTGGCATTTCCCGTTTGGATGAAAAGAACCAAAGATTCTACAACTACAACTATCATGACGGTGTGCCTATGGGTGACTTCATGGATGGTT
Organism: Bacteroidaceae bacterium; assembly: GCA_011959205.1. GTDB lineage: Bacteria > Bacteroidota > Bacteroidia > Bacteroidales > Bacteroidaceae > Phocaeicola. The sequence goes on from BLLV01000230.1 coordinate 54,624, forward strand.
CCACCTGCATCACTCCGGACGGCACGCTGTTTTTCGGTTCCCAAAACGGGGCCTGTTATTTCAATCCGCGTGAACTGTCATCACCACGTGAAGTCTCCCCTGTCACCATCACCCAATTCTTTATCTATAACAAACAGACAGAAAGCAGAAATACCCGGTTACCGATCCCCATCAGTAACGGGAGGGTAGAGTTGCCTTATAACCAAAACACGTTTAACATTTCTTTCAATGTGTTGGACTATACACAAAGTTCGCAAGTGGAATTCTCATATATGCTGGAGGGGCTTGAGAATGCATGGTACAGCACCCAAGGAGACAATCAGGTCACCTTCCGCAACATACCGCACGGCAACTATGTGTTTAAGGTGAAAACACGCTTCCGCAACCAGGAGTGGAGCGAGAATGCAGCACAACTGACCGTGGTAATCAACCCGCCCGTATGGCTTACCTGGTATGCCAAACTAGGCTATGTCATGTTATTCATCCTCGCATTATATGCATTGCTCCGTTTCTATAAGCGCAAGCTGGACTTAGAGAGTTCATTGGAAGTGGAGCGCAAGCAAAGCCTGAACAAGCAGGAGCTGAACGAAGAACGCCTGCGCTTCTACACCAACATCACCCACGAACTGCGTACTCCGCTCACGCTGATCCTCGGCCCATTGGAAGACTTGCTGAGCGATGCCACCTTGTCGCCCAAACACGCCAACAAAATCAGCATCATTCATGATAGCGCCACCCGTCTGCTGAATCTGATAAACCGCATACTGGAGTTCCGCAAGACCGAAACCCAGAATCGTAAATTATCTGTGGCCAAGGGAAATTTGGGACAATTGGTGCAGGAAGTAGGATTGCGTTACAAAGAGTTGAATCCCAATAACAAAGTAAATTACCACATTCATATCGAAACGGAAGATACGGAGATCTTCTATGACGCGGACATGATCACCATCATACTGGACAACCTGATGAGCAATGCCGCCAAATATACTTCCGAGGGAGATATCACCTTATCGCTCCGTTCGGTAGAAGAGAACCAGATAAAATACACGGAAATCAGTGTCAGTGATACCGGACACGGCATTGCCGCCGAAGCGCTGCCGCACATTTTCGACCGCTATTATCAGGCAAAAAGCAAATACCAGGCATCAGGTTCGGGCATCGGGCTTGCCCTGGTCAAAGGCTTGAGCGAGTTACACGAAGGAATCCTGAAAGTAGAAAGTGTCTTGGATACAGGAACCACATTCACCCTGCGGCTGCTCACCGAGAATACATATCCCAACGCTATCCACGCACAACATGATACGGAAAAGAAACCGACGGATGCCGAGGAAACCACCGTTGCCGATACCCCTACCGAAAATCATCCCATTGTGCTGGTGGTAGAGGATAATGCCGACATACGGGAATATATCCGGAGTTCTTTTACTGAATTCTATGAAGTAATCACCGCCAAGGACGGCAAGGAAGGCTGGGAACTGGCACAGGGGCGAATACCCAACATCATTGTCAGCGATATCATGATGCCGATCATGGACGGTATCGAACTTTGCAAGCGAGTGAAAGAGGATATGCGCACCAGCCATATCCCCGTCATCTTACTGACGGCCAAGGATTCGTTACAGGACAAGGAAGAAGGATATGCATCCGGAGCAGATTCCTACCTGACCAAACCGTTCAGTGCCAAACTGCTGCACAGCCGCATCAACAACCTGTTGGAAAACCGTAAGAAAATAGCCTCTCTGCTGGCACTGGCGGACACACAGCCCAAGCAGGAAAGCGCCGTGAGTTCGTTAAACAAACTGGATAATGAATTCTTGCAGAAAATCACGCAGATCATCGAAGAGAATCTGGAAATGGAAAAGATGGATATCGCTTTCATTGCCGACAAGATGTGCATGAGCCACTCCACCCTTTACCGCAAGATAAAGGGACTGACGGACATGTCTGCCAACGAATTTATCCGTAAGGTAAAAATGCGCAAGGGAGCGGAACTGCTGATGTACGGACAATATACGATTTCAGAAATAGCCTATATGATAGGATTCAGCAGTGTGGCCTATTTCCGCCAATGTTTCAAGGACGAATACGGAATGTCGCCTTCGGATTATGTGAAACAGAAACAATAGACTTCCGCGCGGATGCTGATCATTGTTTGGAATCCTCCTGAAAGGTTCTTCTTTAGAGTTTTACTTTTCTTCCAAAGAAAGCAGCATCCCGATCACTTCCGCATAATTCTTTCTGCCGGAAGGGATGTTGTTACCTTTTAAAAACAGGTTATAAATTTGATTCTGCACTTCACCCAGCAGGGTACTGTAACGCTCATTCCAATACATACGTTTATATTCATAATCCTTCACCACTTCGGGACGAATCGTCTTTATCCATTCACGGAATTCCTCTTCCGTCAACACAGAAGAGGCATTGACCAGCACATAGGGCAACAGACCGAAATAGGCACTATAACGCACCGCCGGCCGCATTGAGGAGCGACAAACCCTGTAAGCCCAATAATTCGCTTCCGCCTCATTACTTACCCCCAACAGGTGAGACAGTTCATGGGCATACGTAAAAGGCCATTGCACAGGAAGCAATTCTTCATTCAATTGCGACTCCGCAAAAAAAGGACCCATATATCCCAATACTCCCACACCCGAATAAAGCGGATTGAACCACACCTGCTTCGGGTGCTGATAATCCCGGGGAAGAGCCAGTCCATACATAGACGGAACCTGCCGGTAAATCTCCTTTATCTCTTGCCGCACCCTTTCAGGATCCGTTTTCACCTCAGCCGTATAGGACTGATTCAGACTATCTGTATAGGAAACAAGGAAACGATGGAATGCCTGTTCGTCGTAACCGGCAGGCTCTACCTCCATCCGCCGGTAAATATCGTAACGGAAATAATTCAAGCCCCACCCCAGATAAAACCAGATATAGACCCATGCCAGCAACTCCACTTCCCTACCTACAATGAATCTCCAGCTTTTCTTCTTCCGGCGTTTGAGAAAAGGATACATAATCATCCATAAAATGATTCCGACCACCAGTACCTCCTCCAAGGAGAAAGGGAAAACAGAAGCTGTAGCGGACAACGCCGCCGACAGCCACGGATAGATATGACGGGCATACCCTTCGGACATGACAGGAAAAAAACGGCAAAGTACAATGCACAGAAGAAGCCATGCAGGCACTATACATCTCAGAATAGGGAGAAATTTTGTTTTCATGGATGCAAAGCTACGATCTTTTTGCCATTTTCAGATACAGATGACACAAAGCTTTTATTTTTTAAACACGAACAACGCAGATGATACGAAGTTGTTTTTATACTTATCCGTATCACCTGCGTCATCCGCGTCTGAAAACAATCAGAATAAATCCCAAGTACGTATATCATCCCTCCAGTGATGGTCCTTCGGGAAAGGCTGTCCGCCCCATGCCTTGGCTTGTGTGCAAGGTTGTGCGGCATCTGTCCAAAACGGATGTGCGGCAGGAAGCCCCAGCGGGAGGAACGCCAGTGATGTCATATACAGACTGCCGTTATTGGTGTACCAATCCGCCACATTGGGCTGACGGCCTGCAAAACCGATGGTCAGAAAACCCGCCTCATTGAAGTTCTCGGTGTTGTCATACATCCGGTGCATCACAGAAGTCAGTGCGGCACGCGCCTGTCCGTTGCTCACCCCTTCGGGAAGCTGCTGATACCAAGCCATCAGCGCCAAGGGCTGCATGGTAGCCAGACGATAAGGAATGGAACGGCCGAATACCGGGAAAGTACCCTCGGGAGAAATCAGGCGTTCCAGTACAAGGCTGAACTTTCTGGTGCGTTTCAAGGCACGGTCATAATATTTTTTATAATGAATACGAGTGTATTTCCCTGCATCCTTCATGCCTTGCAACGTTTCCAGGTACATGGGATGGAAGACATAGCTACTATAATAGTCGAAGGAGAAAGAAGGGCCGTCCGCATACCAGCCGTCTCCCGTATACCATTCCTCCACCTTGCGGATAGCCGAATTGATACGGTATTCATCACATTCCGCTCCTGCCTTTGCCAGGAAACTCTCGATGGTAGAAGAAAACAGCAGCCAGTTGGTGTAAGGCGGGTCCACCCGGCGCAACTGGGTAAATTCTTCAAAATAACGTTTCTTGGTTGTATCATCCAAAGGCATCCAAAGCTGGTCGTAGGCACGCAGGAAACTTTCGGCCACGTAGGCCGCATCCACCAAAGCCTGTCCGTGTCCTCTCCACAACAGATAGTCGGGATTGGCAGGATCCACCGCATTGGCATAGCTTTTCAATGCCCATTCACGGAGTTGCTTGCGCATCTGTCCCTCCTCCGTATCATCATCGGGAAGTGTCAGCCAGGGAGCGACACCTGCCATCAGGCGTCCGAAGGTTTCCATATAAGTCACCCCTTTGTTACGCCCGTCCCAATTAGGGCTCACCTCTACCAGCATATTCTTTTTCAGATTACCTTCCGCCATATTGCTCAGTACGGGAGCTGCCATCTTATAAAGCAAATTACACCAGTAGGCACGGTCCTGATTTTTAGGAGCTTCCAGATAACGGACATATTCACAAGCAGCCAACAGAAAAGCGCCTACCCCGAAATTAGCTTCAGAATCCGCATCGACCACTTGTCCCGGAATGGCCTTCTCGCCAATCGGCTGTACGTAACCAATCTTGCCATTCTTCTGCAAAGCAGTCTTTGTCAAATAGCTCCATGCTTTATCTACCACCGGTTTATACACTGCCTCATCCAGATAGCCATTGTTGATTCCCCAAAGGAAGCCGTAAGTAAAGAAAGCCGTTCCGCTGGTTTCCGGTCCGGGAGCATGGGTGGGATCCATCATGCTACGGGTCCAATAACCTTCCGGTTGCTGGATGGCTGCGACTGCTTCGGCCAGTTTCACATACTTATCAACAAAGAAAGAACGGTGTTTGTAATCTGCGGGAAGATCTTTCAGCACCTTCGCCAGTCCGGCAAGCACCCATCCGTCACCACGTGCCCAGAAATCCTTCTTTCCGCTGGGAGTCTTGTGCTTGGGATAAACATATTTGGCATCCCGATAATACAGGCCGGTTTCCCGGTCGAGCATGATGCCGTCTGAATAAGTGATGTATTCATACAGTTTGTCCAGATAGAGGTGATTGCCCGTCACCTTATACAGTTTGGTCATGACAGGCATTACCATATACAGACCGTCGCTCCACCACCAGTAATCCTGATTGGGTGTACTCATCTCATACTCCATCACTTCGCGGGCACGGGCTATCTTATAGTTGTCCGGAAGGATATTATAAAGGTCGATATACGTCTGGAAACAAACCTGATAATCTCCGAACAATACATACTCATCACTCTCGCCGTAAGAGTATTTCCATTTGGACTTGTCCTTTTCCTTGGCTCCCTTCCATTCATTGTGCATGGCCCAGGCTTCAGAGTATGCACGGTAGTTTTCATTACCGGTCAGAAAGTATGCCTCCATGTTTCCGGTGTGGTAAGCGGCATTATCCCAAAACGAACGGACCTCGGGCTTGTTATGCGTTTGCCAATAGGTATTTACCTTGTCTATAATTCCCCGTACTTCCTTGGCTTCGGAAGAGGGCTTGGCAGCAGCCTGCATGGAAAGCAACAAGGCGCCCGCACAAACAAGGGTTTGTTTCAATAACTTGTTCATCATATTAATAATTTATCTATTTGCACATTATTTACAATTCCAGCACATACACCATTTGCGGTTCGGTTTCTACCTGCTTCTCGCCATCTCCCTGACGGGTGTCCTGCACATAAATATGAAGTTGCTTCTTCATTTTCCACAACTCCGTGTCATGGCTGGGTTCCCATGCATTTACGGGAAAATCTGTCAGGTCCTTCACGCGCCACTCACCATACTGTACGTCTTTGGTATAGTACATGGAAACTTTGCTGCCACGTTCCTGGTCACGGAACAGATAATACACTTCTCCATTGTTCACCACCATCCGGGGACGGGAAATGGGAATCATCTTGGTTCCTCCTCCTTTCAACGAGAAAGGAGTCTTGCGATTGGAAACCTGACGGCTGTGCCACTTCACACCATCGTGCCAAACGATGCGGTATTGGGGGACATCACTACCGGGGCTGCGCCAGTAGGTAGCGATGTATGGATGACCAGCGGCATCCGTACTCATACTGGTCTGATTTATCAATTCGGCATTCTGCGGAATACGGCAGGCATATTCGGCATTGCCCAGACGGATAGGAAGCTCATACTTCTGTCCGTTGGTCTTATACCAGGTTTTACCCCCGTCCAAAGAACGGGCATAGCATAAATCGTGATTGGTTTCCACATGCCAGGTTTCACGCCACACCCAGGAAAGATGAATGGTTCCTGCCGGGTCTACATACAGCTGCCAATAAGCATTTCGCTCGTTTTCTCCGTCCACAAGGACATCCTGCACACGCTCCCACTTGCGGAATTTCACATCATACCGGTTCATCACCATATTTCCCCTTCCGGACGCTCCCGAACGATAGACAAAAAGCAAATCTCCATCAGCCAGCAAATGGAACTCAGGATAGGTCACATCTTCTTCCTCATGGCCTATCATCGGTTCTTTATCTCCCAGGACAAGGGTATCGGGAGCAATACTGCGGCAATAATTCAACTTATGCCCATGGTGGTCGAAAGAAAGATGAAGATAACCGTCGCCATCTACCATCATGCTGATAATGTTATGCGCATCTTGTACGTTTCCCTTATATTGCGAACGGTGCAAAGTCCACTCCTCGGTACCCAACCGGCGTTTGCCCAGCATCAGCCAGCCGTCAGCGTCATAATAAGAAATGTATTGGGTGTCTCCATGCGTCACAATGGAATTATTACGGAATACAGTGGTATTTACCGAAGTGCTGCTAAAACCCTTCCCCACTTCAACCAGGCGTTGGGCACGAACAGAAAAAGCCACACAGCATAATACGATTAATAGAAATAAGTTCCTCATAGCAATTTTATTGATAACATTGCAAAAGTAACTGATTTCTGTCATTGTAGGGATTAATAATTCGGCAGTAAAGAGGCAAAAAACGGTCAAAACCGATTATTATATCTATTTTACAGAATATTTCCGGGAACTAAATATCATTTTCCTCTCTTTTCTACCCTATAATCATTTCAAAAAACTATCTTTGCGTATCAGTTGTTTAAACTCAAAAGAAACGGCAGGAATATGGAAGCAATGACACCCCGATTATATCCCGTAGGAATTCAGACTTTCTCGGAGATAATAGAAAGCAACTTAGTATATGTCGACAAGACGGAATACGTTTACCGCATGACGCATTCCGGCTCAAAGTCAGTGTTCCTGAGCCGTCCCCGCCGCTTCGGCAAGAGCCTGCTCACCAGTACACTGC